>JABXID010000025.1 GCA_013373245.1 Gammaproteobacteria bacterium
CCAGCCTTTTAGCTTTCAAGCTTTTTCTTACAACTTACAACTTACAACTTACAACTTACAACTTACAACTTACTTCGGTCTCACTTGCGTGATCACTTCACCAAATGACGCGTATTCCGCAGCGCCTAACCGAGCAAGTGGTTTTATTAGTTCAGCTGCGATTTTGTCCCTGCCTTTTTGATCTTTAACCACCACGTCATCCGCGACATAGATAGTTTCGATTTCAGCAAAAACTAAGGTCTGCGGTACGGCGCCAATATGTTGTATCTCGTGCAATTTGCAGCCAAACGCAATTTTACAGTCTTTTAATCTAGGCAGTTCAAACCCTGCAAACTCAGTGGTTTCTAACCCGGTCAATGACAGCTCAGATTCGCCGTGGTCTAACGTGGCAGCAGAGTCGGTTACTTCTTTGTACATGTCCTCGCTGGCAATGTGGATCACCATTTTTTTGCTGGCTCTGGCATTCACTACCGTATCTTTATCATCGCCGTTTGGTTTCTTACCAACTGAGAACATTAGCAGTGGCGGCGCACTACAAACGGCAGAAAAGTAGGAAAATGGCGCCAAGTTAAAGTTATCTTGCGACGACTCAGTTAACACCCAGGCGATTGGACGAGGTATCACTGTTTGGGTCATCAAATGATAAATTTCGGTAGGTGCTAAATTATTTAGTTTTATTTCCATATTCTGTGCTTTTTGAAAATTACGATTATAGATTGAATGGGGGAGTGATAACTGTTTTTCAACCGCAATAAAAATCATTGTAAATCGGTATTTAACACTAAAATTTTTAGCGCATTTGAGGTAGACTCTCGACCTTTAAAAATTTTGATTATGAGCTGTTAATTTCACGGCTATTTCAACGAAGATAAGATTGAAGAAAACTAAGAGAATTCCATGAATTTAGACGAAATTATTGGGTTAGCGGAATCTGCCATTGCAGACGCAAAAGAAATCCAAGCACTGGAAGATGTGCGAGTTGAATACTTAGGTAAAAAAGGCAAAATCACCGAGCTTTTAAAATCCCTTGGTAAAATGGATCACGAACAACGCAAAGAGATGGGACAAGCCATCAATAAAGCGAAAGGTTCGGTTCAACAAGCGATTTCAGCGCGTCGTGAACAATTACAAACTGAAGCACTTAACGCCAAGTTAGCGTCTGAAACTATTGATGTAACTTTGTCTGGTCGTGGCATGGAGCAAGGCGGCATTCATCCAGTTTCTCGTACCATTGAACGCATTCAATCTTTCTTCGGTGATTTAGGTTTTGAAGTTAAACAAGGGCCAGAAGTGGAAGACGGATTCCATAATTTTGATGCGTTGAACATTCCTGAACATCATCCAGCGCGTGCTGACCACGATACCTTTTATTTCACGCCGGATACGGTGTTACGTACTCAAACGTCGGGCGTGCAAATTCGTACCATGGAAACTGAACAACCTCCGCTTAGAATTATCTCACCAGGCCGTGTTTATCGTAACGACTACGACCAAACTCACACGCCGATGTTCCATCAGGTGGAAGGTTTGATGGTGGATAAAAACGTGAGTTTTGCTGAGTTAAAAGGTATTTTGCACGACTTCTTGCGCAACTTCTTTGAAGAAGACTTGCAAGTGCGTTTCCGTCCTTCGTATTTCCCATTCACTGAGCCGTCTGCAGAAGTGGACGTAATGGGTAAGAACGGTAAGTGGCTAGAGGTTTTAGGCTGCGGAATGGTGCATCCAAATGTACTTAAATCTGTCAATATCGACCCAGAGCAATACACTGGATTTGCCTTTGGTATGGGAGTAGAGCGTTTGACTATGTTGCGTTACGGCGTAAATGATTTACGTTCATTCTTCGAAAACGACCTTCGTTTCTTAAAGCAGTTTAAATAAGGAGCCCAAACATGAAATTTAGTGAAAAGTGGTTACGTGAGTGGGTAAATCCTTCAATTTCGACCGATGAATTAAGTGAACAGTTATCAATGGCAGGCTTGGAAGTGGACGGTGTTGAACCTGCCGCCGCTGAGTTTTCTGGCGTTGTTGTGGGTGAGGTTGTTGAGTGTGGCAAACATCCAGAAGCTGACAAATTACAAGTGACAAAAATCAACGTTGGCGATGCGGGCGATGGTGAATTAATTGATATAGTTTGTGGCGCTAAAAACTGTCGTCAAGGTTTGAAAGTGGCAGTAGCTATGGTGGGCGCGGTATTACCTGGTGATTTCAAAATCAAAAAAGCCAAATTACGTGGTCAGCCTTCGTATGGCATGTTGTGTTCGTTTTCTGAATTAGGCATGGCTGATGATTCAGACGGAATTTTAGAATTACCTGCTGATGCGCCAATCGGCACCAATGTGCGCGAATATTTAAATCTAGATGACTCAATTATTGAAATCGATTTAACACCGAACCGTAGCGATTGTTTAGGCATTGCTGGTGTTGCTCGAGAAGTTGGTGTTTTAAATGACATTGACGTAACTGAAATGCCTGTAGCGGAAACAAAACCTAGCATCGACGATACCGTATCTATCGAGCTAGAGAATGCTAACGGTTGTCCTCGTTATTTGGGGCGTGTCGTTAAAGGTATTAATGTTAATGCAGAAACACCTTTATGGATGGCTGAAAAATTACGCCGTTCTGGTATTCGTTCAATCGACCCTGTAGTAGACATCACCAACTTCGTTTTGATTGAGTTAGGTCATCCAATGCACGCGTTTGATTTAGCAAAAATCGAAGGTGGCATCAAAGTACGCAATGCGAATGCTGGTGAAAAATTAACGTTACTTGATGAGTCAGAAGTAGAACTAACTGATTCAACGTTAGTGATTGCCGACCATAACAAGCCATTAGCAATAGCGGGTGTGTTTGGTGGTTTAGACTCAGGTGTTACTGAAGCGACAAAAGACGTGTTGTTGGAAAGCGCGTTCTTTAATCCAGTAACAATGGCGGGCACCGCACGTTCGTATGGTTTACATACTGACGCTTCACATCGTTATGAACGCGGTGTGGACTATAAACTACAACGCACAGCGATGGAAAGAGCAACTAAGTTATTATTAGAGATTGCTGGTGGGCAAGCAGGCCCTATCGTTGAAGCCGTTGCGGAAAATGAACTACCTGCTTCTCCCGCTATTGTATTGCGCAGAGCACGCTTAGATCGCGTTTTAGGTCACGTTATTGCAGATAAAGAAGTAACGACAATCTTAAGCCGTTTAGGTCTAAACGTTGAATTTAAAGGTGAAGGGCAGAGTGCACAGTGGCATGCAGTGTCTCCAAGTTTCCGTTTTGATATCAATATCGAAGAAGACTTGATTGAAGAAGTAGCTCGCGTTTATGGTTACAATAACATACCAAATATCGCGCCTACTGCATCGCTTAACATGCCAGTTCGTAAAGAAGCGAACTTAGACAAGTCAGTATTTGCTAACTTACTGACGGCGCGCGGTTATCAAGAAGCCATTACATACAGCTTTGTTGATCCTAAAGTTCAAAATAAGCTGTTCCCACATTTAGAAGGCCTAACGTTACCACATCCGATTTCTGCGGATATGTCAGTTATGCGTTTAAGCTTATGGTCAGGTTTATTACCAGCGGTTGTTTACAATCAAAAACGCCAACAGCCGCGCGTACGTTTGTTTGAAACTGGGTTACGCTTTACGCCAGATAACGACGCTCCGATGAATATTCGTCAAGAGGCTATGTTGGCCGGTGTTATCTCGGGTTCAATAGCTGGTGAATCATGGAATGAACAAATCCGTGCAGTCGATTTTTATGATGCCAAAGCAGACGTAGAAGCGATTTTAGCCAAATGTATTGATACATCGGCTTTCCGTTTTGAGCCGGTCGCAGCTGACGATCCAATTTGCGTTGCACTTCATCCAGGCCAAGCCGCCGCGATTTACCGCGACGAACAATTGATTGGTTATTTGGGCGCTGTTCACCCAGCAGCTGAAAAAGCACTTGGTTTAAATGGCAAAACGTTTGTGTTTGAATTAAAGCTCGAAGCTATTACACAACGTGTTTTACCGGATGCGAAACCTGTGTCTAAATACCCAGCAAACCGCAGAGATATTGCGGTTATCGTTGCTGAGCAAGTAAACGCTGGAAAAGTTTTAGCCGAAATAGAAAAAATTGGCGGAAATCAACTAGTTGACCTAAACTTGTTTGACGTATATCGTGGTGACGGTATAGAAGAAGGTTCTAAGAGTTTGGCAATTTCTCTTGTATTACAAGATGTTGAACGAACCTTAGAAGAACAAGACATTAGTAATAAACTTGATCAAGTTGTAGCAATGCTGAAAGAGCAGTTTGATGCAACGTTGAGGGACTAAACTATGGCACTAACCAAAGCAGAAATCGCGGAATACCTATTTGAAAAAGTAGGCTTAAATAAAATTGATGCGAAAGATTTGGTTGAGGACTTTTTTGAAGAAGTTCGAGAAACTTTGGAATCGGGTGAACAGGTAAAACTGTCTGGTTTTGGTAATTTTGAACTGCGTGAGAAAAAATCTCGCCCAGGCCGAAACCCAAAAACAGGGGAAGACATTCCTATTTCCGCTCGCAGAGTTGTGACCTTTCGACCCGGACAAAAACTTAAAGCCCGTGTTGAGGTTGGAACTGCTGAACTTCTTGAAAAAGAAAAGTAGTTTAAAACTCCAGAATTAAACAAGCCGCAAGAGTACATTAATGCTCTTGCGGCTTTTTTGTGTCAAGCGGTTACAAAGTTTAGTGCAATAAAAAAGCCCATCAGAGATGAGCTTATATGATACTGTTTTGAACCGACAGGGCTTAGTAGAAACCGTGCGGCGCTCTGCTGTCAGAATCTAGGTTTGCTAAGTATTCCAACCAGTAGTTTGCTGGATTTAAACCATCACCTTTTTTAGTCACGGTATAACCTACTGATTTTTCTGCCGGCGCCGCTGCCTTTTTAGGCGCTGCTTTTTTTGCGGCTGGTTTTTTCGCTTCCGCTTTTGCTGCTGGAGCTTTCTCAGCTGCCGGTGCTGCACCACCAGATAGTTCTGCTGTTAATTCTACAAGTGCCGCTAGACGAACATTTTTTCCGCCATCAACGCTAAACCAACCGCCTTTCGCTTCGATTTGTGGTTCTTTACCATTTGCTTTTTTATAAGCTTCAGTGAAGTCAGACAGAACTTGTTCTTTGTCTAGTTTACTCATGTATTACATACCTAATATTGTTTGCATTAAAAAATGAGCGTTCTTTATACAAATTTTTGCTTAGAAACTCAAGTTTTCCGGCCAGTTATATGACAATTTGCTGATGTTAGACAGTTTTCATAAAGGTATTGTTGTTTTTCGACACTCGAATAGGCTGAAAAATAAAAATGAGATACCATACAGGAATCTTCAAATTGCAAGTAAACAGCAAGACATCATCATGAGTATTTCGAATAAACAATTGCAGACTCTCCTTAATCAACTTCTCAGTTCTGACAAAATTAAAGACTACTGTCCAAATGGTTTGCAAGTCGAAGGTAAAACTGAAATCAACAAGATAGTGACTGGAGTGACTGCCAGTGAAGCGTTGATTGACGCTGCCATCGATGTTCAAGCGGACGCCATTTTGGTACATCACGGATATTTTTGGAAAGGAGAGAACCAAACCATTACCGGACTTAAAAAAAACCGGATCGGTAAATTGATTAAACATGATATCAACTTATTTGCTTACCATTTGCCAATTGATGTACACCCAGAGTTAGGTAATAACGCGCAGTTGGCAAGTTTGTTAGGGATCACTAACATTGAGGCGATTGATCAGGTTTCACCTCTTGGGGTTTTAATGCGTGGTGAGTTTGAACAAGCATTAACTGCGACTCAGTTAACAGCTTCAATAACTTCAACGTTACATCGTGCACCTTTAGTGAGTGATGCCAGAAAACAAGCGATAAAAACAGTTGCGTGGTGCACTGGCGGTGGGCAGGGGTATATTGATACTGCAGCAGAACTAGGTATTGACGCCTTTATTACTGGTGAAGCATCGGAACAAACTATTCATTCTTCCCGTGAACATGGAATCGATTTTTTTGCCGCAGGCCATCATGCAACTGAACGCTATGGGGTAAAAGCGGTTGGAGAATATTTGCAACAAAATCACGGTTTAGACGTCGAGTTTATTGATATTCCTAACCCAGTGTAAAGGGGGACTTCATGACAAGTAAGGATCAAAACTTTGACAGTCACAGTAAAACGTTCGGTAAAAACATATACGGAACGATTAAGGGTAAAATTCGAGAAGCTGTATTATTAAGGGATTTAACTGATTATCTGAATAACTACAGACACGATAAAACGCGTCCACTAACAATTTTGGATGTCGGTGGAGGGCAAGGTCAAGTCTCTTTGCAGTTGGCGAAGTTAGGCCATCAACTGGTGATAAATGATGTGTCAGAGCAAATGTTGCAACAAGCAAAAACTAATGCGGAACAACAAGGTTTGTATAACGTTGAGTTTATTCATTGCCCGTTACAATCACTGCCAGAATTATTATCAGAAAAACAACAAGCACCTTTTGATTTAGTGTTATGTCACGCTGTGTTTGAGTGGCTAGATGATCCTCAAGCGGCATTTACAATGTTAACGGAATTGGTGAAGCCAAACGGTGCGATTTCTTTGATGTTTTACAATAAAGTTGGACAAACGCTTAGTAATCTAGTTTATGGTAATTTCGACTATATTGACGCTGGTATGGCAGGCAAAAAAGTAGTTAAGCTTAATCCACAATCATCGCTTAACCCAGAGCAAGTGTTGTCTTGGATAAAGGAACATCAAAAAGAGGTACTCATTAAAAGTGGTGTTCGTTGTTTTAATGACTACATGCGTGACATCACTATGTGGCAGAGTAAAGCAAATGAAATTATTGAAAAAGAACTGACTTATAGCAGAGAATACCCGTACAGTGATATTGGCCGATACATGCACCTGTTATTAGTATAAGGTAATTAGACGCGGTGATTTTCGTAAACAATTAAAAGGTAAAA
>JABXID010000018.1 GCA_013373245.1 Gammaproteobacteria bacterium
CGAGTTGCGAGTTGCGAGTTGCGAGTTGCGAGTTGCGAGTTGCGAGTTGCGAGTTGCGAAAAATACTAAAAAATAAGCTAGACAAAAAACACTGGCTAAACTACTGTATACAAAGTCAGTATGTTACACAGTGAGTTAAATCATGCTTATATCTATCGCTATTAAAAACTTTGCTATTGTTCGAGAATTGGAAGTTAACTGGCATGCCCAAATGACAACGGTTACCGGAGAAACCGGTGCTGGTAAGTCCATAGCTATTGATGCCTTATCACAAGCGCTTGGAGCTAGAAGTGATGGCAGCGTGGTTCGAGCTGGCGCAAACAAAGCGGAAATAGCCGCTGAGTTCGATATTAGCAAGCTGATAACTGCACAAAAGTGGTTAGAGCAAAATGATTTAAACTCTGAAAACGAGTGTATATTGCGCCGAGTAATATCTAAAGAAGGTCGCTCACAAGCATACATTAACGGCACTAAAGTGCCCGCCTCTCAATTAAAGTCACTCGGCAGTTTATTGGTTAGCATTCATGGTCAGCACGCGCACCAGCAACTATCCAAACCTGAACATCAATGTAAGTTATTAGACGAGTATGCAAATAACGCTTCATTATTACATCAAGTAAAAACCAGTTTTCAGGAAAAAAAAGCAATCGAGCAGGCTCTTGCTCAATTGATTCAGCAACAGCAAGAGTCAACTGCACAACAACAGCTATTGCAATATCAAGTCGATGAATTAGACGAAGCTGAACTGTTACCAGACGAGTTTCAAGCAATAGAACAAGAGCATAAAAAGTTACACCATGCCAATAACTTAATGATGGACTCACAAAATGCGTTGGATATTTTAACTGAAAATGACTCGGGTAATGCCTACTCTGCGATGCAAAGCGCGATGTCTTTGCTAATTAAAGCGGCGCAAATCGACGAAGATTTATCCCCCACTATAGAATTACTTAACTCAGCCTTAATTCAATTAGAAGAAGGCGCCCATGAATTAAGACAATATTCTGAAAATTTAGACTTAAATCCAGAACGCTTAAATGACATTGAACAACGTTTAAACTTATATATGGATTTGGCAAGAAAACACCAAATTTCACCTGAGCAACTGCCTGAACATCACGAGGCATTAAGCAGAGAGTTGGCAGAACTAACAAACTCAGATGCTAGAATTGAAGAGTTACAAAAAGAAATTGCCGTCAAGCAACAAGAATTTGAAGAGCTGTGTCAAAAGCTAACGGCTGTCAGAACTAAATACGCCAAAGAACTCAATAAGAAGATCACTAGCAGCATGAATGAGCTTAATATGGCTGGTGCGCAATTTGAAATTCAGTTGAAGACAGACATTTCCAGTGCAAACGGAGCTGGCGCCGAAAAAGTTGAGTTTTATGTCAGTGCAAACCCAGGACAACCTCTGCAGCCGATGGCAAAGGTAGCTTCTGGTGGTGAATTGAGTCGGATCAGTTTGGCAATCCAAGTTATCATCGCGCAAAAAGTAACAACACCTACATTATTGTTTGATGAAGTTGATGTTGGTGTTTCAGGCCCAACAGCTTCTGCTGTAGGCAAGTTAATGAATAAACTAAGCAACAATACTCAGGTAATATGTGTTACCCATTTACCTCAGGTCGCTTGTTACGGTCACCAACAACAGTTTGTACACAAAGCGTCGTATGGAGATCAAACTGAAACCTCGATGCAAGCGCTCGATGCAGATGGTCGAATTGATGAGTTGGCTAGGTTACTTGGTGGCGATAAGATATCAGCAACATCAAAAGCAAATGCCCAAGAGCTTTTATCAATAGCTCACGCCCACTAACGATTTAGTGGCACTATTAAAATTGTTAACTTAATTTGACGTTCAAAGATTAAACTGTCGGCCGATATATAAATGCGTATATCGGCAAAGCTTGTATAAAAACAGTTTTTCTCATTTATCGTTTGTGCCGTGAACTTGTGAATTGATTCCCCGTCCAATAGGCTAATATTAGAATCTGAACCCCGACTTTAATAACCATGAACAAGAGCAATAAAATGACAACATTAGGTCACGTGAATTACTCAATGCATTTATCTAAAGTTGTGATTGTTGTGCTGTTATCCTTATTTAGTTCAACTACTTATGCTGAACAACTATTGTTTAATAAAACATTAAAAGAAGATAAATACCTTTTTGAATATGTTTGGTTAGATAGATTCGATAACGAACAAACTTTGTCGTTTGAGTTACCATTGACAACGGTTAACGATACATACCGCCATTTTAAAGCTCTCAGACCATCTCTATTAAGAGCTCATTCATTAAAAAAACTTAAGCAAGCTGCCGCTCAAATAAACCCAAGAGAAGGTAGGGTTACCATTAAACCAACGCTAAATGGTGTTGAATTTGGTTTTGTCGGCTACGATCAAGAGTGGATGAACAACAAAAGCCAAGAGTTTTCAAAGTTGTATGAGCAGTCCCTACAAGAGTATTTACGTCAAGAATATTATATTGAATTCAATAGCTCTGAATACCTTGGTGCTAATAAGTCAACTAAGGTATACAAACCAGATCATAAAAGGTTTGCAATGGAGAGTGCCGAATTACTCACTCCCATTGTCGATGCAATAAAACAAAAAATGCCTAATACTACCGTCAGAAATATTGCGCGTTTTATTTTAAGTTGGCTGCAAACCATTCCATATGACACCATAGAATCGAGAGCAGAAACTAATGGCGCAGGCTTTTTACCACCAGCTCGAGTAATTGCTAATAACATTGGCGATTGCGACAGCAAAGTCACATTAATGGCTGCAATAGTCAAAGCTCTGTTTCCTAGACTGAATATCGCCATAATATACGTACCGCAACACGCTCTCATTGCTTTTCACATGTCTCATTTAGAAAATGACTATAAAATTGATATCGAAGGATTATCTTATACGTTGGCTGAGCCTGTTGGCCCAGCTTTGTTGGACTTTTCTGAAGTATCTGAGCGCTCAAAACGTTTTATTGAATCGGGGTTTTATAGTGTTGAGTTACTCTAATTTTGACAATTCATTTATCAATTCCTCAATGGCTTTGCGCCAAGTGCCAGCGCACTCTTCTAAGTTAGCTTTACCGTTTTTGATGGCTTGTTCAATCTCGACCGTTGATTGATAAGCTGATTTAGCACCTATGCCCCCTAGAGTGCCTTTAAGTGCGTGGATCTTAGTAGTTACGCTTTCAAACCTCTTATCCTCAAGTTGCTTTATTACTTCTTGAATTTCATCACGTTGTGACTCTAAAAACCGAGTTAATATCTTTTTAACAGCAGATTCATCGTTTGAAAATTGCTTCATTAAAAAATCAATATCAAGTACGCCTGATAACCCAGTCAAGTCAATATTTTGAGATGATACAGATAAAGATAATAAGGCCGAGATTAATTCTGTTTTATCTACGGGCTTAGCTAAGTGACAGTCAATGCCAACCGATTTAGATTTGATAGCATCATCTTCATTGGTATGGGCAGACACAGCAATTATAGGTAATTGCTTAGCTGAATGAGATTTACGAAGTTCTGCCGCAAGTGTTAACCCATCCATCACTGGCATTTGTATATCTGTTATTACAATATCCACCTGTTTCTCAGCCAAATAATGCAGTGCTTCCTCACCATTATTGACGACAGCAACCTGAGCTTGTTCCGACATTAACATTAGTTTAATAACTTGTTGGTTTACCAAATTATCTTCCACAACTAACAAACTCAAATGAGACAATGCATCGCCTTTGGGGTTAACCACCGAGGATCTAACTTGGTTTACATTTGCAAGGTTGTCTAAGATATCTGTCGCATGAAACGGCGCATTTAATATTGGCAAATGCGGTATATCTAGTAACACAGCATTATGATCTACAATTTCAAACGCCACAGGTTGCAATAAAATTTGTTCTTTTTTAACTTTATCAATAACACTGGCAGGTAACTTATGCAGGCTCTCTGAACGGCACAATAAAACACTATTAGGTTTTTTCCCCTCAATTGGCTGCTCGGTTAACGATATTTTCTGAATGTCATTGGATACTGAGGATAATTTTTGCAAGAAAATTTCTTCAATAGCGGGGTCGCTATCCCAATAAAGCCAATTATGGTCGGATTTAGCTACAACCGGCTGAGTCGCAGACACCTTCAATGGTAATTTAACAGTGATTTCAGTACCAACTCCCAACGTACTGCGCATATCCACTGTCCCTTTAAGTACCTGAACCAGTTGATAAACAATCGTTAATCCTAACCCTGTACCTCCATATTTACGCGTGACCGAGCTATCAGCCTGTGAAAACGCTTCGAACACTCCCGATTGTTTTTCATCTTCAATACCAATGCCAGTATCAATAACTTTAAATTGTATAATGGCGACTCCCGAATCTTGCGATTTTAATTGTTCAATCGCCACCTTAACCGATCCGCTTTCAGTAAACTTAACGGCGTTACCCAATAAGTTTGTTAAGATCTGGGTTAGCTTAATAGCATCACTTTCGAAATATTCAGGAATATCAATTGGTTTAGCGCAGTCCAAAATCAATCCTTTTTTTAGTGCCCTAGGCAATACATTCGCAAAGGCACTATCTAACACTTCAGTGAGACTGAAGGATTGTATTTCCAATTCCATTTTACTGGCACTAGCTTTAGAAAAGTCGAGGATGTTGTTGATTACCGCCAACAGACTTTTTGCCGAGCTGTCCGCGATTTTTATGTAACTTTTTTGGTTTGGCTCGTTACTAATATCGTCAAGCAACTGCAACATACCAATAATAGAATTCATTGGGGTCCTGATTTCGTGACTGATATTAGCAATAAACTCACCTTTAATTTGGTCGGCTCGCTCCGCCCTATCAACCGCTGCAGACAGTTCATTCATACTTTGTTGTTGTTCTGTTATATCCTTCGCTAACCCCAATATCCCCAACACTTCGCCCGCAGAACTGGTAATGGGCGAGTACAACCACCTAAGCAAAACTAGCTCACCACTAGAGTTTTTTGACCAGCCTTCTTCAACGTATGACTGATTTTTAGCGATAATATCTCGCTCAATTTTGTCGATTTCAGAGGCTCTTTTAGGTGGATATATATCACTGGCTAATTTAGTGACCAACTCTGACTCAGGTTCACCGATGTACTTTTCATAAGCCTTGTTGCACCCCAAATATCCACCAGAAACATTTTTATAATAAAGCAGATCTGGGATGGCGTTCATCAACGCTTCATTCAGCGCAAGGTGTCTATCTTTACTGACCGATTGTTGCAACAACTCGCGATGTTTCATTCTCGTTTCATTGTCTAAACCCTGACTTCGATCTGACAAATGTTTTAGTAGTCGTTTGTTTTCTTGTGATAACCGTTGTACTCGGCCGAACCAAGCATGCCAACCATCCGGTGCGAAATAGTGCTCTTCTGAAATATCACCGTCGCTTGACTCTATATTAGTGAGCAGCCGAGAGGTCGGTAACGCAAGACTCCAAACCACTAAACGAATAAAAACAAAAAGAGCAAAACACCCCACCACAAACACAACAAAACCAGATTTAAGCGACTCTGAAATAGCTCCTAACAGCCAAACCTGACTAGACTGGTATATCATCGCACTGTACCAACCATTGGCGATAACGGCTTTTTTTAAAACAAAGCCTTCCGCGGTTAATGCATTATCTTCGTAATAACTTTCATTAACGGGCTGATAGTAAGATACGGTTTGCAGAGCACTCGGCAAAACATCCGCGATTGAGTTTGTTTGTCTTCTAGAAGAAACCTGTTTCTCCGAAGATTGACTTGGACTGACGAGAACACCACTGTGCGATTCCCATATTTTAATATCGTGTTCACTGGCTTGCATAATATCAGAAAATAACAACTCTAATTCTATTTCGAACAACCAAAAGCCAAGGTTTTCGCCGTGTTCTACTCTGTATATCAGGTAGTTTTTCACCTCACTTAATTCGTTGTTATCACCATATAAATAAAACGGTTCGGTGGGCAAAGTCACTTCACTATTTTGGCTCAAATATTTTTCTCGCAATAACACCCACTGAAACACTTGAAGTTCGGGCAACTGTTCATTGATGTAAGCTACGTTAAAACTCTGCTGGTCCAGCTGGTGAAGAAAAAACGCTGAACGTATATTCGGCTGCTGAGTAACACCAGTAATAGCACTGTTAATAAAATCACTGTGTACATTAATGAGTGCTGACGGTTGATTAGTCGAATTAGAAAATTCCTTTGTCCGCGAGTTTATGAAGGCTTGTTTTATGCTCGAACTATGACTTGAGGAAGATTGAGAAAAATGAGCACGTGACTGTTTACCGATATGTGACACCACGCTTCGAACTTGCTGTAACTTAACTGCATGTTTAGTTAAAGCCTCAGACTCTTTAGAAAAATATCTATCGATAAAAAATGGTGCTATTCGATTATATTGCCAAAACGCACTAAGGCAACTGAGTGCAAATAACAAGAGTAATGCCGTGGCCGCTGATAAATATACTCGCTTGCCTATAAATGAATTCAACAATGCCTCCTGCATTTATACAAAATAAACGTAAGTAACTAGCCTGAATTATATAGCTTATAGTGTGCGAGTCACAGTTGAATTATAGCCAATAAGTTTATCAATACAATCAAGGTGATAACACAAGGTGCTCACCTTGATTCTTAGCGTAATGATTACAAGTTTTCTTCGGCAAACGAGGCTAAACGACTGCGCACCACGCCATTTAAGTTCACCGTGGCGCTGCCTTCAAAGTTTTTAAAGCGCTCAACAATATAGGTCAAACCGGAAGTCACCGCGGTTAGATAATTACTGTCTATTTGCGCCAAGTTACCTGAGCAGACAAGCTTAGTTCCTTCTCCGCATCTTGTAATAATCGTTTTGAGCTGTGACGCCGTTAAGTTTTGACACTCATCCAATAATACAATCGCATTTTGGATACTGCGACCGCGCATAAAGTTAACCGACTTAAACTGAATATTGGCCTTTTCCATAATGTAATTAAGACTAGAACTCGGGTTTTCATCGTGTTTATGTAAAACCTCTAAAGAGTCGGTGATCGCCGCCAACCAAGGCGCCATTTTTTCCTCTTCAGTTCCAGGTAAAAAGCCTATCGACTCTGCGATTTCTGGCGTATTCCGAGTGACTAATACTTTATCGTACAACCCTTGCTCAATCACCATTTCAAGTGCTGAAGCAAGCGCCAGTAAAGTCTTACCACAACCTGCCGGTCCAGTTAAAATAACCAATTCGATATTAGGGTCTAATAACGCATTCATCGCCATCGCTTGGTAAATGTTTTTTGGCGAAATGCCCCAAGCTTGTCGGGACATCAAACGCTGTTTGCCTAAATCGAGCAATTCAACTTTGCCATTGTCTTTACTTAAAATCCGAGCGGCAAAGTCTTCAGTATCATCAAGTATATATTCGTTTATGAAGGTATTATCAAACGTGTCACTTGAAACAAAGTGCACTGTATCCCGCCCTTCAGATTTACTTTCCACCGAGTCAACGTGTTGCCAAAAATCCCCTTCGACTTTTTCAAAACCTTTGGTTAAAAAGCTAATGTCATCAATCAGTTGGTCAGTGGTGTAGTCTTCTACATGTTTCAATCCAGCGCCTTTGGCTTTTAGACGCATGTTTATGTCTTTGGTCACCAATACGACTGTGTATTCCGGTCGTTCGCGTTGCAAATAAATCGCCGAGTTAATAATGCTGTTATCATTTGCACCGCCCGGCAACCCAGAAACCTCTCTTTCGATTTGGTGATCGTTTAAGATCATTAAATGGCCGGTCACTGAGCTGTCTTTTAGCTCCCCGCGGTTAAGCGGAACACCGGCGATCATTTCTTCCGGCTCAACGTCCTGCAAGGTGGTTTCTAACGACCGAATGGCGACACGTGCATCACGTGAGACGTCTTTATTTCTATCTTTAATGTGATCCAATTCTTCTAATACCGTCATGGGTATTAGCACATCGTGCTCTTGGAAATTAAAAAAGGCATGTGGGTCGTGAAGCAGAATGTTAGTGTCGAGAACAAAAAGTTTTTTCTTAGTGGTGGAGGAGTGTTCGTTGTTATTTTTAGCGCTTTTTGTTTTTGTCATTATAGGCAAGACCTCAAGTGTAGTCCGTTTGCTTTCCATGGCGAATTTGCCAAAACACCATGAGTTTGAGTGTAGCTAAAGCCGTAATGCCAAAGTGCAAAAACAACCGACTCAATTTAAATGTAGACCGCTTTTCTTACATTTCTATGTCTACCATAACCGTTTGCATAAAAACTAGTCAAATGCGGCAAATATTTATTTTGCTCCTATTATTACTAGTCCAGTTGTTCTATTAAATCCTTCTTGATAGCGCTAGAATACGCGCCTCATTTTTTTAGGAGTACAGCATGAGTTTTACAGTTGGTCAGCGTTGGGTTAGTCAGGCAGAAAATGATTTAGGTTTAGGTACGGTTATTCAAGTCGACAATCGATTTGTGCAAGTCCTGTTTCCTGCTGCCGATGAAACCCGCAATTACGCGATAGACCAAGCGCCCTTAATGCGTGTGGAGTTTTCACCGGGCGAAACTCTGAAAAGCTTAGAAGACTTTGAATTTGTTGTTGAGCATATCGAACAAATGAGCGGCACTCTGGTTTACCAAGGTTGTCGTGTCGACAACGGTGAACAAGTCAGTGTCAAAGAGATCATGTTAGATCACCACATAAGTTTAAGCACTCCTGAAAACAGATTATTCACAGGCAACTTTGACCGCACCAATTGGTTTTCGCTGCGTTTAGAAGCCCACCAACACAAGGCTGAGCAAGACAAATCTCATTTACAAGGGCTGCAAGGTGCACGTGTTAGCCTCATACCTCATCAGCTATACATTGCCGATACTGTCGGCAAACGATTCGCACCAAGAGTATTATTAGCCGATGAAGTGGGCCTTGGTAAAACCATTGAGGCTGGTTTGATCATCCACCAGCAACTTACTTCTGGACGATCGCAACGGGTTTTAATCGTGTTACCTGAGAGTTTGCAACATCAGTGGTTAGTCGAAATGTTACGCCGTTTTAACTTACGCTTTTCATTGTTTGATGATGAACGTTGTGAAGCAGAAGCCGAAACAGCTGGCGACGATGCTAGTTCGCCAAGTTATTCGCCGTTTGATAGTGAACAGCAAGTTATTATCAGCCAAGAATGGTTATCAGAAGATGGCAAGTGGCAACAGAGTTTGTTAAACAGTGAATGGGATTTGGTTGTAATCGACGAAGCACACCACATTACGCCTGAACATCACTCAGAAGAAAACCCCAAAACACAGCAGTTGTTTGAACACGTGCAACAAATTGGTCAAAAAACCAAAGGCCTGATATTGTTAACGGCAACACCAGATCAACTCGGTCATTACGGCCATTTCTGCCGCCTACAACTGTTAGATCCAGCCCGCTTTCACAATTATGAGCAGTTCAAACAAGAAGAAGCGGATTATCAAAAGGTTGCCGATATTGCGAACCAGTTATTGGAGCAAACTACCCTAACGGGTGAACAGGCAAACGTGTTACAAGAGTTATTGCCTGACGAAACATCACTTATCGCTGAGTACCAGACTGAACAAAACACAGAAAAAAACAGTGAGTTACTGCTTACCAACTTGCTAGACAGACATGGCACTGGCCGCATTATGTTCAGAAACTCGCGTCACGGCATTAAAGGGTTTCCGGAGCGAAAAGTTACGGGCTATCCATTAAACGTTACAGACGACAACTATCCAAACCAAACAACACAAACGGGTATTCAACCTGAAACCCAACACAATGGCGTGACGGACAAAGACGCTTGGTGGAATTTAGACCCAAGAGTCGACTGGTTATGTCAGTTTTTATTAACGGCAAAAAGTAACAATAAAGCCGATAAGATTTTGATTATATGCGCGCAAGCAGACACCGCTATAAAACTCGATGAAGTCTTATTCGAACGCGAAGGTTTGCGGACGACTGTCTTTCATGAAGGCATGAGCATAGTTGAACGAGACAAAGCGGCCGCCTATTTTGCTGATGAAGAAAACAGCGCCCAAGCATTGATATGTTCAGAAATTGGCTCGGAAGGACGTAATTTCCAATTCGCACATCATCTAGTTTTGTTCGACTTACCGGCAAACCCTGATTTATTGGAGCAACGCATAGGTCGCTTAGATCGTATTGGCCAAACTGAAACCGTTAAAATTCACGTTCCATATTTGACCAATAGTGCGCAAGAAAACTTATTTAATTGGTATCATCAAGCGTTTAATGCATTTGAACAAACATCAACCACCGCTCGTCTGGTTGCCAAAGAGTTTCAACAAGAAATAAGCGCTGTAGTGTTGACTGAAGATACTGAACATCAATCTGATCCAACCTTTACGCTTTCTCAGTTAATCGACGCCTGTAAATCTCGCAACAGCGAATTAAAACAAGAAGTTGAACAAGGCAGAGACCGATTACTAGAAATAAACTCAAGCGGTGGCAATAAGGCACAACAGATCGCTGAGCAAGTAGCTGAGTTAGACGATTCCAACGAACTAATGAATTACATGGAGCGAATTTGGGATCAGTTTGGCGTACAACACGAAGAAAAAACAACCTTCAGTAAGATCTTACACCCAGGTGAACACATGTTGCACGATCACTTTCCACAGCTGATGGAAGATGGCATGACCGTATGTTTTGAGCGTGAGCAGGCGCTGTCGCAAGAAGACCAACATTTTTTAACATGGGAACATCCCATGGTAACAGGTGCATTAGATATGCTAACTACAGGTGAACTCGGCAACAGCGCAGTATGCTTACTTCCTCATAAACAATTGCCCGCCGGTACCATGTTATTAGAAACCAACTATGTGTTGTCTACCAGTGCGCCTAAGTCACTTCAGTTACAACGTTATTTGCCTACTACAGGCATTCGATTAATGTTGGATAAAAACGGTAACAACTTGGCGGACAAAGTAAAACAAGGCTCGCTAGATAAAGCATTGAAGAACGCCAAAAAACAAATGGCACTGCAACTCATCAAAGCACTAAAAGATGAAATCGCAACCTTGTTGGAGAAAGGTGAAACCATTGCAAACGCTCAAGCAGCACAAGTAAAACAACACGCGAAAACACAACTTGTGCAACAACAAACTGAAGAGCTAAACCGCATGTTGGCGTTGAAAAAGTTAAACCCAGCTATTCGAAATGAAGAGATCGAACACCTTAAACACTTGCTTGAACGCTCGGAACAAGAGATTGAAAACGCAAAAGTTAATCTAGATGCGGTTCGACTTATTGTTGTCACACAAGGCTAAACGATAAATGGCACTGCTTGATTACCAACCACCAACATCGCCCTATTTAGATATCTTGTATAAGGACGACGATATTGTCGTCCTTAACAAACCCAGTGGCTTGTTATCTGTGCCTGGCAAACATAGAGAGCACTTCGACTCATTAATGTTGCGCGTGCAAGCTGTCTGGCCAACATCCGGTGTGGTGCACCGATTAGACATGATGACATCAGGCATCATAGTCATGGCAATGCATAAAGATGCGTTACGTCATTTAAATCGACAATTTTCTGAGCGAGATACTGATAAATTTTATATCGCGGTGGTCTCTGGTCATATCGAACAAGACCGAGGTTCTGTTGATCTGCCTCTGATTTGTGATTGGCCTAATCGACCAAAACAAATGGTCTGTCACGAAAATGGCAAACCGAGCTTGACACATTTTGAAGTTATGGGCCGTGGTGAAACACAAGAAAACAAATGGACTCGCGTTAAGTTGACTCCTATAACTGGCCGAAGCCACCAGCTTCGAGTTCATATGCAGCAATTAGGACACCCAATTTTAGGAGATAGACTTTATGCCCCAGATGAGGTTATTGCTCAATCTCCCAGACTTTTACTGCACGCCCAGCGTTTATCAATAAAACACCCAAAAACCGAAGCGCAAATGACCTTCGAAAAGCCATGTGATTTTTAACATTACCCTTGATAAAAATTCTATAAGCGCTTGTACTGCATGGCTATAAAGTGAATTTTTCGGTTTCTACCCGCAATGAGTTGGAATAATCCAATAACGATGTGGATTTTTCATGGGTATTTTTAGCAACATTGGCGGTTTGTTTGGTTTTGTTAGAAATAGCATCCAAACTTTGATTTACGCCTTCTGCAGCGGATAATTGTTGACTTGAAAGGCTCGAAATAGCATGACTTAGAGCCGCTACATCGCTGACGATTTCCAATAATTCCGTAATGGCCGTTGATGCGTTATTTGAACGCTCAACCACCGCACCACTGGTTTCAATACTATCATTCACCGATGACAGCGCCGTTTTCGCCGCCCCTTGCAAACTCTCTATTAAGCTATGAATTTCTTTAGTGCTATCAGACGTTCTACTTGCGAGTTGACGCACTTCATCTGCCACAACAGCAAAGCCTCGCCCTTGCTCTCCGGCTCTAGCCGCTTCAATGGCTGCATTTAATGCAAGTAAGTTGGTTTGCTCAGCAACGCCCTGAATAACCGTTAATACACCTTCAATGCTTTCAACTTCTGTTGCCAACTGCTTAACCGACTCCCCTGCAGAGTGGATGTTTTGCTCAAGGGTTTGAATTGCATTGGTAGACATTTGCGTTAACTCTTTAGCCTGATTACCTTTCTGTTCGGCATGTTCTAACTGAGAGGATGAATCGTTAATGCGCTCAGCCATATCATTCAAGTTGCTTACAATTTCAGCAATCGACATGGATGCATTACCAGTATCTGACTCGAGAGACGAGGTGAGTTCATCCAACTCTGTCGACTGAGATTCAGTTTCTTGCACTTGCAGCGCTAACGCATCACTGACCGAGCGAATTTCTTGTACTACTCCTTGTAATGCATTTTTCATATAAGCCAATGAACCTGCGACACTTTCTCGTGGATAATGATCTTTGGTAGAAGTTAAATCTCCTGACGATACAGCTGACACGATACCTACTACATCTTTTACTTCCGCACCTAATGACGCAGTTAAAGTACGGCCAAAACGAAATACTGCCACAGCAAACACGACCGTTAACAAAATCGATGCTAACAGTAACCACTGCGCCGTTGACCAAAACCGCTCATCCGTTTCCTTGAAACTAATACCAGTGCCGATATACCAGCCCCATATTTTGGATTTTTGCGCAACTGATTTAAGCCCAACAACTTCGCCGTCGCGCTCAGACGTCCAATCATAAGTCACCATTTCACCTGCGCTTCTTGCTGTAACCTCAGCGACGATTTGACCAATACTGCCCCCACTAGCATCACGGAATTCATTGAAGCTAGTACCGTGTAATTGAGGATCGTGGGGAGCAGCAATAAAGTCGAGCTTTTCGTCGGTGACGTAAACATATTCCGAAGGATGGTATTTATTTTCACGCAATAATCGAATGGCAATTTGTTTGGCTTCAGATTCACTCAATGCTCCGGTTTGAGCCATATTTTCGAGTTCTGAAATGGTGGAATAGGCACTTTTGAAAATTTGTTCGATACGAGCAAAGTTATCACTTTCACTCGCCGTCTTTAAAACTTGTAACCCTATCATTGCAATAGATAAAAATGAGAACGCGATAAATCCAATTAAAGCTAAAATCTTATTTTTTAATGTCATTTATACGTAACCTCTTTTATTTAATCACAGCAAAAATATGAGCAATGAAAACAACTTACATTCACCAATTGAAGTCATCATACAGTTAAATGTCAAGCAACAAAAACTCATCTATATTCTATATATCGACAAAATACTTCTTCAAATTAGTGACCTAGTAAAAAATATTACAGCAAAGCTGTGGTTGAACAGAACCGGTTCAGACAAAAACCTATCAGAAAATCAAAGACAAGAGCGTCTGTGTGAGTGGGAGAAAGCACCAGGTGCGCGATACTGCCATCCGCGTGAAGAGCATTTATTGCCTCTTCATGTCTGCTATGGAGCCGCAGGTAGAGGATGTGATGAGGTTTATAATATTGAGGTACTAAATCAAAAGTGCAGTATGTACCTTTGGCGTTAAGAACGCCAAAGGTAAAAAGTATAACTGTTAATTATTGCTTGTACACAACACCGTCTTTCATAACAAATGTCACGTTTTCTAACAAAGAAATGTTTGCAAGTGGGTCACCATCTACTGCAACAATATCCGCCAAATAACCGGCTTCGAGTTTGCCAATATTGGTTTGTTTTAATAAAGCCGCACTGTTAATCGTAGCTGCCTGAATTGCTTGTATTGGCGTCATACCAAACTTGACCATTCTCGAAAATTGCTTGCCATTGTCTCCGTGCGGATAAATCGCGGCGTCAGAGCCAAATACCATGTTTACCCCCGCTTTTACTGCGCGTCTAAAGCTTTCGCGCTGTGCCTTTGACACCATTTTTTCCTTGTTAATATTTTCTTCAGGAACGCCGTTAGCTTCGCCAAATGCCAGGGTATACTCAGTGTTGTAGATATCACAAGACAAATAAGTACCGTGTTTTAGTGCCAATTCAATGGCTTCATCATCAAGGAAGCTGCAATGCTCAATTGAGTCAATGCCAGCTCGAATCGCTGCTTTTATGCCACTTGTGCCATGCGCATGTGCCGCAGCCACCAAACCACGCATATGTGCCTCTTCGACGGCATAACGGATCTCTTCTTCAGTCAGTTGTTGAATACCAACTTTTGTGCCTTTGGAAAATACTCCGCCAGTTGCACAAACCTTGATGGTGTTTGCACCATATTTAATATTTTCACGCACTTTAGCACGAACAGCCCAAGGACCATCCGCCACCCCTTTACTTTTTGATTTCGCTTCTGGTGGTGAAAAATTATCGTCGCAATGACCTCCTGTCACTCCAATAGAATGACCAGCAGCCCAAATTCTTGGTCCTACAACTTCCCCGGCATTTATTCCGTCCCTAACACCAATAACACTGTAGCCTTTAGCACCTAAGTTACGTACTGTGGTGAACCCCGCCATTAACGTTTTTTTAGCGTTTTTCACCGCTTTTACGGTTTGACGAGGAATAGAGTTACCTTTGGATGCTAAGAAGTTATCTTCTGCGTCGCCTGTTAAATGAACGTGCATGTCCATAAAACCAGGTAGTAACGTTTTGCCCTTTAAATCGATAACCTTGGCGTCACTATCAGCCTGTAACTTGTTAAGTTTGTCTAAAGCTAAAATTTGGTTATTTTCTACTAAAACACCCACATTTTTAACTAGCTTGCCAGATTCGACGTCTAAGTACGCATCTGCCCTGATCAAGGTTTGTTGAGCTGCAACTTGTAAAGATGCCCCTAATAAACACAAAGCTGCTGCGAGTTTTGTTTTTGAACCAAAATTCAACATGTTAATTCCTTTCCAAATAATTAATACCAACACATTACCAACCACGCTATAGAATATCAGCCAGAATACAAAGAGATACAAGACAAATAGCGATATTTATGAGTTAATTTAAGCTCATCATAGCACCGCTTAAATTAACAACTTCGATATTCATTTATTTACCTTCCTGAAACTAAACTTAACACCTGTCGGTATGACACCTTTTCTAACGCCCCAAACCCCGCTATTTTTCGAGCTTTTAATTTGACAAATTCTGGCGTACTAATGCCACACAAAAACCGCGTAATAGCCACTAAGGAAGGCGCTCTGGCAAACAGTTGCCTGTAACTTTCTATAAACGTTTCAGATAACGCATTTACTTCACTGGCCATAATAGAAGGGGGGATGGGTGCTGCCATTGACACTTTATGCCCTCGGCAGACGCTGCAATGACCGCAATGCAATGGTGCTTGGTTGTCCCCATACGAGCCATCGCCAAAATAACTGGCCAACTGAAAACTCAAACATTGCTCGCGTTCAAATAACGCAAGCATGTTATGAATTCGTGCTATTTCTGACTGCTGTTTTTCTACAAAGTAGTCAGTTATTTGCTTAGCCTGTTTAGCCAAATTTATTTCGTTGACATTAACGCGATAAACTTCGGTCATTTGTTTATTTTGTAATTCCAGCCAACCTTGTTGCTCAAAATATTCCAGCGCCGCAATAATGCGACGACGGCCTTCAATAACGTCTAAGTCGTAATTTTGGCAAATATTATCAATGTCTACCGTCCACCACGTTTTCGCCGCGGTCGAGTGATTTAAAATGGCTTGCACAAACTGCTGTCGTTCACCGTTGAAATGATTTATCAACTCAATACTGTCGATGGCTAACTTAAATTTATACTCAGCAAAGTAGGCGTACAAAGGTTGAATTAGCCCTTGCATCTCCAAATATACCAACAAGGTTTTAAGTGGTAACTGGCGAATATTAGAAGCGTTCGACAAGCTATATATTTGGCATTGCCACTGCCCATTTTCAGTATTTTCGTTAATATCATTTAGAACATATTCCACGCCTGACAACTCAGGTGTATCGCCGTAAACAAAATTTTCTAACACAGGTAAACTGTCGCGATTAAACAACACCAAACAATCGGATGGCTCTCCATCTCGTCCAGCCCGCCCCACTTCTTGCGAATAATTTTCTATCGATTTCGGTAAGTCATAATGCACAACATGTCGAATATTCGACTTATCGATCCCCATACCAAACGCAATAGTCGCAACAATAATATCAATATTACCCGCCATAAAGTCGGTTTGGATCAACTGTCTTTTTTCACTGTCCATGCCAGCGTGGTAAGCGGCAACATTGAAGCCTACTTGATTTAATGCCTGTGCTACTTCTTCAGCCGTTTGCTGCAAGGTAACGTATATAATGGTGGAAGCGATTTCTGCGGTTCGATCCTTTTTATTTCTAGAGACCTGTTGGGAAGTTGTAGGATCTCCAAAAAACTTAGGTTTATATCGCGCCTCGTGAAACAACCATTGCTGCAAATACGTCAGTTTATTTCTATCGCTCACGCCCTCTACTGCAAGGTGTAAGTTATCTCGATAAAATCCTGTAACCGTAATATCCTGCTTGGCGATGGCAAACTTTTTTTGCATATCGTCTATCACTTGCGGTGTCGCAGTGGCAGTTAGTAACAATACTTGCGGAATATTAAATTGCTTTTGGTATTGCGGCAATTTGAGGTAATCCGGCCTAAAGTTGTGACCCCACTCCGAGATACAATGCGCCTCATCAATAACCATCATTGAAATAGGAATTTGTTGAATAAAATTACGAAAACGTTCGTTCTTTAGACGCTCAACCGACACCATTAAAATTTTTATTTCACCACGCTGCACACCGGCCATTACGTGATTGGCATCGTCTCTACTTTGGCTTGAATCAATGCTTGCCGCGGTAATGCCTTTATTATTTAAAAAGGCGACTTGGTCTTGAATTAACGCCAACAGGGGCGAAATAACCAAGGTTACGTTTGGTAATAACATGGCGGGTAATTGATAACACAAGGACTTGCCCGAGCCCGTGGGGAAAATAGCGGCAGCAGAGCGACCCGAATATAAAGAATTCACCACTTGCAGCTGTCCAGTGCGAAACTGCTCGAAACCGAAATAATGTTGCAGGGCTTGCGTTAAGTATTGTTGCGAAGGTTGAGTGTTATCCATAACGTTAATTTTCCATATGTTTAGTTTTCATCAGTACAATTTGTTGTTCAAACCAATAATTGAAATCCTGTTCAAACAAAGGATAGGACTCACTCAAAGCATTGCCAACCTCTTCTGCTGTCAATTGCTCACAAGGTTCATAAAACTTACTTTGCAAGATATTAGAAAGCGCAAACTGCCCTTGCTCCGCTCCTAATAAAAATTGAAACCAAACACTGCCACTAAAATACAAACTTCTGTTGTTCGAAGTATGCCAATCCACTTCCGAATATAAAAGTGTATAGAAATCAAGCAAGTCATCGTAAGGCGACGATAAATCTATCCATTCTGGCAATTTGGATTGTGACGTTTCGCTATCTATTTTAGAGCTTTCCAATTCGGGGCTGTAGGTTGATGAATTAGATTCAAAATACTCAGCAATACCTTCATTAATAAACCTAGGTAACTGACCAAAATAAACATGATTAATGGCGTGAATAGCTTCATGTACTGCCGTATTAAGCGCCTGCTCTATCGACATAACTTTGATAACCGCCAATTGACTACCTGGAAGATAAAGCCCTTGGATGCTTTCATCGTCAATGCCACGCTCTTTTAAAAAACGACTGAAGCTGACATCGTTTTGTTCATCATTAGGTAGAAAAATCATTTGCAAACGAACCACAGGTAATACATCTTCAGTACTGACGTTTAACCATTGATTATATTGAAAAAACACCTCATCCAATCGACTTTCCAGTTGCTCAGTAAAGTTGTTGTTTGTAAATGCAGTACTGTTAAGTTGTAATTCATATCGCTCACCTGATAAAGGTTGGTAATCGACCTGAGGTTGAGCTAATCGACTTGCGCACTGAAGTCTTGCTGTTATGAACGCGACATTTTGTTCAGACATTAAAAAGTCATCATCGGGTAATTGTCGTTTGTCAACGGGGACAGTCTGTACTAAAGGCTCTTCTATTGTCTCATCTTGCGATGTGTTAGGTTGTTTAGGTGCTTTGAATCGTTCTAACTGCTCATGGTTAGTTAGCGAATTTGATGACAAATAATCCACAAGCTTTAATGTATCAACAACATAAAATGCTAATGCCGTGGCTAACAATACACTGACAATAAAAATATTTTTGAACGACACGCAGCGCCTATCTCTTTTTCTTTTATCGATCTTGCATCGACTATACAGCAATTACAGCAGATTTTAACGTCAGAATAAGCTATTAAATCAATGCATAACACAGCACTTTAAATCTGGATTGGTACATGGGTTTTTGTTAGAATTCGCGCCTAAAATTTATGAGTAATGTGAGATAAATATGAAACAAGTTGCAATTGTTATGGGTTCTCAATCAGACGGACCTACAATGAAACACGCCGCAGAAATGTTAGATAAGTTTGGCATTGGATATCATGCGGAAGTTGTTTCAGCTCATCGCACGCCTCACCTTTTACAAGAATTCGCAGAAACCGCGGAAGAAAAAGGTTACAAAGTGATCATCGCAGGTGCCGGTGGTGCAGCACATTTACCAGGCATGATTGCCGCTTTTACTCATATTCCCGTCTTAGGTGTGCCGGTTAAATCCAGTAAGCTAAGTGGCGTTGATTCTCTATATTCAATCGTGCAAATGCCAAAAGGCGTTGCCGTTGGCACATTAGCTATTGGTGAAGCAGGTGCGGGCAATGCCGGATTACTAGCTGCACAAATCATCGGATTAAACGACGCTGAAGTAACGGAAAAAATTAAAGCTTTCCGTGCAGCGCAAACTCAAGATGTGTTAGAAAATCACAAATTAGATTTTTAATAACACAAAACTAGAGCGCATAAACTCTATATAACATCGAACAAGATCCAATCCAAAGAGCAAAGTACATGACACAACAATTTGACGGCAACGCAGCATTTTTAAACAACGGCAACGATTTAATTGTTGTGTTAGGTCATGGCCAATTAGCGCGCATGATGTACTTAGGCGCATCGCAACTTGGTTTGAACATTATCGCTGTTGATGCGGCTAAAGACCCAGCTCAAAGAGCTTGCGTTAACCCCGTTTGTAAAAGCATACTGAATGTTAGCGTTGAACAAGCGTTTGAACATTGTGTCGCTATTACGTCAGAGTTCGAACATTTACCAAAAGACTTAGTCGCACAAGCAGAATCGACAGGTAAGTTTAAACCTAACGCTAAAGCTATTGCCGCGGGTGCCGATCGAATTGTTGAAAAACAATTATTAGAGTCACTGAACATCCCTAACTGTGCGCACCAAATTGTTCGTTCAGTTGAAGATTTAAAATCCGCTTATCAAACCCTCGGACCTAAGCTTATTTTAAAAACCAGTCGAGACGGTTACGACGGTTACGGTCAGTGGCGCATGTTCAATCAGGCCGAGTTCAAGCAAGTGTGCGGCGAATTAGAAACGTTTGATTTTGAACATATGCCACTAGTTGCAGAGCAATGCGTGCAATTCGAGCGTGAAATATCTTTGTTGGGGGTTACCGATAGCCAAGGTAATCATCAATACTATCCATTGACGGAAAATCACCACGGTGCTGGGCAGCTCGTTCTATCCTTAGCACCTGCCCCTAATGTAACAGCGGAGTTACAGGAAAAAGCACAAGCCATTCACCAAAAAATGGCAACTGAGCTTAATTACACTGGGGTTTTAGCGGTTGAATTATTCCAAATAGGCGACGAATTATTGGTAAATGAAATTGCACCACGTGTTCATAATTCAGGTCATTGGACGCAACAAGGCGCAGCCGCGAGTCAATTTGAAAACCACATTCGCGCAGTCGCTGGATTACCACTAGGTGATACGCAAGCACAACACTTAGTCGCTATGGTAAATTACGTGGGTGAAGCAAAACCGTCGTCTGACTTACTAGCTTTAAAAAACACCCACCTACATTGGTACGATAAAGAAGTCCGCGCCAAACGTAAGATGGGTCATATAAATTTAGTTGCTAACTCAGAATCAGAGTTACAAGCGCTTATCGACCAAGTTCATAAATTATTGCCAGAGTCATTGGCTAATAACCTTGCTAAAATCAAACAGTAATTATGTTGGTAGCGGTCAAAACATTTGGCCGCTTTAAACAAAACATATTAAATCTGTTTATTCATAAGCCAACTCCATATAATCAAACACACTAAATCAATACCACTAAATTCTGAGCAATTATGGATAAACTCCTCGAAGGGTTAAAAAAGTTTCAAACTCTAATTTACCCGCTGCACCAAACTCGATTTGAAGAATTAGCAGAAAGCCAAGAGCCTAGGGTTCTATTCATTACCTGCTCTGACTCCAGAGTAGACCCAAACTTGCTAACACAAACTGACCCCGGAGAGTTATTTATTTGTCGGAATGCCGGTAATATTGTCCCACCTCATTCCAACGAAACTGGGGGGATGACTGCGTCTATCGAATATGCGGTGTCGGTTTTAAACATTAAAAACATCATCATATGTGGTCACAGTAATTGCGGTGCGATGAAAGCAGCTATGAATACTGAAGAACTTAATGATTTACCCCACGTGAAAACATGGTTAGGACATTGCAGGGCCGCGGTTAAGTCAGTCGAGAACCAACATGATTGCAATCAACACGGCACGTTAGATCCAGCCTATCTTGATGAAGTAACAAAACAAAACATCATTTTGCAAATGCAACATATAAAAACCCATCCGGCTGTGTTTGCCAAACTGGCAACAAATGAGCTAAATATCTATGGTTGGGTATACGACATAAAATCTGGCAACGTTGAGTATTACGACGAGGCGTCTCACGGTTTTGTTAAACTATAACGAACTAATTACTCTAAAATCATGCATCCAAGAAATCGCCACCAAGTAGTCGACAGTAAAGCTTACGACTTTGATCGGTTGTGCCAAACAAACCAAGAACTATCTCCGTTTGTTCGAGATAATGGTTATGGTGTGTTATCGATAGATTTTGCTGACCCTCAAGCCGTTAAACAGCTCAATAAAGCGTTACTGCTCAGTTTTTACGACTTGTATTTTTGGGATATCCCTCCGCAATATTTGTGTCCTCCAGTACCAGGCCGCGCCGACTATATTCACCATCTAGCAGATTTACTTGCTGAAACAAATGATGGCGACATACCGCATGGACGCAAAGTTAAAGCACTAGATATTGGCACTGGTGCAAATTTAATTTATCCGATCGTAGGCAGTTACGAATACAAATGGCAGTTTGTAGGCAGCGATATTGAAACTACTTCTATCAATTGTGCTAAGCAGTTGGTCAAAGCCAATCCTCGTTTAAATAAACAAGTAAAAATTATACAGCAACCAAACCAAGATAAAGTGCTCACTAACATCATTAAACCGGATGACCGTTTTGCTTTTACTATGTGTAACCCGCCCTTTCATGCCTCGCCAGAACAGGCGGCTGTAGGCACAGAACGCAAACTGAGAAATCTTGGAAAATCGAAACAAACACTAAACTTTGGTGGTCAAAGTAATGAACTTTGGTGTGAAGGTGGCGAGAGTGAATTCGTATGCAAAATGGTGCGAGAAAGTTCTTTGTTCCCACAGCAAGTGTTATGGTTTACCAGTCTGATTTCGAATAAAAAAAATCTAAAAGTCATTGAAGCTGAACTGAAAGCATGTCGTGTTAAGCAAGTCAGGATCATCGAAATGGGACAAGGAAATAAACAAAGTCGATTTATCGCTTGGTCTTATTTCAACGACACTGAGTTATCACACACGCAACAGGCATGGTTTAACTAGGACGATATCAGCTCGCCCGCCTTCCTGTTGTACAGGGGGAAATATGTTAAAAAGCTCGCGCAAGTTAAATTCAACCAGGTTAAGTGCCGCTGGCGTTGCTGCCATAGTTGTGCTTACCGTAGCTGGTTGCCAACCAACTTCAACCGACGGACAAAACAATAGTCAAACACAAACGGTGGCGAAACAAAACGCGGCTGCTCATTGGCTTACTGCAGATACTTTTTTGCTCAATACCGTCAATGGCATCGAAAAAGCAGAGTTGGTGATCCAACAATACGGTGAAGAGCCGTCTGTCATTACTTTAGAAAGCGTTGATACCCCTACCACATTGAGTGCTAAATTCCCTCATTTAAGCCAATTTTCAGCGTACCGTTTACCGATCGAAATCGATGTAAAACAAGCGTTAAAAGGCAATATAAAACTAAGACAATATAAAGCGGGTACATTGCTGATTGATTCACAAGTACAAACTTACGGTGTACTAGATGCCGTATATACCGAAGGCGCGAACGACGCTGATGAAGTTAATGATTACGGCGCCACGGTGACAGAATCGGCTGTGCGATTTAAAGTCTGGTCGCCGACCGCTACTAAAGTAGAAGTACTATTATTTGATAAAAATAAATCGCCAATCGACAACTTTGAAATGTCGGAAAACCCAGCCACTGGTGCATGGAGCTTAACAACAACAAAAGTAGGTGCCTTTGACTACTACCAGTATAAGATCGAAGTGTTTCACCCAACCACGGGTAACTTTGAGACTGTTATCACAACTGACCCATACTCATTAAGCCTTTCTACCGATAGTAAGTATTCACAAATAATCGACTTAAACGACAGTAAGACCTTCCCAGAAGATTGGTTAAGTCACAAAGTGCCAACGGTTGATGCGCCAGAAGATTTGATCTTGTATGAAACCCACATTCGAGATTTTAGTGCGGCTGACACAGCACTTAGCAATGAAGAGTTTCGTGGCAAATACAAAGCGTTTTCAGAGACTGATAGCCATGGCATGAAACATTTATTGAAGTTACGTGACGCAGGACTTAATACTGTTCATTTATTGCCTACCTATGATTTATCGACCATCGATGAAAACCAAGGTGCTGCGATAGATATTAACGACAAAGTCGCTAAAGCTTGCGAATCATTTGACTTATCGTATTGCTCAAATCAATTGCTAACGCAAAAAACCATCAAAGAACTATTGCAAAGTTTTGATCCTGCCACGCGCGAAGCGGGTGACTTGATGGAAGTGATTCGTAATAAAGACAACTACAACTGGGGTTATGATCCTTATCATTACACAGTGCCAGAAGGCAGCTACGCTGTTAATCCAGAAGGTGAAGCACGTATTATTGAGTTTCGAGAAATGGTTACCTCATTACACAATCAAGGCTTCCGCGTGATCATGGACGTTGTGTACAACCATACTTTTGCATCGGGCCTGTCAGAAAAGTCAGTGCTTGATAAAGTCGTGCCAAATTATTATCACAGATACCACCCAATCACAGGCGCAATGGAACGTTCAACCTGTTGTGACAACAGCGCGACTGAACACAAGATGATGGAAAAATTGATGGTCGACTCTCTGGTGGTTTGGGCGCGAGATTATAAAATCGACGGTTTCCGTTTCGAC
>JABXID010000085.1 GCA_013373245.1 Gammaproteobacteria bacterium
CAGCTTACAGCTTACAGCTTTACTGGTTTTTCAAGAACTCTGTAAACGCTTCGCCTAACTTAGGGTGGCGTTTCGAATAATCAACGAAAGCTTTCATGTACCCTAATTTATCCCCACAGTCGTGGTAGCTACCGTTTAAGTGGTAGGCGTTTACTGGCTCCCAGTCCATAAGTGTGGCGATTAAGAAAAGTCGCGAGTTACGAGGAAAAAAGAATGCTACAAGCTGTAAGAATGGATTCGCCACTAGCTTTAAGTAATAAAGGCAAAAGCGGTTTCGAGGTGTGAAGAAAAGACAGCTATTAGTTCAAAAGAGCTTTGTCATTCCGAGTGAACCTAGGCGAGCAGAGGAACCTTGCGTAAGACAGATGCGAGTTAAAAAAATAAGTTCTAGCGTTTGTTGTATAGTTTTTTTCGTCTTCGCAACTCGAAACTCAGACACTACTGATTCAACACATCCACTAACACTTGCTTAACGATATTTTCATATCCGTCCGTAGCATTAATTGTGAAAAACTGGCCCAGTTCGTCTTGAGTGACGACAGAGGTGGATAATCGCATTTGGCGAAGGGGGCCATGCTCCAGTGAGCGAGCGTCGTCGTCACAGAATTGACTGCCAGAAGTGATTGCAACAGCAGGCGTGGTTCTGGTGTCATAAAGGGTGAAAAAGTCACTGGCTTCGGTGATGGTGAAGCAGATATCCTCTCCGTCACCGTCCGATATTCCGATGTTGAAGTTACGTGTTAAGTTTTCGTAGACTTCGGTGCGATTAACAAAGTTGCTGCTGAATTCAGGAGCGTTATTAGCAAATTCAGTAACAAAGGTGATTTCCATTTGATCACCGTGTTTGTTGCCATTGTCGTCATCTTCATTAACAAATACCGTTAAGCTTTGCTCGACACGATCGCCATCCGTAATCGTTATTGTGCCATTGTTAGACAATAGCGCATAGGTGTCGTCTTTAGAGCTGCCGTTTAAGCGAATATTATTTGATGCTGGCGTTATAAATGCTTCAATGTCGTAGGCAGATGTTCTGTCATACAGCACAAATACAGCCTGACCTGTCGAATCGGGATCTTCAATAGCGTAAGTTAAATTCACTGGCGAATCGTTTATCAGTACGATTTCTTCGCCCACTTCACCAGGTACGCCATCTAAGTCGACATATTCTAAAATCGGAGCGTCGTTAACTGGTGTAATCGTTAGCCTTATCAGCTCCGAATCAAACAGGTTAGAAGTATCTGTGGCAACTAGGTTAAAGTTAAAGTCACTCGCTGAAATGACATTCTCCGGTGGCGTGATAATTAAATATCCTTCAATTATATCTCCCACTTTTTCAGCGACGATTTCCACAGTCATGCCAGCACTGACCGAATTGGTGGCAAATGTAATATCTTCGCCGTTGGCATCACTTGCAGTAAAGTTAATTTCAAACGGTGTTTTTTCTGGGCGTTCACTGACATAAAAGTCGACTGTCAAAACGGGAGCTGTAGGAGAACGCGGGATCGTGATGGTGATGTTTTCTTGAGTCAGCCCAAAACCATCCGATGCTGAAATAGTAATGGTGAACTCTTGCTCAAACGCAGCGCCATTTGCTACTGAAAACGTAACTTCCCCCGTTGCCATATTGAAATCATAAGTTAAATCATCGCCGTCTTTTGAGGAAGAGATAACTAACGGATCATCTTCCGGGTCGGTTATTGTTACCGTCGTTGAGCCCGACTCGCCAGGCAATAATTCAAACTCGGTTTGTGTAATATCAATCACTGGAAATAGGTTGCTTGGGTCTAGGAACTGATAATTAACCGCGATGACCAATTCGTTGAATTCGCCGAATTCATCTTCTGCTGAGATCACGATTTCGCCAATATAATCTTCAGTTAAGTCTACGCTGTTAACCGTTAATATTTCGTTATCATATTCAACCGTTAAAAAGGCATCGTCAAAATCAATAACAGGTTGTAAGTCAGGTTGATCCGGATCTATAACCGACAATTCGATTTCAACTTCAGTTTGTTCGATTTCAATTAATTCAATGATGTCAGCTTGAATTTCTGGTGCGGTATTTTTATAAACCGTCACTTCGATTTGATGCTCTCTGCGACTTTCAAATACGTCTTCTAACCAAATGATAATCGCAGTGGTTGTGCTTACCTCAGGCGTTGAGGCTTGTAAAATTAACGTTGAGTCTGTTAACTCCATGTCGACAAATGCTGATGTCTGTTCAATGCCAACATCAAAAGGGTGCCCTTCGTGATCGGAACTTCTAAACGGAATTTCTAGTGTTTTGCCTTCTAAAATGCGGATTTCCGTTGGTAAGTCACTCATCGGTGCGGTGTTCGGGTTGCCACCTAAAAACTCTAAATAGTTGTCTTTGATATAAAAGTGATAGGTGAAGCGCGATGCGAACTGACCATCGTCTGCGATGATAGTTATTTGGTCATATTGTAAATCGGAAATGTCATCCGAGCTGACGTAAAGAAATGGCGCCGAAAATTCGAATTGATATTCGCCACTGGCCGAGATAGCCGACAGTTCAATACTGTCATTGTCTGCATCATCAACTGCAAACGCCAGTTCTGCAATTATGCCTGTTTCGTCGCCTTGCAACTGCTTGATGAGGCTTACCGTCACATTTTCTTCTATGGATATTTCGGGGCGTGCGTTTTCTGCATTGGCAGCCACCTTAGAATTCTCGACCAAGTTGAATACATGGACGTCGGTGTTATGGGCGTCGCTGACTTCAAGCACGATATCGTTATCGTCTGACTCAATTTCGCCTGTGGTATAAATGATCAAGTCATAACCTGCAGGTGCTTTATTGATGTGTGTTTCGACATAACTTGGCGCCGATAAAATACGATAAGAAATACGGTCGCTGTCGGGATCGTAAATATCAAACGATTTAGTATGAGTTGCGTAAGGTGTGATTTTTATTTCGTGGTCAAGTAAGGCAATGACTGGTGGTTCGGTCGTGGTGAGGTCACGATTTTTATTGTAATAGATGATATACATTTTTGATTCATGTATTACACCGTTTACGTTGGTAACCGCAGTCAATTCGCCATAGGTATCTTCAACTCCTGCTTCTGCGGTAATGGTCAGTTGTGTTTTATCGGCAGATATCTGACCGGTGATGTTATCTGTCGTAAAATAGAAGTTTTCTACGATTAACTCATTGATTTCATAGTTTCTTTTTAGGTCAATTGTGATGCTTTCTTCTTCGAAAATTGTAATGTAATCGGAAGGAAGATAAATAATATAATCTTGGTCGTTATCCAAAACTGGATTGTCGCCGTCACCAGGGTCGGTTGGCTCGTCTTCTTGTCGGATTGCTACCGTGTAACTTACTTCTTTACTTATTTGGTGGCTTTGGCTACTAAAATTTATGGTGAAAGAGCCAGTGGTTTCTTCGGCCGCTGAGAATGAAACTTCTGAGTTAAGCGCGTTAAGCTCAATCTCTGCAATGTCAGACGTGTTGACAATGTCGATTGCAACATCAAAGTTGCCATCAAGCAGCAATTCGTAGGAGATAGTTTGAGTTTGCTCTGGCTCTAGGTAAATAGAGGACGAAGAGAGCGACACCTCAAACTCTTCATTAATTATACGGTCTTCACCGAATGAACAAGCAAATAGCGCGTGAGATAAGACAATAACAACAAAGGCGCGAACCCATAAGTTCAACATAACTGAACAACACCTATAGAGACAAATATAAAAATCGACACCCACAACCCCTATCGTCTATATCGGATCTTTTGGTGATAGCTTTAACGATTTATTATAGACGTAAAACCGTTATCTGATGTCCATGATTTACAGTATTCTTTAGATAGTTCAACGCCGCTGTGTCAAAGCCCGATGGTGAATACGTATGTATAGCGCTTTCTTCAAATGAGTCAGCGAGTTAATCTAACGAAAATCAATAAATTAACTACAATGCGTTAGAGCGTGTTAATTGAGCAATAGTATCAACAAGGTAGGAATTATAATGAATCAACCCAAACTTTCGTTTTGGCAAATATGGAATATCAGTTTTGGCTTTCTAGGGGTGCAGATTGGCTTTGCATTACAAAATGGTAATGTCAGCCGAATCCTTTCTGACTTGGGCGCTGACCTTTCTTCACTTTCATTATTTTGGCTAGCTGCGCCTATAATGGGCTTGATTGTACAACCTATTGTTGGTTCGTTATCTGACCGAACATGGAACGGGTTAGGGCGTCGATTACCGTTTATTCTCGCAGGTGCGATAGTTGCCGCCGCAGCGATGGCTCTTTTGCCAAACGCTTCAATGGTGGTTGCTTTTGTTCCGCCAATGTTATTTGGTTTGTTGATTTTCGCGATAAAAGACGCCGCGTTTAACGTTACTTTCCAACCCTTCCGTTCATTAGTTTCTGACATGGTGCCACCTGAACAACGTAATTTAGGTTATTCAGTGCAAACCTTGTTGATCAATATTGGTGCGGTTGTTGGTTCAATTTTACCTTTTGTACTAACCAACGTGGTTGGTTTGGAAAACGCATCAAAAGCGGGCGAAGTAGCTCCTTCAGTAATTTGGGCATTCTATATCGGCGCAACCATATTATTAGGTTCGGTGTTATGGACGGTTTTTAGAACCAAAGAATACCCGCCAGAGCAATATTATGAGTTCAAGGAATTAGACAAAGAAAAAGTCGAAGCTGAGTTGGCACAAGAAAAGTCGATGAGTGAAAAGCTTGCAGGCTTTTGGGGACTGTTAAAAGAGTCTCCAGACATCATGAAACAGTTGGCAATTGTGCAGTTTTTTTCGTGGGGTGCCTTGTTTATTATGTGGACGTATTTACCGGCAGCGTTAACTCAAAATACCTGGGGAGTTGGTGTTGAATGGTTTGATCCTGTTTACCTTTCCGCCCATCCTATTCCTGATGAAATTTCTAAAGCGAAAGGTGCGGCCGGTGACTGGGTTGGTATCTTGTACGCTGCACAAGCCATATTCTCTGTATTATTTGCGATTGTATTAACAAAAATCGCCGACACTTTTGGTCGTAAATTAACGTATTCGTTATCGTTACTGGCAGGTGGTTTGGGCTATTTAAGCATGGTGTTATTCACTGACCCAACGATGACGCACGTTGATTTATTAATTACTCAAGTAGAAGTGCCGCAAGGTGCGGTTGGTATTGTATTGTCTATGATTGGTGTTGGTATCGCTTGGGCAGCGATTTTGGCTATGCCATACGCAATTCTGGCCGGTGCACTACCCGCAGATAAAACCGGTGTATACATGGGCATATTTAATTTCACCATTGCCGCACCCCAAATCATTTCAGGTATTGTCAGTGGTTGGATATTAGGAAATGTGTTTGGTAATAACGCCATTAGTATTATTATGTTGGCCGGTGTAAGTATGATCCTAGGTGCATTGTCTGTTTACTTTGTCAAAG
>JABXID010000226.1 GCA_013373245.1 Gammaproteobacteria bacterium
GAGTCGGATGCTCTAACCAACTGAGCTAAGGGGGCACTGAGGTATTTTAGTGTAAACACTGAGTTATCTACTAAAAATCGGCTGCGAGTATAAGCAAACTTCGATTCCTTGTCACCCATGTTTTTAATTTTCATGATTAATTGATTAATGTTTATACGCTTTCGACAACACATTTTTTATTTATCCACTTATTTTGTATTGCGGGCGCTGGGTCTTTAACTTGGAAAAGGATGGAGAATCAGGTATAACTTTGAATCTCAAGGTGAAATGATTTAGCCTGTCACTGGCGATAATAAAGGCTTTAATAAACCTGCCGATAACAATAAGAAGTGTCGCAACTGTAAAGATTGCAAAGTCACACGCATAACCAGCATGGGTAAGTAGTTTTCATGTCTAATGAAGTATCTTTTATAAACAATGACAATACCATAGATATGGTCGTGCCTTGCCATGCCCTAACTGAGCTTGTGGACGAAAAGATCATTGCTGATTGGTTCGCAACCTCCGACTTTTCTGATTGTTACCTACATAAAGAGCGACTCACTGAGTGTGTAGAAGAGCTCAACCTTTTGATTGAAAAAGTTCAAGACGAAGTTGAAGAACCTCAAGACTTTACTTTTGCCATTGCCCAAATCCGTGACGCGAATGTGTCAGTATCGATAAGCCGCGATAAGATGACGGCTAAATTAACAGTCGAAGCGCCTTGGCAAGGACAACACGCCAATGTTGATTTGGTTATTGAAGAATGCAAGAAAGCCGGAGTGGTATTTGGTGTCAAACGGTCTAAGGTCGAAGGCGTTTTGGATCGCTCTTTTTCAGGAGAACCAGGGGAAGTATTTGAAGAGGTGGTAGCCTTTGGTAAACAGCCTAAAAACGGTAAAAACGCTTATTTCAAACCATTGGTTGAGTTATTTTCCGACAAAATCCGTAAACCAAATGAACTCGAAGATGGCAAAGTTGACCTGAAAGACCTTGGCACAATTGAGACGGTGAAACCCGGCGAGAAAATATATCAAAAAATTCCATTCACTTTTGGTATCAATGGTTACAACGTGTTGGGAGAAACAATAAAAGCGGCACCGGGGAAAGATGCGAAACTGGAAACATCCAGCGGAACCATTATCGATCCTGACGACAAAAACGTGTTGCTAGCAAAACGTGAAGGTTTAGCACGTATCATTGAATCTCGCATGGAAGTGGATGATGTTTACACCTTGATGGAGTTAACTCCAAAACAAGGTCATATCAAATTTAACGGCTCAGTTGTCATCCTTGGCGATGTGTTACCGGAGATGAAAATTGTTGCGACTGGGGATGTGTTAATCGGTGGTTTTGTCGAGTCTGCCAGTATTCGTTGTAAAGGCGAGTTAACAGTGTTGTCTGGGGTTTCTGGTAAGCCGTTAGATGAGCCAGAGGGCAAGCGCAAAAACAACTGTTTGCTGGAGTCGAGTTATCGAGTAAACATCTCGTTTGCTAATCACGTTGATATTTTTGCGAAACGAGATGTGTTTGTGCATCGTCAAATATCCCATTGCAACGTTACCGCAGCCTCTATGGTGGTAGGTAAAGGACCAGTGCCCAGAGGTAAAGTGATTGGTGGCTCGTACTTTTTAAGTAAATCATTGGAAGCGGGTTACATTGGCGCGCCTTCAGATACTGACACAAACATCTCGATGAATCGCACTTACGAAGTGTTTAAAGAAAAAGAACAGCATTTTTGGTCTATTGTAGAAGGCTTGCAAGAAAAGCTAGACTCTTGGAATGCTAAGTTGGCGACCGTGCATCAAGAAGAAAAACAAGCGGCCATCAAATTCGAAATTATGCAACTCGAACAACAGATTGCTAAAAATAACTCATATCGTAAATCGTTAGCAAAGCGACGTCGTGAATATATGAGCGGCGTGTACGTTAGGGCTTACAATACGATTTATGGTGGTTTACAGTTTGTTTTTGGTAGCAAGGGGTTAGTAAACGAAGCGGAAAAAGGTCCGTCTGTTGTGATCCTCGATGAGTATACATTAAAAGTTGAACCGTACGTCGGTTAACAGCAATGGTTTGCTAACAACGTTTTAGTGTATTGCTAACTCCTTATCAGCTGTAAAATTTTGTAACAACCTCGTGCCAAAGATGTTTTGGCAATTACACTCTTTTCTTTTATAGTCAAAATCCTAAAAATACCAATAAATGGGTTTGCTTATGGAACATGAAACCACAAAAATTTTAGTCGTTGATGACGACATGCGTTTGCGCAGTTTGTTAGAGCGTTATTTAACTGAGCAGTCTTTTATAGTGCGCAGTGCGGCAAACTCCGAGCAAATGGAACGATTGCTTGAACGCGAAAACTTCCACCTTATTGTTTTAGATCTTATGTTGCCAGGTGAAGACGGTCTGTCTATTTGTCGACGAATTCGACAAGGCGGCAACCAGATCCCAATTATTATGTTAACGGCTAAAGGCGACGAAGTTGACCGCATTATTGGTCTAGAAGTTGGTGCCGATGACTATTTAGCAAAACCATTTAATCCACGAGAATTATTAGCGAGGGTTCGCGCGATTTTGCGTCGTCAAATTAAAGAAGTACCTGGCGCACCTAAACTAGAAGAAGAGATAGTTGAGTTTGGAGAATTCAAACTTAATATGGCGACTCGTGAAATGTACCATGGCGATAACACAATGCCGTTAACCAGTGGTGAATTTGCGGTTCTGAAAACGTTGATCAGCCATGCCAGAGAGCCTCTTTCTAGAGATAAGTTGATGAACTTAGCACGAGGCAGAGACTACTCAGCATTAGAACGTAGTATTGATGTGCAAGTGAGTAGACTGCGCAAAATGATTGAAGAAGACCATACCAAACCTCGTTATATTCAAACCGTGTGGGGGGTTGGTTACGTATTTATCCCTGATGGGCGAGGTTAAGTTAAAAGTACCAATCTGAATTAACTTAAAAGACGATTGGTATTTGTGATCTCAGCATATTTTTCCGCACTATCTTAATGAACGCCTGAAGTTATTTATGAAGTTATTACCCAAAAGTGCCTTTGGGCAAACCGTGTTTTTGATCGGTTCCTTGTTATTACTCAACCAAATTGTTTCGCTGCTGAGCGTTATGTTTTATGTCATTGAGCCGAATTACCAACAGCTTAATAACTTGCTTGCTCGACAAGTGAAAGTGTTATTTATCGCAAACGAACAAGGCGTTCGAATTCCAAAGGAGTTATCGAAAGAATTCATCGAAGCGACGCAAATCGAGATTTACCATCAAAGCGAAGCAGAGCGCAATGGATTGTACGATGCAGAACGCTTTTCATACTTTTCAACCCAAATGTCTGAGCAATTAGGTGGCGAAGCAGAGGTACGAATTTACCAAGGTAAAGAATCTTTTTTCTGGGTACGTCCACCGCAAGCTCCAGACTATTGGGTGAAAATGCCGCTGGACGGCTTCAAGCAAAAAAACATATCGCCACTGACCATATATTTAATCGCCATTGGTATTTTAAGTGTGGTAGGTGGATGGATGTTTGTCCGTCAGTTAAACCGTCCTTTAAAAGCGTTGCAAGTGGCAGCAGAAGAAGTGGGTAAAGGTCAGTTTCCTGAGCAGTTAAAAGAACAAGGTTCCACGGAACTGGTGGCGGTAACTCGCGCCTTTAATCAAATGTCAGCAGGCATAAAACAGCTGGAAAAAGATAGAAACTTATTGATGGCTGGGGTATCTCACGATTTGCGCACGCCACTGACTCGAATTCGGCTTGCAACTGAAATGATGGGGCCAAACGAAGATTACCTTAAAGATGGCATCATCAATGATATTGAAGATATGAATTTAATCATAGATCAGTTTATTGCGTTTATTCGCCACCATAAAGAAGAGGCGCTAGTGGCAAGCGATTTAAATGAGATCGTTGCCAGCGTGGTGGAAGCCGAAACACAAAACTCTGACCGTACAATTGAAACCCAATTTGACCATTCCATTCCACAAACCATGATGCGGCCGATGGCTATCAAACGAGTTATCACCAATTTGATTGAAAACGCATTTCGATATTCTGAAGACGAAGTGCGGGTCGAAACAGGCATTGATTTTAACAACAAACGCATCTTTTTCTGTGTTTCAGACCAAGGGCCTGGGATCCCGGAACAACAGTTAGAAAATATTTTTGAACCGTTTTTCCAAGGTGATACAGCGCGTGGCGGTGAAGGCAGTGGTTTAGGTTTGGCAATCATTAAAAAAATTGTCGAATTGCATCACGGCGAAGTCACCATCAATAACAAAGAAACCGGCGGTTTATTGGTAATGATCAATTTGCCAATCATTTCAGAGTAATCTTCGAGTGGGCGAACGCTGAGAGTCTTTGGTTAGTTAGTAAATTTGTAAATAAGCGTGGTTAAAGCTTTACAAGTGCACAAACCAAAGAAGTAATCAGAAAGTTAAAATGTTTGAGATTTGTCCAGTTCGTGACGATAATCAAATCTCTTAGTTTTTGTATGCTGGATGTACTATGTATCAAGTGTTACTAGTTAGCTTTCTGTTTTTCTTAACGTTACTTTCAAATCAAGCGTATGCGTTTCTGCAGAAAGCAGACGATGTCTCTACAAACCCGGTTGTTATCAAATCAGCACAAACACTTCACACCAGTAAATCCACAGGCAAACAATTTATTGTGCAATTTAAAGAGATGCCTGTAGTCGCGTATCGCCAAGATATGAACAGGCAAAATAAACGTCTTAAGTCAGTGATGACAGCGCAACAAAAGCTGCAAAAGGTGAGTGCACACTCAAATCGTATTATCGATAGACACTTTGACTTTGAACGTCGCTTAAGACTGGCTCACCCCAGTGCGCGAGTGACCAAACGCTTTTCAACTCTATTAAATGCTGTTGTTGTCGAAGGAGATGCAAGGCCGGAAGAGTTAAAGTCATTGGCCGATGCTAAAGGTGTATTTCCTGTAAAACGTTATAAAACTAAGTTGTCCAACGCCTTGCCGGTCATTCGAGCGGATGACGTTTGGCAATTATTAGGAGGCCGGGAAAGCGCAGGCCAAAACATCAAAATAGCCGTCATCGATTCAGGTATATTACCAGAACACCCCATGTTTGATGATGCCAACATGTCCCCTCCAAACAGCAGTGATTTACCAAACGATGATTATTGTCGCACTCAAGATGCTAGTTTTTGCAATAACAAATTAATTGTAGCCCGCCATTATTTACCGAGTTTCGTTGACTTGTCCGCACAAGGTGAATATGACTCACCGTTGGCGCTATCTGGTCACGGTGTTCATGTAGCAGGGATTGCAACCGGACGACAAGTTACAGCTGATAACGGTGATGTTATTTCAGGCGTAGCTCCGGGGGCTTATTTGATGGCCTATAAAGCCCTATGGGGACAAGATGGTGAAGGCACAGATATCGAACTCTACCAAGCAATGGAAGATGCCTATAAAGACGGCGCTGACGTGATAAATAACTCATGGGGTGGAGAAAGCGGCGGCTCGCCGAGCAACTCGGTATATCAGAGCATTTACCAATTGTTAGAAAATGAAGGAGTGGTTATCGTCACCGCGGTAGGGAATGAAGGAGAAGATGATGAAGGCAACCGAGTCGAAAACAGTGTTGCGTGTCCTGCTTGTGTAGAAGCAGGGTTAGCAGTAGGCGCTACGACAACCGATTTAGTTTATGGTTTGCCAATACAGTTTGACCAAACCACTTTGTATGCACAACCGTCAGATAACTACTCAGTGAATGCAAGTATTTCAGGTGAAGCAGTGGTAGCCCCAGCATCAAACTCTTTAGGTTGCACCGCTTGGGAGGCTAACTCGCTGTCCGGTAAAATCGCAGTGGTTAACCGCGGAACTTGTTTTTTTGAAGAAAAAGCTAATTTCGCTCAAGATGCTGGAGCGGTTGGTCTAGTTGTTATTAATAATGTGATTGAAGCTAACATCACTATGGCGATGGGAGATGCAACTTTACCTTCGTTATTGTTAAGTAAATCTGATGGTCAACGACTGACCGACTATTTGCAGGTTAACCCTGATACCGAACTCACCTTAGCCGTAAATTTGGTGGTGGCGTCTGACGCTGCTCGACAAGATGTTATCGCACCTTTTAGTTCGCTTGGTCCAAACGGAGATGCTTCTTTCATTAAGCCAGATATTTCTGCGCCTGGGGTGGCAATTTTATCAGCTACAGGGCGTGAAGATTTTTCCAGCTTGAATGAAGACTTTGTACGTTTAAACGGCTCAAGTATGGCGGCTCCTATGGTCGCGGGCGCTGCAGCCCTTGTAAAACAAAACAATCCTAGCCTGTCAGCCAAGCAAATTAAAAATGTGTTGATCAACTCTTCAGACGCAACCGTTCGTAACGAATTTGAAGAGCGAGATGCAACCCCTTTTGAAACAGGGGCCGGCAGAGTTAATGTTTTGTCGGCGATTAATGCAAAGGCGTATGCTGAGAAAGCAAATATGGCCAATACGTTTTGTTTGTTAACCTGTTCATTTAATAACACTTTGATCTCTTTGGCTGATACTAGTGAAACGTGGACGGCGTCAGTAACGTTTGATAATCCCGAGATCACCGCACAAGTCACACCTAGTGAAATATCACTGAACAACATCAATCAATCTGTCAATTTTAATGTGGAAATAAGTGTTCCTAGAGGTACTGAGACAGATTGGCATTTTGGTCGCTTAGTTTGGACCTCTGGCTCTGGCGAGTCAGTTAATCAGGCAATCGCCATAAGTAATGAACAGCAAGAAAGCGAGCTGCTACAAACGACATTATCGAGTGAACAAAATGGCCAACGACAGTTAACGTTGTTGACAACTAATGTCAGTGACAGTGAGCTGGTGGATATAGACTTGCAGTTAGTTGGCGGTGCAGAGTTTGAATCGCAAGCTCTTGAAATCAGCACTTCAGGAACCTTTTCGATAGATACTGAAAATTCACAAAATATTGAAGTTAGCGCACAACTTGAGCAGGGCGATGCGTTTTTATCTAACGATAGAAGTCCAATAGAGATTGATTTAGCTGATGAAGGTGTCACGCCAATTTCGTGTGACTTGGAAGGCTGTGATGAGGTGTTGTACGAATTTGACTTTGACTTTGTGCACTATGGTATTGCTTATTCGCAATTGATGCTCTCTGATAATGGACTGATCCTCGCAGGTAATACTTTCCCAGAAGGTGCCGAGTTGTACTTCAATAGACCCCTGCCATCAAATAGCATTCCAAACAATATTATTGCGCCCTTTTGGATAGACTTTGATCTTATCAATACGTCTGAATCCAATGATACTGGCGGTGGGTTTTTGATGGTTGCATCATATGTTGTGGATGGAGAAACCTACCTGGTGCTGCAATGGCAAGAAGTGCAACTATATGTAGGAGATGGCGCTAGTTTGGCAGATCTTGGCGTATCGAGCGCTGATTTAAAATACAGTTTTCAAGTTATCTTGCAGCAAAACAGCGAAAATAAGTGGTTTCGTTATTTAGATATTCCTGAGCAGCCAAACGAGTATTCTGTCGGTATTGAAAATAGTACTGGCACGCAGGGGTACACGTATTGGCATAATAGCTCAGGCGTAAGTGCCGTAAACAGTGGCGATAGCCTCGGGCTAAGCGTTTCCAACGTGGGTCAGCTGACCCTTACCACCAATATTGTTAAAACCAGTCAAGAGGCATTTACCACAGACGATGAATATCAAGTGGTATCAGGCGTAGACGCTGAACTAAATGTGTTGAGCAACGACTTAGTGTCATCGGAAGAAGCCATATTAATTAGCAAAGTGAACGATGTTGAGCAGCTACAAACTGTATTTTCTGGGCAAGACAACATAGCCATCGATACGGAATCGTTAACACTTACGACACCTCCAGAACATGGCGTTGCTACACTGTTGGCTTCAGGTTTGATTCGTTACCTTGCAAATAATGACTTTGCCGGACAAGACACCCTGACTTATCAAGTGAGTAATACTGCTGGGCAAACTTCATCTGCAGATGTGACTATCACTGTGATTGAGGCAAATTTTACAAATAATCCGCTGGTCGTTGAAATTGTCGGCGACAATAGAATTACATCAAATGAAACAAAAACATACAGCGTCAACGTAACAAGTAGTCACTCTGATTTATCTTATCGCTGGATTTTACCTTCCGAGCTAGCAGCAAGCAGCACCAATATGGCGACGATAGACGTGACAGCGGCACAAGTGGTGCAATCTACTGTGATTGATCTTAGCGTTGAAGTGACAAGTGGCGAAGCGTCACAAACAGAAGTGATTGAGTTGACCATTGCGCCTCTCGACAGTGAACCGCCATCGCCAGTAGCCGAAGAAGATGATGACGATAAAGGGTTATTGGGATTGGCAATGAATCGTTATTTATTACTGTTATTATTCGGTTTGTTGGTAATTAGGCGTAAAGCTAACAAGCTCTAAATTGCTTGTTGGTTTTTATCTGAAAGCTCGTTTGTCGAATCTGCAGATGGACTGCCGGAATCCGTTGAATCGATGTCACTGCCGGGATCGTTACTTTCCTCTTCGTTTTCTATATCTTCATCATTGTTA
>JABXID010000199.1 GCA_013373245.1 Gammaproteobacteria bacterium
ACCACCTGGTATCATGTCTTCGTTTATCTGGTCTCTTAAAGAAGGCGACAAGTGTACTATTTCTGGTCCATTTGGTGAGTTCTTCGCAAAAGAAACCGACGCTGAAATGGTATTCGTTGGTGGTGGTGCTGGTATGGCGCCAATGCGTTCACACATTTTCGACCAATTACGTCGCTTGAAGTCTGATCGTAAGATGAGCTTCTGGTATGGTGCCCGTTCTGCTCGTGAAATGTTCTATGTTGAAGATTTCGACATGTTAGCGGAAGAAAACGATAACTTTGAATGGCATGTAGCACTTTCAGATCCTCAACCAGAGGACAACTGGGAAGGTTACACAGGTTTCATTCATAACGTGTTGTATGAAAACTACCTACGTGATCATGAAGCGCCTGAAGATTGTGAGTTCTACATGTGTGGTCCTCCAATGATGAATGCTGCTGTTATCGGCATGCTAAAAGATTTAGGTGTTGAAGACGAAAACATCTTACTTGATGACTTCGGTGGTTAATCACTGATATGTCTCGTAAGATATTCGGACAAATTTGGCTAGCCCTTTTCGGGCTGGCCTTTTTAGTTTCATGCACTCAGCAAAATGTCGTTGAGCCAGTTTTACTTCAAGGTAAAACGATGGGCACAACGTTTCATATTAAATATTATCCGGTTGAAAACGTAATTAGCTCAGAGCAACTGTTAGCGGAAGTTAACAAAGAGTTGCAGCATGTTAATCAATTGATGTCGACCTATATTCCAGACTCTGAGCTGAGCTTGTTAAATAAAACACCTGCGAATGTTGAGTTTCTGCTATCGGAAGAAAACGTTTTTTTACTAAATGAGTCACTTAGGATTCACCAAATTAGCGGCGGTGCGTTTGATGTGACTATCGGGCCGTTGGTTAATCTTTGGGGATTTGGTCCTCAAGGGCGAGTCACTAAACGTCCTTCGGAAGAACAGGTCAATCAAACCTTGTTGTCTATAGGTGAAAATGCGTTTGAACTTACCGGTTCTAAAGTGATCAAATATCATGATGACACGTATATAGATTTTTCAGCGATTGCTAAAGGTTATGGTGTTGACCAAATTGCGGCACTTATCCAATCACATGGGATCAACAGTTATTTGGTTGAAATTGGTGGTGAGATTAAAACCAGCGGTATAAAACCTAATGGTAGTGCATGGCGAGTAGCAATTGAAAAGCCGTCGACAACGGAACGTCAGACTCAATTGATTGTTGAGCTTAAAGATATGGCGATGGCAACCTCTGGTGATTATCGCAATTATTTTGAGCAAGATGGCGTTCGTTTTTCTCATACGATTGATGCAACGACTGGGCAGCCGATAACTCATAACTTGGCATCGGTTACTGTGTTACATGAATCTTCTGCTACGGCAGATGCATTAGCAACAGCAATTAATGTAATGGGAGCCGACACTGGATTGGTATTTGCCGAGGAATATAATATCGCGGCGTATATGCTGGTTAAATCGGATAGTGGTTTTGATGCAATCGCTTCATCTGCGTTTCAGCCTTATCTTGAGCAACCAAAGGCAGCGAATTAAATAAGGTATTCAGATATGAAAATTTTCTTATTAACACTAGCGTTATTACTTGTGGTATTTGTCGCTATGTCGATTGGTTATCTTATTAAGAAAAAATCAATCGCTGGCAGCTGTGGTGGATTAGGCGCACTAGGTATCGAAAAGGCGTGTAATTGCGACAACCCTTGTGACAAGCGTAAAGAGCGCATGGCGAAAGAAGAAGAGTGGAAACAAAACCAAATCGTTTAATACTCTTTCGTTAATAACTAAGCCAGCTAAGAGTAATAAGCACTCAAGCTGGCTTTTTTGTATTTCAATAATCTAGTAATATCCACCTAATTAACTTCCCTTTAAATTAAAAGCGACCCTGCGTGAGCAATCTCCTCAATTCTGACTTTAGTGTAAGCCAATGTTTTTCTGACGAAGGAAAACTAGCACAAGCGATCCCAGGGTTTAAAGCTCGAAAACCACAATTGGATATGGCGACAGCGGTAGCTGCTGCAATAAAAGATAAAGCACAACTTGTAGTTGAAGCGGGCACAGGGACAGGCAAAACATTTGCTTATTTGGCACCTGCGTTATTAGCGAATAAAAAAGTCATTGTTTCTACGGGAACCAAAGCGCTGCAAGAACAGCTATTTCACCGTGACTTGCCACTGGTTAAAAAAGCGTTACGTCCTAGAATGCGAACTGCTTTACTTAAAGGACGCAGTAACTATTTGTGTTTGTATCGATTAGAGATCAACGGCCAACATCCACCATTTGATGATGCCGATTTTATGTCTGATATGTCGGAAGTGAGACGCTGGAAATCTGAAACCGATGATGGTGATATTGGCGAGCTTACTTCCATTGAAGAAAATAGCCGCGTTATTCCTTTTGTAACAAGCACGGTTGATAACTGTTTGAGCAAAGACTGTCCTAACATTGCTGATTGTCACGTGGTAAATGCCCGTAAAAAAGCCCTCGAGGCAGATTTAGTTGTGGTAAATCACCACTTGTTCTTTGCTGATATGGCGTTAAAAGACACAGGTTTCGGTGAACTTATTCCAGATACCGACGTAATTATTTTTGATGAGGCGCACCAAATTCCCGATATCGCGTCGGAATATTTTGGCGAGCATTTTTCATCACGTCAGGTGTTCGAATTGTGTAAAGACATTCAGGCGGAATATCAAGCGCAACTAAGAGATTTACCGCAACTGAATAAAGCGGCGATGAACCTTGAAAAAAACATACTGGATATGCGACTGGCGTTTGCGATTGATCCTGAACGTGGCAATTGGCGAGAAAAAATTCGTCAACCTCAAATTCAAGAGCATATGGCATACGTAACCAAAGCGTTTTCGTTTTTGTACGATGTGTGCAAGCTAGCGGTGTCTCGAACTGAAGCCATCGACAACTGTTTTGAGCGTTTAGTGCAACTCAAGGGTAAATTTGAAAAAGTAAACCAGATTGAAGAAACTGGCTACAGCTACTGGTTTGACACTACCAAACGTCACTTCTCATTGCACATTACGCCTTTATCGATAGCGGATAAGTTTGGCGCATATGTAGATGAGTCTGAGTCGTCTTGGGTGTTCACCTCTGCGACGGTTTCCGTGGATGATGGATTTGATCATTACACGTCACAACTTGGTATCGAAGAAGCAAGAACAAAAATATTAGGCAGTCCTTTTGACTACAAATCACAAGCTATGTTTTGTGTACCGCGTTATTTCCCAGAGCCGAACGATAAGGCTGCAGTACGTGCCTTGGCTGATATGACCAAAGAGCTAGTGGTCGCAAGTAAAGGCCGTGCTTTTGTGCTATTTACCTCTCATCGAGTGATGAATTTAGTTGCTGGTTTGTTGGAAGATGATTTAAATATGCCCTTGTTCGTTCAAGGCTCAACCAGTAAACGGTTGTTATTGGAGCAATTTACCAAAGCCAAAAACGCCGTTTTGTTGGGGACGGGGTCATTTTGGGAGGGCGTCGATGTACGTGGTGATACCTTAAGTTTAGTGATCATCGATAAATTGCCGTTTGCATCACCAGATGATCCCCTATTGCAAGCTCGCATCGAGGATTGCAAAATTAAGGGCTTGGACCCATTTAAGCAAGTACAGATACCACAAGCGGTTATTTCTCTGAAACAAGGGGTTGGTCGCTTAATTAGAGATGTGACCGATAAAGGTGCATTAGTGATTTGTGATCCTCGCTTAGTAACGCGAAATTACGGTGAAGTGTTTATGCGTAGTTTGCCAAACATGCGGCGAACACGAGATTTAGATTTAGTAACAGAGTTCTTAAAAACATTATGAAGATTTTAGCCATTGATGCGGCAACTGAAGCCTGTTCCGCGGCCTTACAAATTAACGATGATGTCATCGCGCGGTTTGAAGTGGCACCTCAACAACATTCACAAAAGTTACTGCCGTTCGTTGATGAGCTGCTGGCCGAAGCCGGTATGTCTTTGAACCAATTAGACGGTATCGCCTATGGTCAAGGGCCGGGCAGTTTTACTGGTGTGCGAATTGGTGTTGCGATAACACAAGGTTTAGCATTTGGAGCAGATTTACCAACGGTTGGTATTTCTAGTCTTGCAACGATGGCACAACAAGCGATAAATGACTTGGGGGCAGAGACTGTGATTGCTGCGATAGATGCTCGCATGTCAGAAGTATACTTAGGTCGTTATCAAAATAGTCTGGGACTCGCGCTAGCCAACGTTAAGGAAACAGTGATTAAACCTGATAGTATCGAACCATTGGAGCTGGAAAAGAGCAATACTGGCCCTGTTATAGCGGTTGGTACTGGTTGGCAAACGTATGAACAAGAATTGTCACAAAAGTTTAGCGCTGAAACATCGAAAATTTTATTGCCTAACGCTCAATTTATGTTGCCGCTGGCCGTACAGCAATTTGCTGAGGGGGTGGGACAGCAGGCAGAACTTGCGCAGCCTAATTATGTGCGAGATGAGGTAAGTTGGAAAAAGTTACCTGGTAGATAAATAAAATTGAACTAAATTAAGCAAAACTAGTCATAATCTGATAGTGCCAATTTTGATATTGGTGTATAACTAATTTGATAATTCGTAATGATATTGTAGGGGTAGATCGTCGGGTGACATTATGGCGTTAAGAGATCCGGATAAAACCAGAACAAACATTTTAAATGTGGCTGCTGCAAACTTTCATCAGAAAGGGTTTAAAGGCACCAGTTTATCCGATATTTTGCAGCAAGCCGAAATATCTAAAGGGGCCTTGTATCACCACTTCACCAATAAACAAGAGTTGCTCTATGCAGTATTCGACGAATTGTATAGCGGGCTATTTCTAAGCCGTTGGACCCACATTTTAACGGCGGAAGACCCTATTGAAGCAATCGCCCAAACCGTTGAGCATATATCACACGAAGGTTCCGACGAAGAAATGTGTCAGGGCTGTCCAGTACATAATTTAGCGGCGGAAATGGCCTCTAGTGATGAGGGTGTTCGAACCCGAGTCGATAATCTATATTGTGAAATTCAACGTATCATCAAACAAGGTGTTGATTTATCTAAACAACAGAATTTAGTGCCGGCAGAAGCAAATAGTCAGAGAATTGCATTATTCTTTATGTGTTGTTTCAATGGTATGCCTCAGATGGTAAAAAGTTGCCAAGACAGAGAAGTATTTGTGCAATTGACTTCTGCTTTGGCTGAGTATGTACGAGGATTAAAAAGTTAATTATGAAGACTTCTTTCGGGACAAAAACTGGCTGTAGATTATTTTTCTGTTTGGCGTTTGTGTTATCTCTATCAGCGTGTGTAAGTTATCCTGACGTTGTTACTGTGCCGGAGGGTACAAATTTGGTTGAGTTTGAAACGGTAAATCAAGTGGATAGTAACAAAATTGGCGCAACGGCCCGCTGGAGCGGCGTAATTGCCAAAGTAGATAATCAGAAACAAAGCACAAACATAGATGTATTGTATTATCCTGCTCAAATTGGTGGCAGGCCAGAAACATCGGATGAACCTACCGGCCGATTTCGAGTTAAAGTTAACAAGTTTTTGGATCCAGAAATTTATAAAAAGGGTAAGCAGATCACTGCACTTGGTACTTTGAAAGAAAAAGAAACTGCTAAGATTGGTGAGTACGAATATGAATACCCGACAATTGATCAAGCAAAAGTATATCTTTGGCCTAAATCAAAACCTATGCCTAGGCTAGAGTATTATTATGGATGGTATGGCATGTACCCGCGTTGGTACTGGCACGGTGGCCGACGTCATATCTTTATCGTTGGTGAAGAGCGAGGGAAGGCAAAACCAGCAGCACAAGCAAAGATGAAAGTTAACATTGAATAGAGCCTAACGGTTTTACGGTGGTGGTATGAAAACAATATTGATGACATTGATTTTAGTCATGATGTCTACTGAAGTGTCTGCAGTTCGTTCTAATTTAGCTGATATTATCAACGGCGCTCATCGTTCAGAGGAGCACAAAGCCAGAGATGAATACCGTCATCCGCAAAAAACCATTGAGTTTTTTGGCACAAAACCTACCGATCACGTATTAGAAATGTGGCCCGGCAATGGCTGGTATAGTGAAATCCTTGCGCCATATGTCAAAGAAAAAGGTAAATACACCGCCGTTACGTTTTCCGTGCAAAACTTAAACTCAGACGACAAACGAGCAGCATCTTGGAGTAAAACGGCACTCAAATTTAGAGAAAAAATGTCGGACTCTGACCTTTACGGCAAAGTTTCTTTTACTGAATTTGAACCACCAAGCATGTTAAAAATTGCCAAATCTAATTCAGTCGACGCGGCTTATATTGTGCGAGTTATGCACATCTGGGATCAAGAAGGCTTTTTAGCGAAAGGCTTGAAATCAGTTTACAAAGCTTTAAAGCCGGGCGGTGTTTTAGCCGTTGTGCAACATAGAGGTGACGCAGTTGAGGGCATAGGATCTTCTGCCGTTGAAGGTTACCTCGGCGAGCAGTATGTTATTGAAGCCGCTAAAAAAGCAGGTTTTAAACTAGTGGCAAGCAGTGAAATTAATGCGAATCCTAAAGACACCAAAAACCATCCGAAAGGCGTATACACTTTGCCTCCTATGTTAGCTATGGGCGCCAAAGACAAAGAAAGATATGTTGAAATAGGTGAGAGTGATCGGATGACCTTAAAATTCATCAAGGCAAAAAAATAGCGACGATTATTCTATGTCGCTTACTCAGTGCGTATCAACCCAATTGGCTTTGCCGCAAGGAAATATAGCGGCTTTACAAAATGAACCTAAAGATGGACAAGAGCCGGTTTTGGCTCTTCATGGATGGTTAGACAACGCGGCGAGTTTTATTCCCCTAATACAAAATATTCCCACGGTAAATTGGACGGCAATTGACCTTCCTGGGCACGGTGCGTCTTTTCACCG
>JABXID010000090.1 GCA_013373245.1 Gammaproteobacteria bacterium
AACTCTTCGCATAATCGTGATGCTACACTTCGAGCCGCTAAACGACGGGGTTGAGTGTGGCCAATTTGACCTTCAATACCACGCCCCAACTCCAAACACATTTTGGGTATCTGAGTAGTTTTGCCCGATCCCGTTTCACCAGCAATGATAACCACTTGATGTTCACTGATCGCCTGTTTAATCTCTTGATGTTTTTGGCTAACCGGCAGTTGCTCTGGGTAATGGATGTCCGGAACGTTCTGCAGTTTTTTTGCCCGCAACTCAACCGACTTATCAATATCTGACTGAATTTTTTCTATTACTTTGGCTTGTTTATCAGGATCGGCGATTTTTTTTGCTCCACGCAAACGAGACAAGAGTTGAAAATGATCCTGTTTAAGAACTTGAGAGAGATTTAGCTGCGACACAAAAATGTTTAACCTTTTGGTTTACGGCATTATTAGGCTAGTAACGACGACAGCTTATACAAATATCTGGCCGCGCCTATCCAATTTTGAAAATTGGCGGCATCTTAACATTTTTGCAAAGATACAAAAAACCCTTAAATCAATAGGATTTATACCAATCCGCATAAGTATTTAGTCACTCAGTGGGAACTAAAAAGCATTAAGACAAGGAACAAGATTGAAGGTATAGTCGTTCTACATCAAAATCTTGTGAAGTGGTATTAATGCTTTTTAGACCCATCGAAGACGCCATTCAGAGCTTCTATTTCTTTGTTGCTCGAATTTGCAAGACGTCCAGTATTACTGCATTCAAGCGCCGCGAACTAAAAGCTCTGGCACGGCTCTGAATGACTAAATACTTATGCGGATTGGTATTAAGGGTAATTCAGAATTAAAGAATATTTATAAGAGTGGTGGCTAAACGTATCTATGGCCCGCTTGATAAAGCGAATGTAAGTGCATGTCTAGCGCGCGCAGTACCTCAGAGCGATTGACACAACCAAGCAGAATACCATCGTCATCCACCACAGGATAAACGCGGGGCTTTATGGAAACCATCTCTTCCGCCAATTGCAACACGCTGTCATACGGCTTTTTCGTCAACACGTCGACTTTCATTACATCGGCAACACTTTTCGACGACTCACCACTGTGATAACTGGATGATATCATCGCCTTTAGACAGTCTTGTTCAGAAACAAAACCTATCACTTCTCGCTGTTCGTTAATTACCGGACCGCCAGAGCTGCGAGATTGCAACAATTTCTCAACCGCTTCAACAACCGTTTCTTTGCCACTAAAGTACACGGGACGATGGTTCATATGATCTTTTATTTGTATTGACTCCATCAAATTTCCTTTCATAGTTAACAAGTTAGCTTCAATAATTTAAGAGTAGATTAAATTAATAAAAATGCTGCATTTGTTGAAAAAATACTTCTTTTTATTTCAGATCAATGCGTAATGTTGTGAGTTCACTAAGATGGAAATTAAAACTATCACCGCCTGAGACAACCATGGATCTTTTGGAAATAAAACAACAGCTGACTTATCAAAGGCAAGAGTTATCGAATCGCCTTAAAACCATTCAGAATGATTTTGATGCTAACGATTCATTAGACGATGTCTTATTCTCAATTGCTCATAAAACCAAAGTCGAATTGGCTAAGGTAAAACAAACCATCGCGTTAATCGAATCTGGTGATTTTGGTTTTTGTCAGCAATGCGGTGCACCTTTAAATAGCCAATTGTTAGAACAAAATCCATTTCAAACAATGTGCGAACGATGCGAAGACACACCATAAATTCCCATCACCATGATTTGCCAAAGCAAAAACAGTCAATAATTGTGCAAACACTTAAAATTCAACGCTTTGATTTTGCTTTCAGTTCAGTAAGGCTTTAAAGTTCAACTATTCGTTTGCAGTTATTTGGATTTTCAATGAGCAAGGAACCAACGTTTTATTGGTATGATTTTGAGTCTTGGGGCACGTCGCCCAAAAAGGACAAACCTTCACAGTTTGCTGGGATCAGAACCGATCTTGATTTAAATATCATTGGCGAACCGCTCGTTGAATACTGTCAGATTCCAAATGACTACCTTCCCCATCCAGAAGCCGCGTTAGTCACGGGCATTACGCCACAACAAACCCTACAAAAAGGTTTAATCGAACCAGAGTTCATTAAACGGATTCATCAAGAAATTAGTACACCGAATACCATATGTGTTGGTTATAACAATGTACGTTTTGACGATGAAATGATCCGTTACACCCTTTATCGAAACTTTTACGATCCATATGCGTACAGTTGGCAACACGGCAACTCGCGTTGGGACATTTTAGATATGGTTCGCGCATGTTACGCCCTGCGCCCAGAAGGTATAGAATGGCCAACCGATGAAGAAGGAAAACCAAGCTTCCGTTTAGAAAAACTTACCGAGGCCAACGGAATTGAACATGGCTCGGCGCACGATGCGTTATCAGACGTTATCGCCACCATTGAATTAGCGAAATTAATCAAAACCACACAACCTAAGCTCTATCAGTTTTTGCTCGACCATCGAAACAAAAAGCCGTTGTCTGAATTAATTGACGTTTATCGCTCCACACCGCTAGTTCACACCAGCGGGATGATTTCAGCTTGGCAAGGTTGCACCACTTGGGTTGCCCCTTTGGCCTACCATCACAAAAACAAAAACGCCGTGGTGGTATATGATTTGACAAAAAATCCAGAATTTTTGTTAGAACTCAGCGCACAACAAATCGCTGATAAGTTATACACTAAAACCGAAGACTTAGGTGATGAAGAGCGTATTGGTTTAAAATTAGTGCACTTAAATAAATGCCCAGTACTTGCACCTGCCAAAACTTTATTACCTGAAAATGCCGAGCGTTTGGGTATCGACCGAGAAGCATGCTTAGCCAACCTTGCTTTCATACAAAAACATCCCGAACTAAAAGAAAAG
>JABXID010000210.1 GCA_013373245.1 Gammaproteobacteria bacterium
AGAAGTAGTTATGAATATTCGTAAGATGGATGGGGTTGGACTTGGCTTTCGTCGAGAAATGAGTGATGACTTGGAGCAACTATTGGCTTCAGACATTGATTTTCTCGAAGTTGCTCCTGAAAACTGGATGCGATTAGGTGGTCAGTTCCAACAAACTTTACAACAAGTCGCTGCGACGAAGCCATTATTTACTCATGGTCTATCGTTGTCGATTGGCAGTCCAGATCCATTGGACGTTGAATTTGTTAAACAAGTTGGGCAATTCCTCAAAACTTATAATATCAAGCACTACACCGAGCATCTGAGTTATTGTTCAGCGGGTGGCCATATGTATGACTTGATGCCGATACCGTTTACTGAAGAAGCTGTTAAATATGTTTCCGCTAGAATTCGCCAAGTGCAAGATATATTGCAGCAAAAAATCGCAATAGAAAACGTATCTTACTACCTTAATACCAGCCACGATCTCTCGGAAGCAGAGTTTACCAATGCCATATTGCAAGAAGCTGATTGTCACTTGTTGCTTGACGTGAACAACGTGTATGTCAATTCCATTAATCACAAATATGACGCAAAGTCATTTTTGTCGGCGATGCCTACAGAGCGAATATTGTATGGGCATATTGCCGGCCACTACGACGAAGCTGAAGATTTAAAAGTCGATACTCATGGCGCGGACGTCATTGAGCCGGTTTGGCAGTTACTACAATACGCTTATCAACAACACGGCGTTTTCCCCACCTTGTTAGAGCGTGATTTTAATATACCGCCTTTGTCAGAGTTATTAATGGAAACAGAACAAGTAAGACGTATTCAAAAAAGCGCCAGCGCCGAATCTACTCAATCGGATGTTGCTTAATGGCACAATCATTAACGTTTCAGCAGCAGCAACATGAATTGGCGAACGCGATTCGGCAAAACACTAGCGACATAACCGGGATTGAGCAAAGGCGAATAAAAGTCTATCAAGAGTTGTTTTTTAACAACGTTGAAGGGTTTTGTTCGGCGGCATTTCCTGTTTTTAAGTCACTGGTAAGTCAACCTGATTGGTTAGCGTTGGTTCGAAGTTTTTTCGTTGAACATCAATGTGAAACGCCACATTTTTGTGAAATCGCGCAGGAGTTTTTAGAATACCTTTTTGAAAACAAAGCAGAGAGTTTGCCTTACCCCTATATGTTAGAACTTGCTCATTATGAATGGGCAGAGTTAGCTTGTTCGGTAGCAATTACAACACAAGTTGAGAATACAGAAGATACGGCGTTTGGGCTCGATTTAGCGTTATCAATACCTGAAAGTGTTATGCCACTGACGTATCAGTACCCGGTGCATACCATAGGCCCAGAGAATGCGCTTAGCGTTGAACCATCACCGACATCGGTAATAGTATATAGAGATGTTGAACATCAAGTGCAATTTATGCTGGTGGATGCATTATCCATAGTTACATTGCAGTTAATACAACAACACGACAGTATTCAAGTCGATGCACTGATAACACAAATTAATCAGCTAAACTCTAGTTTGACCAAGGAGCAGCTAGAGCAATTTATGTCGCAAGCTATAAGTCGATTTTTAAGTGCTGGGATTGTGTTTTCAGTTAAAAATTAGACGATCTAGTTTAAGAACTGTGCACAGTGTTGGGAACTCAAAAAATAATTCGGTTAAGTGGTTTTGCAGCAACTTGCAATCTGTCATACTCGAGTTAAGTATTTGAATTGTGAGTTCAGCATGTCTGAGTTGATAAAAAACAGTATTCGTACCATTCCCAATTATCCAAAAGATGGCATCATGTTTCGCGATGTCACCACTTTGATGCAACAACCAGAAGCCTTCACACAAGTGATTGATTTATTCGCAGAGCAAATGGCCGATAAGGGCATTACTGCGATTGTTGGCACCGAAGCTCGAGGTTTTATTTTTGGTGCACCGCTGGCTTATAAATTAAAAGTTCCATTCATTCCAGTCCGTAAACCGGGCAAATTGCCTGGCAAAACTATTTCACAAGACTATGTGTTGGAGTACGGAACAGACGTTTTGGAAATCCATACTGATGCATTAACTTCCAGCGATAACGTTTTGATGGTAGATGACTTATTAGCAACCGGCGGCACAATTGAGGCAACAACTAAGTTGATCCGTCAGCTTGGTGCAACGGTTGAAAATGCATGTTTTGTAGTGAATTTACCCGATATTGGTGGTGAAAAACGTTTAACTGATTTAGGAATAAATTGTTATTCCGTTTGTGAATTTGAAGGTGATTGATAGAGTCAGAACACGGTTTTGATGTCATCAATAAAATAATGCGCATATGAGTTATCAGGTTCTTGCAAGAAAGTGGCGTCCGTCAAAATTCTCAGAATTAGTCGGGCAAGAGCACGTAAAGTCGGCATTGATCAATGGTTTGTCCAATAACCGTTTGCATCACGCTTATTTATTTACTGGCACCCGAGGTGTAGGTAAAACCACCATAGCTCGAATTTTCGCAAAAAGTTTAAACTGCGAAACCGGCGTAAGTGCTGAACCTTGTGGCGTTTGTAGCACTTGTGTCGATGTCGATGAAGGTCGTTTTGTAGATTTAATTGAAATAGACGCGGCATCTCGGACTAAAGTGGGTGATACTCGCGAAATTTTAGATAACGTGCAATATGCACCGACACGAGGTCGGTACAAGGTGTATCTGATTGACGAAGTGCACATGTTATCTCGTCATAGTTTTAATGCACTATTAAAAACACTAGAAGAGCCGCCGGAACACGTTAAGTTTTTATTGGCGACAACCGATCCACAAAAGCTACCAGTAACTATCCTTTCTCGCTGTTTGCAGTTTAATCTGCAAGCATTGAGCATAGAGCAAATAAGCCAACAACTGGCAATGATATTGTCTGCCGAGCAAATGCCGTTTGAGCAACCTGCTATCGAATTATTGGCAAAGTACGCTAAAGGCAGTATGCGCGACGGATTAAGTTTGACCGATCAGGCCATCGCACAGTCGGGACAGAATATACAGCTGACTGTCGTACAAAAGATGATGGGCACTGTGGATGTCAGTTGGGGTCAGAATATATTTGCCGCAATTTTGCAGAATGACACCAATAAATTGGTTGAAGAATTTCAGCGTTTAGCAAAACAACATCCAGACGTTGAGAAAGTACTCGATGATTTGATTGCTATTTGTCATCAGGTTGCCATGACTCAAGTGTTACCAGCTGCAGCTAAGTTACATGATAGTAATCCAGAGTTTATTTCAGCGGTTGCGTCTCAAGTCTCTCCGCAACAAGTACAGGTTTATTATCAGATTTTATTGCAAGGTAAAAAAGATCTAAAAGTGTTAGCTGATCCACTAAGCGGATTTGAAATGTTGTGCTTGCGCATGTTGGCGTTTAACCCTGTGCAATTTGAATCCTCAGAAAATAGTACAGAAACGCATTTAAAAAAAAACACTGAAATAACACTACCAGAAATTAAAAGTGCCGAGCATACTGCTGCAGAGCCAGAGCCAGAGCCAGAGCCAGAGCCAGAGCCAGAGCCAGAGCCAGAGCC
>JABXID010000023.1 GCA_013373245.1 Gammaproteobacteria bacterium
CGATCCGCCATCCAATCTATATAACGCGCTAGGTTACGACTCGGTGAGTCGACTTCTCCCCCGGTAAAACGGCGAATCCTCGCTTCTCTATCCGTTTCTGTTTGTCGAGTACCTTCAGCAAAAATACGCGCTGTCGTATTGTTAATAACACCATTGATGCCCTCAATATTGCCAATCATATCGTTGTTGAGCACAGCCTTAATACGCCAACCGTCAGCTTTAGCTTGCTCCGCCATTATTTTGCCACCAAACAACCCTTGTTCTTCGCCAGCTAAAGCTGCATAAACAATAGAACCATTAAACTTATATTTTGATAAGACACGTGCCGCTTCTATCGTGCCAGCCAGTCCAGATGCATTATCATTGGCTCCGGGTGAGTCGTCGGTAAAGTTCATTACGTCAGTAACGCGTGAGTCTATGTCGCCAGACATAACAACGTATCGATTCGGATCGGTTTGGCCGCGCTGAATTGCGATAACACTTTTTACTTCAGTTGCATCAGGAATACGTTTTTCACCGGATATAACCTGTGATTGAAAATACACTTCTAGACAGCCACCACATTCTGCCGAAATTTTTTCAAATTCTTTTTTTATCCAGCGTCTTGCCGCGCCTATTCCTCTGGATTCAGATTCTGTCTCCGACAGGGTATGACGTGTGCCAAAATTTACTAACGTATTAATGTCTTGTTCAATTCGATTGGCAGATACTGATTTTACAATGTCGTGCAATTTTGCTTGGTCAATATAACCCAGCTTGTTAGCGTTAGCGCTAAAAGTCATTTGACTCAATGCTGTGAATAAAACACCAGAAATAAATGGAGTGATAGTTGGACGTCTAATCAAGAGAAAACCCTCGGTCGAGATAAGGTGCAAATACGTTACTTTGCTTAACCGGTTTTCGCAAGAATTACAGAATTATATCTACGCGATTGAGTAGAAATTAATTCACTGTGGTTTAGGGGCAAGTTTATCTCTCAATAAAAAAGCGGGAACCATCCCGCTGTAAAAGTTATTTAATCAATAATAAGAGTTAATGATTCTCTTTGGCGTGATTAACCGTATATTTTGGTATTTCAACGACTAAATCTTCATCTTGAATGATTGCCTGACAACCTAGTCTTGATTCAGGCTCCAGCCCCCATGCTTTATCTAACATGTCATCTTCAAGCTCGTCACTTTCAGGAAGCGAGTCAAACCCCTCGCGAATGATCATATGGCATGTTGTACAGGCGCAAACTTTTTCACAAGCGTGTTCTACTTCAATGTCATTCTTTAAAGCGACATCTAAAACCGACTGCCCTTTTTCGCCTTCAAGTACCGCGCCGTCTGGACATAAATCTTCATTTGGTAAAAAAATAATTTGTGGCATATTTTGCTCTCTTACACTTGGTCAACTGAACTGCCAGTTAACGCAGTTTTAATACTATTTTCCATTCTTCTTGCAGCGAACGGTTGGCTGGTATCATCCAGCTGTTTGATTTTATCTTTTATCAATTGTCCGTCGGTTCCTTGAGTTGCAGCTTTTAACTCAGTAATGGCTTGTTCGATTTGCTGTTTTTCACCATCAGGCAACAAATCTTTCGACTCCGTCATGGCTAAGTCCAGCGCTTCTAACATACGAATCGCGTCTATTTGCTGCTCTCGTAACATACGCTGTTCGATATCTTGTTTAGCATTGCTCATCGATGACTGGATCATATCAGCTATTTCATCCTGCTCTAAACCAAACGAAGGTTTAACTTGAATGCTCGATTCGATACCAGTTGACTTTTCTAACGCCGTAACACTCAATAAACCATCAGCATCGATGTTAAAAGTTACACGGATCACCGCGATACCAGCGGTCAACGGCGGAATACCTTTTAAAACAAAGCGCGCCAGACTGCGACAGTCTTCCACTAATTCACGTTCACCTTGAACCACATGAATCGCCATCATAGTTTGACCATCTTTATAAGTGGTAAACTCTTGGGCTCGCGCAACCGGGATAGTAGTATTTCTTGGAATAACCTTTTCAACAAGCCCGCCCATGGTTTCTAGCCCAAGTGACAATGGTGTCACGTCAAGCAGTAACATGTCAGAATTCGGTTTGTTGCCCACTAAAATATCAGCTTGAATCGCAGCTCCGATTGCAACCACTTGGTCTGGATCGATTGAAGTTAAAGGCTCTCGACCAAAAAATGATTCTACTTGTTCTCGCACATATGGAACTCGAGTAGAACCGCCAACCATGACAACTTCTAATACTTGCTCTTTTTCTACGTCCGCATCTTTCAACGCTCGTCGACAGCTACGCAGGGTATTTTTAACCAGTTCAGCAATTGCTTGTTCAAACTGGGTTTTGCTGATCTCACCGCTAAACTGCTCGCCGCTCAATTCTACTGTGAACGCAACACTGTCATGCTCAGATAATGCTTCTTTCACTCTGCGAGCTGAATCATATAACTTACGGTATTCGCCTTTATTTTCTGGCGGTTCCGCGTTTGCCTGCTCTAACATTAACTCGGCGATTTTTTTATCAAAATCGTCACCACCTAATGCGGTATCACCGCCGGTCGACATGACTTCAAACACCCCTTTATTTAGGCGTAAAATAGAAATATCAAAGGTACCACCGCCTAAATCATAGACTGCAACGATGCCTTCTTTGCCAGAATCCAAACCGTAGGCAACGGCCGCTGCTGTTGGCTCGTTTAGTAAACGTAATACTTTTATTCCTGCCAATTGCGCCGCATCTTTAGTACCTTGACGTTGAGCATCGTCAAAGTGCGCTGGCACTGTGATGACAGCGCCTGTTAGCTCATCGCCTAATGTTAGTTCAGCTCGATGTTTAAGCACTTGCAGAATATCGGCGGACACTTGAATCGGGTTCTTCTCACCCTGTCTTGTAGCGATATTTACGGTATGTTCTTTTTCGACAAACTGATAAGGCAACTTACCGTATACTTGTTCAATATCAGAAAGACTGCGCCCTAAAAATCGCTTCACAGATACTATGGTATTTTCAGGGTCTAAGGCCGCACTATCTTTGGCATCGACACCAACGATGATGCTGTTATCCTCTGCATATTGCACTACAGAAGGTAAACTCAAATGACCTCGTTCATCAGGCAGCACGCTAGTCTCGCCACTGCGAACCGACGCCACCAAGGAGTTTGTCGTACCTAAGTCGATACCAACCGCTAATTTGTGTTCATGAGGATTTGTACTTTGTCCAGGTTCTGCAATTTGCAATAGAGCCATTAATTCTGAGCCTTAAAAGTCGAGTAGTTTGTCTTCAAGATGCTGAGCTTCTTCTTTCAGCTTGTAGATAAAACGCAGCTTACGCACAGCCATCGCTGCTTCTTCATATTCACTTTGATTAAAGTGTTGCTGGAATGCGTCTGTGTATTCGGTGATCAATTGTTTTACATCATCGTAAAAGTCGTCGAGTGCAGTTTCAACATCGCTAGCTTGTTCGATTTCTTCTAACTCTTCACGAAGTTCCATTTGCTGCATTAAAAACATGCCATCACGAATAGTTTGTTGCTCGTGCCGAACATCAAAACCATGTTCGGAAACCATATACTCTGCTCGAGTAAGTGGATTTTTTAACGTTTGAAAAGCATCGTTTATTTCAGACGCTTTTTGCACTGACAACAGTTTTTGTGAGTCAGAACCGCTAGCATGGTGATCTGGATGCACTGCTTTTTGTAACTCGCGATATTGTGCATGCAACTGGTCTAAATCAATGTTGAAACTAATTGGCAGCCCAAATAGTGTAAAAAATCTCACGCAATCAACTCACTTACAATAGATAAAAATAAGGCCACAATTATAGATCATGGCCTTAAAAGAATAAAAACTAGATTTTACGTATTAAACAGTGAAACTCTCGCCACAACCACATTCGTCTTTTTGATTCGGATTTTTGAATTCAAATCCTTCATTTAAACCATTTTTAACATAGTCTAAATGAGTGCCGTCTAAATAAACGAGGCTTTTAGCGTCAACAATAACGTTCACACCATTATCGTTGAAAACTTCATCACCTTCTTGCAATTCATCCACAAACTCCAACACATAAGCAAGACCTGAACACCCTGTAGTTTTTACACCAAGACGAAGGCCAAGACCTTTGCCTCGGCTTGCTAAAAAGTTTTTAACGCGATCTGCTGCTGAGTCGGTTAGAGTAATTGCCATTGTTTATCTCGTACTGCTAAATTAAAAGAATGCGTGTAAAAAGCGCGTTAAATCAAAAGTTACTTTTTCGAGTTGTAATCTGCAATTGCCGCTTTAATTGCATCTTCTGCCAAAATAGAGCAGTGAATTTTAACCGGTGGCAATGCCAACTCTTCGGCAATTTCAGTGTTGCTTAACTTTTGCGCTTCTTCGATTGATTTGCCTTTAACCCACTCTGTTACCAGAGAAGAAGAGGCAATTGCCGAACCACAACCGTACGTTTTAAATTTTGCGTCTTCAATGATGCCAGCTTCGTCAATTTTAAGCTGAAGTTTCATTACGTCACCACAAGCTGGCGCACCTACCATTCCGGTCGCTATCGAAGGATCATTTTTGTCAAATGAACCGACGTTACGAGGGTTTTCATAATGATCGATTACTTTATCGCTGTAAGCCATTTTTAGCTCCTTCACCGCCTCTGCGGCTAATTGTTAATTCTGTTTTATAACTGTTTCTATGTGTATCAGCACTTAATTAGTGCGCTTCCCACTCAATGGTGTTTAAGTCGATACCATCTTTGAACATCTCCCAAAGTGGAGACATTTCACGTAACTTTCCTATGGCGTTGTTTACTTGACCAATCACGTGGTCAATCTCTTCTTCCGTGGTGAAGCGGCCAATACTGAAACGAATCGAGCTGTGTGCTAATTCATCAGTTAAACCGAGTGCTCTTAATACATAAGAAGGCTCTAAGCTGGCAGATGTACATGCTGAGCCAGAAGAAACCGCCATATCTTTAAGCGCCATAATCAAGCTCTCGCCTTCAACAAAGTTAAAGCTGATGTTAAAAATACCTGGAACGAAATGCTTATCGTCACCGTTGATATAAATTTCTTCAATATCTTTAACACCTTCCCACAAACGGGCACGCAACTCTAAAATATGCTGAGTGTCTTTTTCCATATCTTCTTTCGCGATACGGAACGCTTCACCCATACCAACAATTTGGTGAACAGCCAATGTACCTGAACGGAAGCCACGCTCGTGACCTCCACCGTGCATTTGTGCTTCTAGACGAATACGTGGTTTACGACGAACGAATAAAGCACCAATGCCTTTTGGGCCATATATTTTGTGACCAGAGAAAGACATTAAATCAACTTTAAGTTCAGCTAAGTCAATTGGTAATTTACCGGCACTTTGTGCGGCATCTACATGAAATACAATTTTGCGTGCGCGACATAGTTCGCCAATTTTTTCGATGTCTTGTACCACACCAATTTCGTTATTCACGTGCATGATTGAAACAAGCACAGTATCGTCACGCATAGCGGATTCAAGAACATTTAGGTCAACTAAACCATTAGGCAAAACGTCTAAATAGGTAACTTCAAATCCTTGACGTTCTAATTCACGACATGTATCTAAAACCGCTTTATGTTCCGTTTTTGCAGTAATTACGTGTTTGCCTTTTTTCTGATAAAACTTCGCCGCACCTTTAATCGCTAGGTTATTTGACTCAGTTGCACCAGAGGTAAATACGATTTCACGAGGATCAGCGTTTACTAAATCGGCAATATTATTTCTTGCAATGTCTACAAGCTCTTCTGCCTGCCAACCAAATCGGTGTGAACGTGAAGCAGGGTTACCGAAGGTACCATCCATTGTAAGGCACTGCATCATTGCCTCGGCTACGCGAGGATCAACTGGCGTTGTTGCCGCATAATCTAGGTAAATTGGTAATTTCATTAATTTCTCCACAATTCTACAAAGCGCTCAATTTTATCAAGCGCACAATATTCTTTAAATCTTTTAAATGTTGCTGACCGCTAGTTGGTCATTTAATAAACTTTTTACATCTTTGTTGTCGGCAAATTCGTTATGACGTCGTTTTACCAATTCACCAAGTGTGATTTCACCTAAAAACGACTCAATCCGTTCGCTTAAATCAGACCAAAGGTGGTGTGTTAAACAAACAGTGCCATTATGACAGTTACCTTGTCCCTGGCACTTGGTTGCGTCAACACTTTCATCTACAGCCGCGATTACATCTCTGATTGAAATCAGCTCCGCTTCACGTCCTAAGAAGTAACCTCCGCCTGGTCCTCGAACGCTACTGACCAATTCTTTTTTACGAAGCTTGGCAAACAGCTGCTCTAGGTATGATAAAGAAATACCTTGACGCTCAGATATGTCAGTTAAAGGTACAGGTCCCGAACCTGCATGCAGTGAAACATCGAGCATTGCCGTGACAGCATATCGACCTTTTGACGTTAATTTCATACCGAGCCTCTACCTAATTAGCGGTTTCTTGACGTTATAAGGAGGCATTTTACAAACCCGACTAAATTAGTCAAGTAATATAATTGACTAATTTAGTCAGGTATAGAATTTACTAGATTTCTGGGTCAAATGAAGCCATTTTGGATTCGCGCTTTTCAGCTGCTTTGTGTTCTGCGCTGACAAACTCAGGCTCGTCAATATCAATATTTGGCAAGTGCTCTGCACAAACATCACCGCCCATTTTAGCTACTTCGCCACAGACTGAATTAATTTTTTCGTCCATCACCGAAATATGATCTAGCATGCGGCCTATTGCATTGGCGACAGGATCTGGATTGTCTGTAGCAACCGCATAGGCATCAAAGCCGTACTTCTTCGCAATCCGGCTGCGTTTATTTTTTGCGTCTGTGTCTTTATTCGCCATAACGATGCGACCCGGAATTCCAACCACTGTGGCATCTTCCGGTACATCTTTAACAACAACAGAATTTGATCCTACTCGTGCATTTTTACCAATTAATATTGGACCCAAAATTTTTGCGCCAGCACCAACTACTACACCGTCAGATAATGTCGGGTGACGTTTGCCAGCACTCCAACTAGTACCACCAAGGGTTACACCGTGATAAACCGTAACATCATCACCAATCTCGGCCGTCTCACCAATCACCACGCCCATGCCGTGATCAATAAAAAACCGTTTACCAATAGTTGCTCCAGGGTGGATTTCAACGCCAGTTAACCAACGTGCAATTGTTGAAATAAAACGCGCCAACCACTTCCAGTTTCGTCGCCACAATTTATTGGCAATTCGTTGAAACCAAATCGCATGCAATCCTGGATAGTTAAATAAAATTTCCATGTTGTTTCGAGCTGCCGGATCTCGACTGTATACGCTGGCAATATCTTCTTTTATCCGTTCAAACATGCTTTTACTCATTTAATCTTTTTTGTCTAATTTGGTAATTGAAGTGAGAATGCCTCTGAGAATATTCAACTCATGAGACTCAGGACGTGTGCGGTTAAATAAACGTCTTAATTTCGACATGACTTGTCCCGGGTGTTGTTTAATTATGAATCCTGTGTGGAGCAGTGCTTGTTCTAAATGCTGATAAAACCCTTCCAATTGTTCGCCATTTGGATAGTCTAACTCTACCGGTGTGTACTGCGCTTGTTGCTGTTCTAAAAACTGCATGCGAACTTCATAACTAAGTGTTTGCACCGCCATCGCTAAATTCAGTGACGAATATTCTGGATTTGCTGGAATGTGAACGTGGAATTGACACATCTGCAATTCTTCGTTGGTCAACCCAGAACTCTCTCGGCCAAACACGAGTGCAACTTTATGCTTGTGCCCTTCCTCAACCACCTTCGCACCACACTCTCTTGGATTTAACATTGGCCATTCTAGGGTCCGAGAGCGGGCACTGGTTGCTATAGACAAACCACAATCTGCTATCGCCTCTTCTAACGTTGGTACTATTTTCGCGTTGCCTAAAATATCTGTCGCCCCAGCCGCTAACGCTGACGCATGGCTATCTGGTTCTGATACAGGATCTACAAGCACTAACTCTGACAAGCCCATAGTTTTCATCGCTCGAGCCGCCGAACCGATATTGCCTGTATGAGATGTATTTACTAAAACAATTTTGATTTGATCTATCATTAAATTCTATTTAACTCTGTACCTAGCTAAGACGGCGCTATGCTACCACAAATACAATAAGTAAATTAAGTTCTAACACGGAGTAATTAAAACAAATAATGCATAACATATTTGAGCATTTCTTCTTCATTTAGTGCTGTAAAAAATTGTGTTTTTTAGCTATGATCTGTGGGTTACCCTTTGCATTAACAGATATGGAGTTCAAATGAAATATATTCATTCAATTGTATTAGCGCTGTTTGTCGCCGCGCTAGCGGGCTGTTCGAGTACCAGTCCTGAAGAAAAGCTAGCGAAACAACAACAGCAAAACAAAATTTTTGCTGCACGCGTTGCTGAGTCCAAATCACTTATGGATAAATTAGAAGCACGTATTAAACAAAGCCAAACTGACAACCTTAAATACTTTGCCCCTAAAAAGTTAGAAGACGCTTTGGAAGCATATAAAGATGCGAAAGAAGACTACGACGAAATCGCGATTGACAAAACAGAAGCAACTCAAAGCCAAGTTGCCGATATCAAAGAGTATGTTTTTAAAGCAAACACCGCACTTGACGCAGCGAACGTTATCAAGCAAAACGCAGAGACTATTTTGGTTGAAAGCTTCGACATTCGTAACGAGCTTAAAGCATTAAACGCACCTAACCTAAAAGCATTTTCTCGTTCTTACGACCGTTTATCTGGTGACATTGATGAAATAGTTGAAGAAATTGCAGATGGTGATCTTGAAGATGCACGCTCTGAAAATGGTAAGTTATTACCAAAACTTAGAGCACTAGAGGTAAGTGTCGTTCAATATATCGAGCTATCAGATGCCAAAGCTCGTTTAGACTCATTAAAAAGTCAACGTGCTACTCGTTACGCTCCGAACTCGTATCAACAAGCTGCTTCGTCTATTCAATTGGCGGAAGCTGGCATTGCAACCAATGTAAGAGACAAAGAAAAGATCAAAGAAATCGTAGCACAAGCGACATTCCAGCTAGAACGTACCAGCAATATATTGCAAGCGGTGCAAGAATTAGCTCGCATTAAAAGTGACGATAGAGAAAGCTATATCACCCGCTTTGAAAACCAGTTACTAAATATCTCTAAAGCGCTAGCTGACAAAGATTTACGTAATAAACCATTGGTCGAGCAAACTAACGAGATTGTTGCTCTTATAGAGCGTAAAAATAATCGTATCGACAATATTAAATCTTCGGCAGAAGAAAGCTCAGAAGAAGCTGAAAGGTTAGTGGCAGAAGCACAATCAAAAGCTAAATCACTAGCGGCAAAATTGAGTAACACTGAACAAATGCTGAAATCACAAGTTGATGAAAACCTAGAGTTAAAGCAACAAGTCGCTGATCTGCAGGTTCAAGCACTAGAAAATGAAAAACGTATTCTTGAGCTACAAAATGCAGCGCTTCAAGATCAAAATGAAGCATTAGCTAATAACGAGTCATCAACAGAGCAAGCGCCAGCAACCGAAGCACCTATTGCTGAAACGGCTGTTGAAGCAACTGAGACTGCGACAGACAGCGAACAAGAAGACGCTGACTCACCAACTCCATAATATTGAGCGTTTATTTTTAATTGTTGAAATATACTCAATCATATAAAGCCAGCTAAAATCAGCTGGCTTTTTTATGTTGAATGTCCCGTCCTGAAATGTGTTTACACATTTGGGACTTATTATGACAAGTACAGATAAACAGAGAGTTAAACGAACACAAAAAGATTACACGCTAGGCTTTAAATTGGCCGTAGTTGAGCA
>JABXID010000178.1 GCA_013373245.1 Gammaproteobacteria bacterium
AAATCGTCACAATAACTCCATTATCTAAATAAGACTTAAAATCAGTTCCGAATAAAAACTAACCAACTGATTTATAAAGATTATATATATGTAATACCGATTTGATTAGCCAATTCCTCATTACTAATTATTCATAACTAAGCAATTAACCTGCCACCGAACAAGTATCGGCTGATTCCGACTTTGAGCACCTTTTTAGTACAGACAAAATATGAATTGCGAGACCTTGCGCCATTTAAATATAAGTACGTCGCCGACAGAGCAACCTTGTGTTATGAGTAAATTCCCCCTAAGTTATTAGGAGGCTGTTGTTGTTTAATTTTGTGCAGCGCCAAAGCTATTCTTTGCATCAAACAAGACAAAAGCTTACGAAAAGCGATTCTAATCAATAACCTGATAGTAAAATAGGGGTAATAAATCCCCTATTTACTTAATTAATGAAATTAAAAACGTGGATAAACCGGTTACAGCCAATACACAATCAACATCTAAAATGTCAGCCCCACATTCATCGGCAAAGTGGTCAAGTGGTAACGTCAAATTTACAAACCTAAATATCAATCAACAAGGCATAGCTTCACTCAGATTGCAAAACAGCCAAACACTGCAGCAGTTTCAGTTAACGCCACAACAAGCCCTATTGATGCGCCAACAAGCAGTATTGATGAAAGTGGAGCAGCAACAGCTCCAGTTATTTTTACAATCGCAATTACTCAGCAAACAAATGACGTTACCCAACGACATAGCTAGGCTGGTAACGCAATGGATAACAAAACAAACAGCACAAAATAAAACAATAGACATGCCGAGTAAATTAGCTCAACTGCTTTCCAATCAATCAGATTTGCCACCAAATGAACTAAAAGAAAGGCTAAATTCCATTGCCATTAAGAACAATTTACTGGAGTTTACTTTTTTACAAGGAGCGGCAATACACCAATTAAAACCACCATCAGAAAGACCAGTTGTTAGCACAGAACAACTGCAAAACACCTTACAAATATTATTGCCATTAGGCTTAGCTACAAACGACACTGTAATGATCAAACAGCAAGAGCAAGCAGGGTCTAAAAATAGTCATACAACCAACAACAGCGCGGAAGTGTTTAATATGACATTTGACCTTAAAGAGCTAGGTCTACTTGTCATCGCTATATCAATAAACGATTTTAAACTAGAAACACAATGTAACTACTCAAACGTTATTTTAGAGCAAAAAGTTAAACGACTTTGGCCGATGCTCGAGGAGCGCTTAACTAAGTTGGGATTTGAAGTTACAAATCAATTTAAATTCAAACCTGAGCTCGAATCATCGAACACCAGCCCCAAACACACAGGCATAATTAACACACAAGTATAAAATAGGTGGATTGAGTGAAACAGAATAACCAAGACAAGAACTTGAAGCAAAATCAAGGCGCTTTATCGGTACTTTACGACGGAAAAAGTGCGCCACACATCGCAGCCAAAGGTTATAGTGAAGTCGCTGATTTAATCATTGCCCGAGCAAAAGAAGAAGGCCTCCTGATCCATAAAGACGAACAGCTTTTTAACTACTTACAGCAAATGGACATTGGCCAAAAAATCCCCCCTACCATGTACGTAGTGATTGCCGAACTAATTGCATTTAGTTACGTTTTGCGCGGTAAATTTCCTGACAGTTGGCAATAAAATTATCTCTAACACTCTGATCCCAAATGCTGAATACAACGTATTGACAACAGATAAGTTTTTCATCACAAGTCGTTAAGACACAAACTAGAGAAATCACGTAAGTGTCCTACACTTTTTATTATTCTTTGAACTCGAGTCGTTAGCAAAATGAACCAAATTAATAAGTTGTTTTTAGGTGTATTTTCATTTTTATTTTTACAAAGCCTCGCTCTTGGCTTGATCTTCGATAATATAGGAACGGCAATACTAATAGGCCTGCCAGCAATTCTGGTGCCTATATACTTTTACCAAACCGCTGCTAAAAGCCCGATCACTCGTCACGTCACTGCCATAGGCGTAATGATTTTCGCGGCCTTACACATACATCAAACGTACGGCTTAATTGAAGTTCATTTTGAAATTTTCATTTTGATGGCGCTTCTGATCATCTATCAAGATTGGAAGGTCTTCGTTACTGCCTTAATTACAATCGCGGTACATCATTTATCGTTTTACTTTTTGCAGTCAAATAATGCAGGTGTGTACATATTTGATCAGGACCGTTTAGCATTCTCAACCGTTATTATTCACGCCCTTTATGCAGCTGCAGAAGCTGGAGTTGCCGGCTATTTAGCGCATATGATGTTTAGACAAAGTAGAGCTGGCAAAGAGCTAACCGGCGTAACTGACAAACTGACTAAAGATGATAAAGCCATTGATTTAAGTATTCAGGCAAACGATAGAGGCAATTTAACGCTACTGGCCTTTAACAGATTGCTCGGTTTGCTACACAACCTAATTACTGATATTAAAGGCGAAGTTGTTGAGTTGAATGCTAATGCAAGTAAATTAAAAGCAACCAAAACAGACTTAGAAAAGTCCAGTTTTGAAAGTCAACAAGAGTCGGATCTTATCGCTGCTTCAGCAGAAGAACTCGCAGTAACTATTGCTTCAATTTCAGAAGAAACGTCTACCTTAAATACACAGATGCAGGACGCGAATAAATTTGCGCAACAAACTCAACATGATATTGCTGACATAACCACACAAAACAAAGAGTTGGTTGCGAAGTTAGAAAACACAAATCAACAAATTACAGACTTAGTGACTTCGGTCGAAAATATATCGACAGTACTGACAGAAATAAGTGGTATCGCTGAACAAACAAACTTATTAGCGCTCAACGCTGCTATTGAAGCAGCAAGAGCCGGCGAACAAGGGCGAGGTTTTGCTGTTGTTGCCGATGAAGTACGTGCGCTTGCCAACAGAACTAAAGAAAGTACAGCCAAAATCAATGACACGATTAACTCATTGCAAAGTTATTCAGAAGCATCATCCAGTTCAATGAAAGACAGTTTACAGGTTGTTGAAGGTGTGATTGAAAAAGCAGAAAAAGCTAAAATTCAAATCGAGCAATCGACGCTACTTGTTGAGCAAGCAGCAAGATCAACAATAAATTTAGCAACTGCTGTTGAAGAACAATCGGCAACCACCGACAACATAGCGCAAAGTGCAGAAACAATGCGCGCAGCAATCAATGAAGATATCAGCCTGCTTGCTACATTGAGTAAAGAGGCAGAGCAAGTTGGCGAGATAAGCGATAAACTTGAGCAAAGTGTGCATCGCTTTAAATGAGTGAAGAGTCGCCGACGTTTGGACAGTGGTTAATTACCGGCACGTGGTTCGTATTCACGTTAATTTGTTTTGTTTATCTGACATTTGACCGATTAATTGCATTTGATCCGCAAGACAAATTAACAAACATTTCACCCGACGTGTTTCAGCAAAAACTGGTTGATATAAATAAAGATCTTCTGGGTATTGAACCAAAGAAAGGTATCATTTTACATTTCCAACAAAATGATTGTGCATGTAACGTTAGCAGCGAAGCTCACGTTAATGCTCTTAAAGAACTAGCTCAAATGCATACAGTCGAATTCAGAAACATTGACCCGACTCTCATTCCTGACATCGTACCCTCAACCCCCTCTGTCGCTATCTTAGACGACAACGGACAATTAGTTTATTTTGGACCTTATGGAGAAGGCCTTGATTGCTCGCAGACTGATGGATTTGCGCTGACAGTATTTAATAACTACTTAAAAGGCTTTAGTGCATCATTACTGATATCCGATGCCGAAGGGTGTTATTGCAATATATGAAACTCTCATAAGAGAGTGTTTAATTTGACCGCATCCTAATAATGTCTGACTTTACTGCACTTTGTATTGTCTTAGTGAACAAATAAAACGTTACATTTTGTCGTTTAATTTATTGCTTTCTAGTTCCTTATTTGAAAGGTTTGAGCATTGCCAGCTGCTTTCGCCAAAATGCTCCACACCTTCATAAAAAAGCTTAGCCATCAATAAACAACGTTTGGTGTCACTTCGCTTTTCGCAGTGTTTTTCCATCGCCTGATAAAACTCTTGATCGCATGTATTTTTACTTTTGCCATTGGTAGCTGGCTCATGGTGATAACATAAGTCATGGGCTAAACACTGGTTGAAAAAAACAGCGTCGTAATCAGCAATCCCAGCGGTGCATCCATTAAAGAACACCATTTCATTTGCGCTATTTTTAAGCAAACAAAACTCACCATCTCTTACCTCTTGAGAAGTGGGACAGGTCAATTCAGTTACTATGTCACCACCTTTATTTTTACATGTATTTTTTAACTGTTGTTGATGGGATATTGGAGCTGCAGTACAAGCGGATAACAAAATTGTGCAGCTCATCATCAAGAAATAAAATACCCTCTTAACGGTCAACAAATCAGTACCCCACCGCTTTCATCAACACTTGTTTTTTTGCCCATGGTAACTTATTCGCTACATTCAGTAGTCCGCGACGAACAAACTTAAGCACTGTTTTGTCATTTGAAAACAAGGTGTAAAAACTATCCATTGCGCCTGACATAACTAAAGACTCAGTCTTGCGTTTAGTCTGATATTTCTGCAACGCTTTTGTTAAGCTCGAATTATCTGTTAAGTCTATGCCATCGAGCTGCTGGGACAACTCGGCAACGTCTTTGTAACCCAAGTTAACTCCCTGCCCTGCAAGCGGATTAATGGTATGAGCCGCGTCACCGATTAAAACAGCACGACCGTCTACGTAGCTTTTGGCTTGACGACGAGTTAACGGAAAGGATGCATGTTGCACAACCTCAAAGTCACCTGCTAGCGGAGGAAATACATCTAACACTTTCTGTTTTAATGCAAGCGGAGACATTTGTTTAAGCTGTTTAATGATGTCCGCTGAGTCGTACCAAATTAAACTTGCCATTCCATCAGACAAAGGTAAAAAAGCTTTTGGTCCCGAAGGCTGAAACTCTTGCCATGTGATGTCTTGCATAGGAAAGTTGGTTTTAATGGTAATACTGAAACAATGCTGCTGATAATCCCAACCAGACAAACCAATGTTGAGCAATTGCCTGACACGACTGTTTGCACCGTCCGCGCCAATGACCAAATGACTTTTTAACTGTGTCTGCACGTCCTTTTCTTGTAACCTGACAATAACCTTGTCCTGCTCTGTTGTTAAGCCATCTTGATCAATAGCGACAAGTTCAGCACTTGATATTACAGGGGGATTAGATAGCTGCTTAAATTGTTCAAATGCAGCCATTTGTAATGCTTCATTTCGAATTAAATAACCGAGATGACTTTTATTTATATCTTGGGCGGAAAACGTCAGTTTTTGTTTTGCCAAAGCCGATGCTTCTTTTTCCCAAGTCGATAAATGGTTAAACACACACATGTGCTCAGCGCTTAAATGTTGCCAGAGCCCCAATTCATTTAAATATTCTTCGCTGCAAAGGTTTACCGCAGATACTCGAAGTGGCGGCTTTTCCAGCCACTCAGATTTTGGCAAATTTTTCTCAAGTAACAATACACGTTTATGTTGCTGACAAAACGCCAAGACTTGTGCTGCGCCCACCATGCCACCACCGACGATGATGACATCAAACTCTGATCCGTTATCCAAAAGCATATCTAGTCTTTAGTAATTGATATTAACCATCAAACAATAACGCGCATTATGGCAGAACAACAGAAATCGACAAAGTTATAACGCCATTTCGCCGACAAAAGAACCTGTATTCAACCGGTTAAGGTCAAACGTTAATTCCACAATAAAATTGGCGAATCTTTGGTCTTCCAGTTCGCGTCAATTCCTTGTAAAATACGCGCCCTTTGGATTTTCCAATTTCTAAATTTACGAATTAACTGTTAGGTAACGAGACGTAATGAGCAAAAAACTACATATTAAAACTTGGGGCTGCCAGATGAACGAGTATGACTCGCAAAAAATGGCGGACTTGCTTGATGATAGTCACGGATATGAGTTTACAGAAGACGCTGAGAACGCCGACGTTATCTTATTGAACACCTGTTCAATTCGTGAAAAAGCACAAGAAAAAGTATTTCACCAATTAGGTCGCTGGAAAACCCTAAAAGATAAAAAGCCTGATTTAGTTATCGGTGTCGGTGGTTGTGTTGCCTCTCAAGAAGGCCAGCACATTCGTGAACGCGCGCCATTTGTTGACATGGTCTTTGGTCCGCAAACCTTACACCGTTTACCAGAAATGATAGACCAAATTCAAAAAGGCGAAGGTGAGTCGGTGATTGATATTTCTTTCCCTGAAATTGAAAAATTTGACCGCCTACCAGAACCTACATCAGACGGCCCAACTGCGTTCGTATCGATCATGGAAGGCTGCAGTAAATACTGTACATTCTGTGTTGTACCTTATACACGTGGTGAAGAAGTGTCTCGTCCGGTTGACGATGTGTTATTTGAAATAGCACAGCTTGCTGAACAAGGTGTTCGTGAAGTTAACCTACTTGGTCAAAACGTAAATGCGTTTCGTGGCGAAACACACGATGGTGAAATCTGCCACTTTAGTGAATTATTACGTTTAGTCGCTGCGATTGACGGTATTGACCGTATTCGTTACACCACATCACATCCGGTTGAATTTACCGACGATATTATTGCGGCATACGAAGATGTACCAGAGCTTGTTGATCACCTGCACTTGCCGGTGCAATCAGGTGCGGACCGAATTTTGAACTTGATGAAACGTGGCCACACCGCCATCGAATACAAATCACAAATTCGTAAATTACGAAAAATTCGTCCAAACATCAGCATGTCTAGTGACTTCATAATTGGCTTCCCAGGCGAAACCGCGGAAGACCACGCAAAGACCATGAAGCTGATAGAAGATATTGGTTTCGATCACAGCTTTAGTTTCATATACAGTGCGCGTCCTGGCACGCCAGCAGCAGATATTCCAGACGATGTATCAGAATCAGAAAAGAAAGATCGCCTGCACGAATTACAAAAGCTGATCACGCACCAAGCCATGCTTATTTCACGTCAAATGTTAGGCACGGAACAAAGA
>JABXID010000202.1 GCA_013373245.1 Gammaproteobacteria bacterium
AACAAAAAGACCGGCGATATCTATTTCACCGGTCGTAAAGATACGCCTATTGAAAGCCACTTATATAAAGTGAACATCAATAAACCTTTGCAAATCAGCAAAGTATCGAAACGTGAAGGTTTCCACCGCATCGCGTTTTCTAAAGACGCCAGCGTGTATATCGATTCGTTTTCAAACTACATGCAACCACCACAAGTAAGTTTACACAAGGCTAATGGTCAACATATCACTTGGATGGAAGAAAACAAAGTTGATAAAGATCACCCGTTTTATCCATACAAGTCTGATTATATAAAGCCGCGTTTTGGTACTTTAACCGCTGAAGACGGCCAAACATTACATTACCGCATATTTGAACCGGTTGGTTTCAAAGGCAAACGCCCAACAATCAACTACGTTTATGGCGGCCCAGGCGTACAGCGAGTAACTAACACTTGGAGTGTGCGCAATGCGCTTATTCAACACTTAGTGCAAAAAGGTTACGTGGTGTTCCAACTCGACAACCGCGGCTCTTATCAGCGTGGTAAAAAGTTTGAAGATCCGATTTACAAACACTTAGGTGAAATCGAGCTTGTCGACCAATTAACCGGTGTCGACTACCTTAAAACCTTGGATATTGTTGACCCTGACCGCATTGGTATTTATGGCCACAGTTACGGTGGGTACATGACGATTATGGGTATGTTTAAAGCACCTGACGTCTTCAAAGTTGGCGTTTCTGGCGCACCTGTAACGGACTGGGGGTTATACGATACTCACTACACTGAGCGTTATGCAGGACACCCAGGTAAAGACAACCAAGACTACGTGATCAGTAACGTATTTAAATACGCTGATGGTTTAAAAGGTGATATGTTGATTTATCACGGCATGGCAGACGATAACGTATTGTTCACCAACGCCACTAAGTTGTTCAAACACCTACAAGATTTAGGCAAAGAGTTTGATGTTATGACATACCCTGGCAGCAAACACAGCATTCGCGGCAAAAAAACCGGTTTGCACTTAGCTAAAACAATCGTTCGTTATTTTGATAAAAACTTATAAGTTGAAGTCGTATAACTAACGAAAAAAGCGGACAAGTGCTTAGGCAGTGTCCGCTTTTTTGTTTATCATATCAGTGTAATTTATATTCGCCTCATGGCACGATTAAAGAGTAAATAGAAGTGGCATTTGATTATCGCATCGCAACCTTAGACGACATTCCGCAAATTCTGCAATTACATTATAGGTATCAAGTAGACTCCATCAGTGAAGAAGACAAAGCCGATGGTTTTATTACCACCGCATTTACCGAAGCACAATTAACCGAACTGATTGAACAAGAACAAGGGCTATTTATTGGCGAGCAAGACCAGCAAATTGTCGCCTACGCGATGGCGGCCTCTTGGCAGTTTTGGTCGCGATGGCCGATGTTTGCGCATATGATCAAAGACTTAGAAAGTAACACCTATCAAGGCTTCACATTAACGGTAGACAATTCTTACCAATACGGGCCAGTTTGTGTCGATAAATCCTTTAGAGGTCAAGGTGTGTTTGAAGGGGTATTCGAATTTGCACTAAAAAGCATGGCAAAACGTTATCCGGTATTGGTGACCTTTATCAACAAAATCAACCCTCGCTCTTTCGCCGCCCACACCCAAAAAGTGCGACTTGACGTGATCAAAGAGTTTGAATTTAACGATAACCAATATTACGAGTTAGCCTGTTTAACGTCACGTTAATGTAAAAAAAACGCGACGTCTTACTCAAAGTTAAAGCACTAACGCGGCAATCACACCAAAAACAATCAAAGGAATGTTGTAGTGAATAAAGGTTGGCACCACAGTATCCCAGATATGATCGTGCTGACCATCAACGTTCAAACCGGACGTTGGACCAAGGGTTGAATCGGATGCCGGAGAACCTGCATCACCAAGCGCCGCTGCAGTGCCAACCAGCGCTGCGGTTGCCAACGGTGAAAAACCAAAACCAAGCGCGAGTGGCACATAAATAGACGCGATAATTGGAATCGTGGAAAACGAAGAGCCTATGCCCATAGTCACCAACAATCCAGTAAGTAACATTAACGTGGCGGCTAATAGTTTGTTATCTCCCACTAATTCTGTGGTGGTATAAACCAAGGAATCTATCGCTTGTGTGGCTTTCATCACTTCGGCAAATCCAGCCGCGGAGATCATAATAAAACCAAACACCCCCATCATATAAACGCCTTTAGCAAATACATCTTGGGTTTCTTCGACTTTTAATACGCCACCAGCAATAAATACTAACAAACCACTTAACGAACCTATGATCACCGAATCGCTATACAACTGCACGACTAACGCCGACACTATCGCCAACAAAGCCACCCATAAGTGTTTTACTTGTATTTCATTTTTTTCGGGCTCAACCGCTAATAAATCAGATAAAGAGTAAGTTCTTGGTTTTCGGTAACTGATAAAAAGCGCCACCAGCAAACCTAAGAACATACCAAATACAGGAATTGCCATCACAAACGGTAACTGATCAACACTGATCTCTGCCCCGTTCTCAACCAAGTTATTAAACAACAAGGTATTTAAAAATATCTTACCGAAGCCAACGGGCAATAACATGTAAGTAGCCGTTAAACCAAACGTTAATAAACAAGCAATAGCTCTACGATCCAGTTGCAATTGCATCATCATGTGTAATAAAGGCGGTATCAAAATAGGAATGAAAGCGATATGAACAGGCACTAAGTTTTGAGAAAAAATAGCTGCCAGTAAAATCACCGAAAATAAAATACATTTAACCCACAAGGTGCTGCTTTTAAGCTCTTCGGCCGTAGCGTCTTTTTTGGTGAGTTGTTTAATGACTTTTTCTGCAAGTACATCGGTAATGCCAGAACGAGAAATCGTCACTGCAAATGCGCCTAACATGGCATAGTTTAACGCTATAGCCGCACCGCCACCTAAACCTTGAGTAAACACGCTAACGGTTTCAACCAGTGGTAAACCGCCAACCACGCCACCGACTAAAGCGCTAATCACTAGAGCGATGACAATATTCACTCGAGCCAAACTCAAACCAACCATCAATAATACGGCGATGACGACAGCATTCATGTTTTAATCCAAACCACAAAAATAGAAAAGTCGATTATGTCTGAATTAGATATTTTTCGATAGGTTGATTGTAATTAATTGCCCAATGTAGGCTGATGAATCTGTAAATATCGCGCCACTTCATCGCGACTTCAATGAAGCTAACAACAGATAATGAACGTTTTACCGCATATTGCTGACAAAGCTGCTGATACATTTGACTAGATAGCTGAAACTCTACAGCAATCGTTGCCAAGTCCCAGCGAACGTCGGTTACTTTTGCATATTCCCAATCTATCAAGGCAAATTTATGATCTGAAAATAACAAATTATCAACGCTCAAATCACCGTGATTTACCGCCAGCAGAGTCGATTGTTCATTATCTCTAATAAACTCTAATGCTTGCTGATAATTGTTAATTACCAAAGTAGCTGCATCGTGTTGTGACTTTTCAAACAAAGAGATTTGTAATGCTTCTGAAGCTATTAAATTCAGCGGCCAAATTACATCAAGTTGTGAAAACGTATCATGTGGCAATTTGTGCAATGCGACGAGCGCATCAATCAATTCAGAAAAATGAGCGAGTAAAAGTTCCGTTGTCACTGGGTGACTTTGAATAAATGAGGTAACTAAAAAGCATTTGTTTCCGGATTGAGGTCGCAAAGTGTTATGCAGTTTAGGGAAATCGAAGCCGTTGATTTTATAAGCAGACAGTATCTCCAGAATCGTTTGTTCAAAATTTACTTGTGATTGGCTCGTGTATTTTGCGAAATATTGTTCACCATTAGCTAATTCTATTCTTGCCGTTTCATTTTGTCCCGCCGCAATAGTTTCTGCCTGAATAATTTTATCGTTTAGTAGACACGACAACTCATTTAACAATTTATCGTTCATGGCTATTACGCAGAGCCGACGGCGACTGTCATGCCATCGTTGTCGTTATTGTGTTGATATTGCTGACGCCACTCGCGAAATCCTTGCCAAGCCAATACGGTATAAATGGCAAATAAAATCGCGCTTGGGAAATAGCCGTTTTGCCAATATAAATAAATCGACGCAAAGTCGATTACCACCCAATACAGCCAGTTTTCCAGCACTTTTTGAGTTAATAAGTAAGTAGCAAATATCGCAAATATAGTGGTGGATGAATCAAGATACGGCATTTTAGCGTCTGTACTGGTATCCCAGAAATAACCAACACTTAACGATAATAGCGCAAAAAAGAAAACCAGTTTGATGTGAGTAAGTACCGACCAACTAATCAGTTTCTTTTGGATATAAACTGAGGAGGAAGACGGCTTATCCGTTGTAACGTCTTGTGTTGAAGAGTGTTGTTTATTTCCTCGCCACTGCCACCAACCATAAATCGCCATCAATAAATAATAAAAATTAAGCAAACTTTCCATGTATAACAGGCCTTGCCAAAACATAATGGTGAATATGCTGGTGCTGACAAACGCCACCGGCCAGCACCACAAACTTTGTTTCATGGCTAAAAATATATAAGCAATGCCTAAAGCCACGCCGATGTATTCCCAATACGACATGGCTTGAAAACTATTAAGAATTTGCTCAATCATTATTATTTCTCTTCGGATAAATCTTAATTGTCATCCCGTCATGGTTTAAGACGGGATCTGCGCTTTTCTACGTTTGTGCAGAGATCCCCGCCTTCGCGGGAATGACACAACAATATAGGAATGACAAGGCAGTATTGAAAACACCTAGCTCATGCAAACTTAGTTAATGTTAGTTAAACTTTATCCGCGTATTTTTCATGCAAATTGCCCGGAATAAACTTACAAGCAAATACCACAGTGCCATATTTTTCAAAGCTGGTTTTTAGCTCTTGATTGAGCGCCGACATAACCACGTCATAATCACCAAATAATTGCGTGCTCATAACATTGGTCACCACTTTAATATCGTCGTATTGATTAATGCGATCGATAAAGTCTTTGATTGCAGCGACAAAATCCACTTCCGAAAGTGGGTATTTACTTATTTCTACACTTAATTGCATTTAAGTTCCTTAAAGTACCTTGAGTTAGCCGCGTATAATGTGGCTAACTTTGCTTGACTACTTATAGTGCTGAATCAGCACTTATTAAAATACATAATCGATTTTTACGCCGAATACAGCGGGTTCACCAAACTGTTCCCAGTTTTTTGCAACGTACTCATCTCGAGGGTCGTTACCAAAATAAAAGCCACGAACACCATACTCTTCATCGGTCATGTTACGTGCCCACAGAGTCACATCAAACTTATCACCTTTATAAGTTAAACTCGCGTTGAGCAAGTTAACTGAATCTGCCGATTCATCATGACTGTAAGAATAATAGTACTCACCACGACCATTCATATTAACGTTTAACATCAATTCATTAGTTAAAAACCAATCGGCACCTAAGGTATATTGAAAATCTGGCGCATGCGCTTGTTTACGACCGTCTAAACTCAAACGGAACTCGTTGCCATCATCATCTTCTGATAAACGATAAAAATCGTTTACTTCAGTTTCCAAAACAGCGTAAGTACCGTAAATACGAACATCGCTGGTTAATTGATAACTCAAGTTAGTTTCAAAACCATAATTAGCACCGCTAGGCGCATTAGACAAATAACCGATAAATACAGGAGGCTCATCTCCTGACACTTGGCCTTCATTGGTGATCCATTGTTTCACCTGCATATCTGAACGAGTAGCATAAAACAGATTAGCATCTGCATTTAATGCATATTTTTCACTGCTATAACGCAAACCAAGCTCAATATTGTCTAAGGTTTCTGAATCAAACTCACCGTTATTTAACAACTCCTGTTGTAAATCAATATCATCCACTCCAGCCACACCTGCAAGCGCTTCTCCATTTACGCCACCAGCTTTAAAACCACGGCTGATACGAAAATACGACATAAACTCGTCGTTATATTGTTTACTCGCAGAAAAATGTCCACCAATCATAGTTTCTTTGGTACCTCGACTTACCGCATTCGAATCAGAATAGTCGCCGTCGTATTGCTCAACACGTAAACCAGCAGATACTGTAATTTCTTTGGTTAGTTGATAACGACTTTCACCATACAAAGCGCTATTAACAACATCATAAACACTGGTAAAGTCACCACTTAACCAAGTATATTCACGGGTCAAATCGGTTTCTTTGCCTTGACGATAAAAACCCACTACCCAGTTTTTATCTTTACCCGACACACTAAAATCTATCTGATTAGCGCCACGCTCTCGATAATAGTGATCGGTTGAGCTGTATTCCCACCCCGGAGCAATTCCTACATAAGACCAGTCTTCATCGTAACCGTATGCTAAATCTGAGTCTGACACACTGACGAATAACTTAACGTCTGCACTGTTTAAACCACTGTATTTTTGAGTAATCGCAAACGCCGTTGTGTCTTGACGATCGAAACCCGGCTCGTCGGACAAAGTGGTGCGGTCTAAATTCAAAGAAAAGGCATCATAACCATTATCGATATCAAATTTATGAACTTCTGCCGAAATTTGGTAGTCATCACTAACATTCGCGTCAATCGCAGCGCGAATAGCTAATTCATCAAAACCATTGGTATCTTTACGATTTAAAAAGGTATTTTCGATGTAACCATCACCTTGTAATTTACTGGCCGAAACGCGGAACTTAACGTCTTTATTGACATCGCCACCAAATGCAGCGGCGACATGTTGCAAGCCATAATTACCAAGTTCTAAACGCGCTTTGTTAATTTGTTCGCTACCCGCTGGTGTGCTATTTAAATTGATAAAACCAGCCATGGCATTGGCACCAATGCTTGTACCTTGCGGGCCTTTAAATACTTCCACTTGATCGATATCGAATAATGTAGCGGCGCTACCAATCCCCGTGTAATCAATTCCGTCAATTGCGACACCGACTGAAGGGTTTACTGGATCAACAAATTGTGAACGTTCGCCAATGCCTCGAATTTGGAAAAAACGCGCTCGTGAACTGCCTGATGAATAATTGACATTGCCCACTTGTTGCAAAACATCTTGAATGTGCGCTGCGCCTAATTGCTCCATATATTCACTGTTAACAACATCGACCGAATTGGCTGCACTTTTGGCATTTGTTGGTAATAACTCACCTTGGACTTCGATAACTTCCATAGACTTGTTGTTATTTTGTTTAGCACTGTCTGCAAAGCTTTGCGCATAGGAAAATTGAGACGCTAAAGGCAAGGTAAATAAAACTGCCGAATTAACGAGTGAACGATAAAATAATTTCATTGATTGGATCTCTTGTTTTCTTTTTGAAAAATGACAAAAGATCCGGTGTTTCAGCGAGGTGATAATTAAACTGACACAAACAACGTGCGAAGAACATTGATTTTGTATTCCATCCCTACGCCGGTACAAACCGGATCAGGTTCTAAGGGTTTGCTTTGGCATCTCAGTTTATCGTATGAATTTCAACGACAAACACCCCTTGGTAACAGCAGACATTCTAAAGGCTCAAAGTTTAAATTCATAGTTCTTATTCGAAGCAGGTATGCAGATTGGTTATGTTATCGCTGCAAATCAACACTAGACTTTTTAACGCCGAACATTAAAGTGCCTTGTATACCAATGTTCAATTCCATAATTAAGGCATCCGCACATGGCCGACTGTTTTACTGCCCCCAATTTAATGCCATTTCAACAAGCTCTTAATACCTTGTTTGAAGAAGTTTCTCCTATTACGGAAACTGAAGAAGTTGCCATTGAATCCAGTGACCAACGCATTATTGCTGAAGCTGTGTTAAGTCCATTAAATGTGCCAGCACACGATAACTCAGCGATGGACGGCTACGCCTTATGTGACCACGCTTTACTATCTGGCGACACTGGTAAAAGTCAATTCAAACTGGTCGGTATTTCTATGGCTGGCGCACCATTCCACGGCCGATTAAACGACGGCGAATGTGTGCGCATTATGACCGGCGCGGCAGTGCCAGAAGGCACCAGCACAGTCATTATGCAAGAAAACGTCAAACAGATAGAAAATAACATTGGCGCCAGCATTACTTTGTCGCAACCTGCCAAAGCCAATAGCAACATTCGTAAAGCCGGTGAAGATATTCAACAAGGGCAAGTGGTGTTTGAACCCGGTCATCAAATCAAAGCGGCAGATATTGGTTTATTGGCGTCCCTTGGCAAACCAACAATAACAGCGTTTCGAAAACTCAAAGTCGCCGTGTTATCCACAGGTGATGAGTTAAAGCTGCCCGGTGAAGCCTTGCAACAAGGCGACATTTTTGAGAGCAACAGCCAAGTGATCAGCGCTATGTTGCAACGTGCTGGATTTGAGGTTATCAATTTAGGCATCATTCCTGACGACAAACAAGCCATTGAAGATGCCTTTGTAAAAGCGGATTTAGAGGCTGATGCTGTGGTAAGTTCCGGCGGCGTTTCAGTTGGCGAAGCGGACCACACCAAAACGGTATTACAGCAACTTGGCGATATCGCCTTTTGGAAAGTAGCCATAAAGCCCGGCAAACCTTTCGCGTTTGGCAAATTGACAAACAGCGTATTTTTCGGACTGCCAGGCAACCCTGTTTCCGCCGCAGTTACCTTGCATCAATTAGCAATTCCGGCGATGCAGGTTATGTCAGGTGCGACACACAAGCCACCGCAACTATTAACTGCCATCACTACTGATAAGATTAAAAAACGCCCCGGCCGCATGGATTTTCAACGTGGCATAACGTCAGTGACTGAAACTGGACAATTACAAGTCACGCCACTTTCATCACAAGGTTCCGGCATTTTATCTTCCATCTCCAAAGCCAACTGTTATATCGTATTGGCGCAAGAAGATGACAGCTTTTCTGCCGGTGAAGCCGTGCAAGTGCAGTTGTTTGATGGACTGATTGGTTGAAGTTTTTTTACGTAAGGAAACAACCAAGATTTGAGAGCTAATGAACACTGTAAGAATCAGTTCAGTTTGACATAAGCTTCCCACGAAAAAACAAAAAAACGCCCAGCTAATTAGCTGGGCGTTTTTGTTTAAGCGTATTGAGTGGTTTGTACTCAATAATTACATTGCAGGTTCACCTTCTGTGATCACCGCATCGATAATGTGAATGACTCCGTTTGAGGCATAAACATCCGTGATAGTTACATTAGCGCCGCCTACTTTTAACATGTTTTCCATAATGCTAATGCCGACCATTTCACCACCTAGCGTTGTGGCTGATTTGCCGTTTAAGCTCATCGCCGTCACTGAATCAACCTCTGCGCCCGAGATCACGTGCAGCTCAAGAACATCAGTTAACGCAGGGATGTCTGCCAACAAACTATCCAAGACACCTTCAGGTAATGCAGCAAACGCAGCGTCTGTTGGCGCAAATACAGTGAATGTAGCCTCTTCATTTGATAATGCATCCACAAGTTCTGCCGCAGTTAATGCAGACACTAATGTTTCTAAGTCGTCGTTAGCCACCGCTAGTTCAGCAATGTTGCTCATGCTGCGAGTGGTTTCCGGATCTTTAGGTGGCATAAGTACTTTGTCGACTACATGAATTACGCCATTATCGGCAAATACATTCGCCATAGTTACCATCGATGTATTTACGTACAAACTAGAGTCGGTCAGTGACAAAGCTATTTTGTCCATCGCGGTATTGGCGGTCATTGTTGTATTCATATCAGACTGAGCAAGCGTGACTGCTGCGTCTTGTTTCACTTCAGACGAAAGTACATGGTAGAGCAATATTTCAGATAAGTTGTCTAAATCACCAACATTGGTTTCGTCCAACCCTAGCTCAGCAAATGCGGCATCTGTTGGTGCAAATACTGTCAAGTCACTATCCACATCAGAAACAGCGCCAACTAAGTCAGCCGCGGTGAGTGCTGCGACTAAGGTATCAAATGAGCCATTAGCAATTGCGACATCAGCAATGCTGCCGTACGCTGGCGGGATAGTTGCGTCTGCTACAACCACCATGTCAATAACATGAATAATACCGTTAGTTGTATGAATGTCTTTTGTGACAATCTGCGCGCCGCCAAACGTCAACATGTCGGTGGTCGAATTAATAGCTAAAGGAATAGTTACCGGCATTTCAGTAGTCCCAGCCGCAGTAGCTGCGTCAACACCGTTTAATGAATAAGCCGTTACAGAGTCAACCGCCCCTGCAACAACGTGCTGTAATAGAATCGCAGATAAATCATCAGGGTTTTCTAACAAACGGTCTAATACGGCAGGGTCTAGCATGGCAAATGCAGCATCTGTTGGCGCAAATACGGTAAACTCAGAAGATTCGTCGGCCAAAACGCTATCAAGTCCTGTTGCTTCAAGTGCGGACACTAAGGTCGTGAACGAGCCTGCTGCAACTGCCGTTTCGACAATATTTGAAGTTGGACTGGCGTCTGACATCATAGGAGGCATCAACACAGCATCTATTACATGTATGATGCCGTTGTCGGTGGTTATATCAGTTTGTACAACCGTGGCGGTATTAACCAACAGGTTATCACCATCCAATGACAAACCAATTTTTGCGCCATTAACAGTATCTGCTGTGTTACCGGCCAAGCTTATAGCAGTTGAAGCATCAACTGCACCAGGCAATACATGATAAGTTAGAATGCCAGTTAATGTATCAGTGTCTTGTAACAGACCATTAATAGTATCCGCGCCTAGTAAATCGAATGCGGCATCTGTTGGTGCAAACACAGTGAAACTTGCGTCTGGATTGTCTAACGTATCAACTAAGTCTGCAGCTTCGAGCGCAGTCACCAATGTCGTGAAATTACCATTCTCTACGGCAACATCAACTATCGTCATTGGTTCCGGTGCTTTATCATCGTCATCTGAACAACCGACTATGACGGCGGCAAACAATAATGTTATTATTGGTTTTATGATCCTTTTCATTTTTTTACCTTTGTTAGTTAGTGAGTCGCATTTCTAACTACGGCGGTTAATTTGAAAAGGATCATCTTCTTTATCGAACAAAAAACACTCAATTCTCTTTCTAAAATTCCTACTACTTTTTTAATTTTTTTTACTAGACTCAATTTGGGCACATGAACTTTGTAATAAAATTCAAAGCTCTGTAATGGCTAAAATACATCAGAGTTAAAGTCAATTGGGACAAATCAGCAATGAAAAAAGTACTTGGAAAGTTATCTATTATTCAATTAACGCTATTGATCTCCGCGTTATTGCTCACCTTCGTTTTTACCTTATTAGTGCAAAACCTGACAAATAAATGGCAAGAAGTTGACGCTGTAAACTCCGATTTAGAGTTGGTAACCCTATTAGATGCACTGGAAAAGGTTGCCCACAATCACGCTGTTGAACGTGGCTTAACCGCTGGCTATTTAGGCAGTGGAAGCGACGAAGCCAAACGTAAAGTGTTAGCCCAAAGACAAAAAGCAGACGCATCAATACAAACACTTAGACAAGTTGCTACAGAAATGTCTTCACACGGCGATAAAGTAAAGAACAATTTACAAGTATTGTTTCAGCATAATTCTGCAAAAAACACTACTCGACAACAAGTGGACCGCCAACAAGCGCCGAATGCATTTGTTTATTACAGTAACTTAAACAAAATAGCGCTTGATGTAGCTTACAACCTAAAGAACCAAGTTCAATCGCCAGCAATCGCGAAACAATTAAGTGTGGCTTTTTTATACGCGCGATACAAAGAGCGACTGGGCCAAAATCGCGGCAAAATAAATGGAGCCTTAGCAAAAAAATCGTTACCCGCTGCAGCCAGAGCCGACATCAAGCTGTATAACTCAGACATGGCAATGTTGAATCAGTACCTTGAAGCAAACTTAGTCGGAGAGAGTGCGAAACGTTTTGCTGCAATTTGGCAAACTCAAGAGTCAAGAAAAATTCAATCGGTGACACAAACCTTGCTCAACTCATCGAATATTAACTTTGCCACTTTGCCCTCACCAGATGAATGGTTTCCGATGGCAACACAACAAATAGGTGAAATTAAAAAGTTGCTAGATAATCAGTGGCTAACCGTAAGACAAACTGGTAATGAGCAGAAACAAGCCGTTCAAGCGAGCTTAATCACCACTGCTGTGTTGTTTGTCATTGCCCTAGTGATCATCATTTCACTTAATATTTACCTGCTGCGAAACCTACGCTTTGAGCTAAAACAATTAACCAGTATGTTATTAAATGCGGAACGAGGTGACCTAACCGTAAATATGAAATTAGACACCAAAGATGAATTGGGCGAAATATCAAATGCTATTCATAACACTATCTATGCGTTTAAAGACCTGATGCAAGGCTTAGACGAGTCGGTTAAAGCAGGCACAGTACTCAATGAAAACATGAACAATGCGACCCAAACCGTATTGGAAGACTCAAATAAAACTCAATCTATGGCTACCAACATTGCCGCCGCTATTGAAGAAATGGCAGCCACCAGTCAAGAAATAGCCAACTCTGCATCAGACACTCTGCAGTCCAGCGATGCCTTAAACCAACAAGCTAATTTATTAATTGAAGACAATAAAAGCAGTCAAGAATCCATCGAAGAATTGGCAGACAGTATGTCAGGCGTAAAAAGTTTAGCGAGTCAAATGGAGCAACAAGTCACCAGTATCACATCCATTTTGGACTCTATCAAAAGCATTGCCGAGCAGACCAATTTGTTGGCGTTAAATGCTGCAATTGAAGCTGCGAGAGCAGGAGAGCATGGACGTGGATTTGCCGTAGTTGCTGATGAAGTGCGCAGTCTAGCTGGCAACAGTAAAGAGTCTTCCGAGAAAATAGCGTCTTTGTTAGGCGAGCTGCAGTCCATTAGTGAACAAGTGGTGAGATCGATTGTCGCCAGTGACCAATTGTCGCAAGCCGCTTTAGAACGGTTTGCAAAAGCAAGGGAAATATCAGATCAAGTTTATGCAAGTACCAAGGAGCTAGAAAGCTTAGCTATGAATGTTTCATCAGCGGCAGAAGAACAATCGGCTGTTGCTGCTAATATTGCATCAGATGCAGCGAATGTTATGGACTTAGCTAATCACGAACTTGAAGCTTCTGAGCAGTTAGAACGCATATTCAAAGACATGAAACTAAACTCAAGCACCATTCAAAATACAATGGATAACTTTAAGTTTCAGTAAGTAAAGTTGATAGTTAATTAGTTATTCGATACTAATTGGGCTGACAAAAGAATGGTCAGCCCGTATTGTCCGCTAAGCTTTAAAGTCTTGCCAAGGGCCAGTAATTGCTAATGTTTTAGTAGGTGAATATAAGTTAACAAACATCACTTGTCCATCCGGTGAAAAACAAGCGCCCGCAGGTTCTGTTTGAATTTTCACTTGAGCAAATGGATACACCTTACCGTCAGGAGTAACACCTCGCAGATAATTATCGACCTGCGGCAGATACTGATCTTCACACACCATCAAATGGCCGTTTGGCATAACCGTTAAATTATCGCCAAAATTATATAAACTGGCGTCGGTACTTTCGAGGAACAGCTGAATTTGTCCAGGTGCAGATTGTTCTTGCGTCTGCCCTTCAAATGCCGACGGTTGGTAACGCATCACTTGACCAAACTGAGCATGACCACCGCTGGTGCAACAAAAATACATTTCATTGTCACCCATATGAATACCTTCGCCACGAGCAAACAAAGCCGCGCCTTGTTGATAACCACGTAATCTTAGGTCGTCTTCCGGAGCCTCTGGGTTAGCTAAATTTAGCCACTCAACCTCGTACCAACTTTGTAAATCAATGTGCTGCCTGTCCCAATTGCGAGTATCCAGTTGTCTATGTCCTTTAATGACTAACGCTTGTAGCTTGCCACCTTGATTAAGTTGACCTTTCACATTAGGAATAAATCGATAAAACAAACTGTCGTCTTTATCTTCCGTTAAATAAACAATGCCTGTTCTAGGATCGACCACCGCAGCTTCATGATTGAATCTCCCCATGGCTTTCAGTGGTTCAGGATTTACCAATCCCTTTGCATTTGCTGGTATCTCAAAGACATAACCATGATCGTTTTGAATATCGTCCCCCGCTCTTAGAACCGATTCTTCACAAGTCAGCCAAGTTCCCCAAGGGGTTATACCGCCAGAACAATTTCGCACGGTACCAATCAAAGTTAAATATTCTTGTTCTACGTTTTGAGTTTTAGTGTTGTACACCAAATTAGTTGTGCCGCCGGGCAAAGCAACGCCGTCATTAAACTGATCATATGCCAACTCAGATTTCAAGTTTTTAAACGCTGGCTGGCAATCGTCGAGGTGTTTTGGATGAATCTCGTGGTTTCTTACCAAGGCCACTCGATCATCATCTAGCTTAAAACAGCCCATACCATCAGCTCGGTCAGGCACGGGTAAGCCATCTGTCATAGTGTCATCTCGTTCCGATATGACTTGATAACTAAATCCTTCTGGCAAGTCTAAAAGCCCATTGGGATCAGGTTTTAACGCACCATAACCATGAACCTCTGATAGGTTGATCGCGTTTCTCGACGCAGCATTATTTCCAAGTAAGCTATAACCTAAGCCAGCAAACGCCACTCCTGCTGAGCCAACGATGAACTGTCTGCGTGAAACCATGCGATATTTCCTTTCTATAAAACAAGTACTCACCTACAGTATTACAGAAAAATATTTATGCAATATGACAATAGACAGGTAAAGGTATTATAGCGGTGGATCTAATTGACCATTCACACTTCTATTAACACTAAACCACCCAGCAATTGATAATCGTTTTCTATGCGCAGGCAATACTTGGTGTGGAAACTCTTCACTTAAAAACGTTACCAATGTTGCCATGGTTGGTTTCACCACAGTACCTAATGTATCGGTTTGGTCTTGATATAAAACTAACTCGCCACCGTCTTCATCTAGCCAGTCATCATTTAAATACAACACCATTGATAAAACACGATTTGACTGTCCTTTGAAAGCGTCTAAGTGACGTTTATAAAACTGACCCGAAGCATAACTCGCAAAGTGACTTTCAAAGGAAAAAAGCCCTAAAAACAAACGCCTATTAAGATAGTTTTTGAACTCTTCTACCCAGCTGAGCCAATGTTGTTCGACGGAATTTTGCCCTGTGATCCAAAGAGTTTTATCACTACGAATGCTGTTATCTGTTGCAGCATGTTGTTCTCTGCCAATACCCGCCGTATGAAATTCATTTGTCTTAATAGACTCAGCGTGCTGTTTTAACTCCAATGCCAATGCCATTGGAAAGGCACAAGGTTTAATGCTGTAACCTTGCGAGTATAAATCGTCACTAATAGCCTCAAATAACGATTGATTCAGTGTCGCACTCAATTGCTCACTGATGTCAGAATGACAATAAGTCATGAATGGAAGTACCTACAAAAAGGCTACTGAATCGTAGCCTTCTTAGAAAAAGATAAAAATGGCGAGAACGCCACTAATTGAATTTATAAACCAAGCGCCGCTTTTACTTCAGCTAACGTTTTGAACGTAGTGAAATCACCAAATTGCAATTCTTCGTTGATGCATGTGAGCAAAGCAGTTTCGTCAACTTGAGAAGGGTCTTGCATCGTGAAGCAATACTCGTAAATTTCTAACAAAGTTTCGGTATCTGCTGGTTCGGTTGCAGCCACTGTTTGTAACGATACAAATAAAGTTAAAGGTAATAAAAATCTCTTCATTCTCGTGTTCTCCTGTGAGTTTCGAGCGCGAAGTTACTCTTCTTTTTTCCTTGTGGATAACTAAAAATAATTGAGGTCACCACAAAAAAGATTTGTTAATCACCCACTGTTATTTTTCTGGTAACCAGTTGATTTGATAAAGATCTCTGCGCCTATCTAAATAGTTTTGCACTGACCCTTCATTTCGCAGTTTATCTAGCTTGGTTAAGTCCAAATCCACGATGATCGTCATCTCTGTATTTGGTGTTGATTCAGCAACAATGGCGTCGTGCGGGAAGGAAAAGTCCGACGGTGAAAATACTGCCGACTGTGCGTATTGAATATCCGCACCATCCACGTTAGGTAAATTACCTACACTACCGGCAATCACCACATAACATTCATTTTCAATGGCCCGCGCTTGTGCACAACACCGCACCCGCAAATAGGCGTTTTTAGTGTCGGTCCAAAAAGGCACAAATAACAATTGCATACCTTGTTCATTTTGCAATCGAGCCAATTCTGGAAATTCCACGTCGTAACAAATGAGAATGCCGATTTTGCCAAAGTCAGTGTCAAACACTTTGACTTTGTCACCTCCTTGCATGATCCACGCTTGTTTTTCATGTGGGGTGGGATGAATTTTATATTGCGAGGTTTTGGTGCCGTCGCGCCGACAAAAATACGAAACATTGTAGAGCTGTCCGCGTTCCAAAACAGGTAATGAGCCGGCAATAATATTGATGTTATAACTGACCGCTAAATTGGAAATGCCTTCAATGATTGCATCTGAAAATGCTGCCAAGTATTTAATTGACGATAATGACGACTCACACTGTTTGATCCCCATTAACGGTGCATTAAAAAACTCAGGTAATAACGCCAAATCACATTGATAATCCGACAAGGCATCAATAAAAAACTCAACTTGCTGTAACAGTTCTTCCACCGACGCTAGCGGCCGCATTTGCCATTGCACGCAGCCTACCCGCGCTTGACTTTTTACCGCGCCAAACAGTGGCAACTGTTGTTTTTCAAAGTATAAATTTGTCCATTCCAGCAGTGTCGCGTAACCTTTCGACTCTTCATCTTCTGGTAAATAATCTTTTAAAACCCGTTTGACTTCGAAGTCGTTCGACAATTGAAACGTTAATGTTGGGTCGTAAATGAGCTTTTTCTTTACCTTTTCGATATAGACCTGAGGTGACATTTGCTCGGCGTATTTTTGATAGTTTGGAATGCGTCCGCCAGCGACAATCGCTTTCAAATTTAAACTGCGACACAGCTCTTTGCGCGCCTCATAAAGGCGACGCCCCAGGCGCATGCCTTGATAACTTGGCAACACCACCACTTCAATGCCATACAAAATATCGCCACTTGGATCGTGTGTGGTTAAATAAGCGTTCCCCGTAATTTGGTCGTAAGTATGTTGATCGCCAAAGTTATCGTAATCAACAATAAGAGAAAAAGCTGCGGCCACCACTTTGCCGTGATCTTCAATGCAGATCTGTCCTTCTGGAAACGCCTGTAATTGCGCTTCAAATTTTTTCCGAGGCCAAACACCGCCCATATCTGGATAGATGGTATCCATGATAGTTTTTAAGTCAGCATAGTCATCAAGCGTTAAATTTCGAAGATTGAGCAAGTGCTCCGAATCATTATCCATGTCTAAAAATCACCGAAACTATCAAAGTATTTATCGATGTTACGATTCTCATACATTTCTTCTAACTGGCGGCGACGCAATAAGTTCTCCCTGCGTTTTACCAGCAATGCTTCGTTTCTTACTGAATGTGGATTACTGCGAATAGAGCCAAAGGCACTTTCGTCGTTATCGTCAAAATCATCCAGTTTAAAATCTTGTTCATAAGAAGCCACGTTCGTTCTCCAATGCAACCTCACTATTGAGATCGCAAATATGGAACTGAAACTTCAAAATTTAAAACTAATTAGTTTTGTTAATTTCATAAAAACTATTTATTGAACAAGCTCAATAAATAACCCAACAATACAAATCATGATGATTATTTAATCCAAGGGCATGATTATTGTATAAAAAATAAACCAGTTACTAAAATGTAACATTATTACGGTAATATCAGTTTTCGCGAAATAAGGGCTAAAAACACTATGCTGTCTAAACAATCTTCCATAAAAGCAAAAATGACGTTATTTTTTGTTGGTATCGTCATTTTACTAGCGCTGATTTACAGCAGCTTATCAATCACTAGCCTTACGTCATTTTCTGATCAGCAAGTCAGTGTTAGCGAACAACAACTCACGTCTTCAGTCCAGCAAGCAATGAGTGATGCTGGTCAACTGGCGTCTAATCGAGTCACAGAGCTCATTACTGAAAGTTTTACGCCAGCAATTAATCTAGCCAATATCTTAAAAGATAGCGCTCACCCCAATGCGCCGCTTGCCAGAGAAGTTGTGATGGAAATGACCGCATCGGTGTTAGAGTCAAGTGACACATTAAGTGCCATGTATGCGCAGTTTGAAGCCAATGGTTATGATAACGATGACGCGAATTGGACCAATAATAAAAAACATTCTACGCCGGTTGGTACGCTAGAAATATACTTTGTCAAAGAACAGGGGCAAGCCGTACTGTACCCAGTAGATGATCCTCAAGAAAAATATGCCGCCACACCAGACGAAAGTGGCATCCGTGAAGCTGAATGGTATTTATGCAGCCGTGACAACAAACAAAACTGCGCACTTGATCCATATTTATATGAAATTGAAGAAGGCAACTCAGAGCTGATGACCACCCTGACTGCCCCTATCGTAGTTAATAATCAGTTTCGCGGGTTAGTCGGGGTCGACATAAATTTACCTATCGTGCAAAGCTGGTTAGAAGAGCAAGCCGCTTCGCTTTTCTCTGGCCATTCAGAGATTACTCTGGTGAGTCAACGTGGATTAATCATTGCTTCAAGCAAATACAAGGACGATTTAACCAAACCACTAAAAAACACCATCCCCTCGTTAACTAAGGCACTCCGCGCTAAAGACTCGATTGTTCAAACTGAAGGAAGCTGGATTGTGCGAGTTCCGGTTAATATTCGCCAAGCGAATATTAATTGGCAATTGTTCGTTTCCGTACCTGAAAATATCGCCATGGCTAACGTAATTGAAATGAAAGAAAATGCAACGAGTAGCTTATCGTCAACTATTATGAAGTTGGCGATCTTGTCGATTTTATTGCTTGGCATTGCCGTTGCGTTTGCACTTTGGCTAACACGCTCAATAACCAAGCCAATTGAACTTGTCTCAGATAGCATTAAAGAACTAGCCGACCGCGAAGGCGATTTAACCCAAACCGTTAATGTTTCTAGCCACCAAGAACTTATTAAATTGGCTAGCGGCTTCAACCGATTTAATAACAAACTGGCGGAGATGATTAGCGTTTCAAAACACAATGTTAATGATCTTTCCAATCAATTTACCGATTTACAACACATTTCCAACGAAGTCGAGTTAGATACCGGCGAGCAGCAGTCGCAGCTTGATAATGTTGCCACTGCGGTCACTGAAATGGCCGCTGCAGCTTCAGAAGTCGCAGAGATTGCAGTGCAAACAGCTAATGGCAGTAGCCATGCAGCTGAACTACTGACGGAAACTCAATCGATATTGCGCGAAAGTGTTAATCAAGTAGAAGAGTTAGCCCAAAAAATTACGAGCTCCTCTGAGCAAGTAACCCAAGTAGCCACTCGAAGTGCGGATATCACAGGCATAGTTGTCACTATTCAATCCATTGCAGAACAAACTAACTTATTAGCACTAAACGCCGCGATTGAAGCAGCGAGAGCTGGTGAACAAGGGCGAGGCTTTGCCGTGGTTGCAGATGAAGTAAGAAATCTTGCCGCCAGAACTCAAACATCTACGCAAGAAATATCCAGTTTAATCGATAACTTACAAAAAGATGTCACCACGACGGTTCAAGCGTTAGAGCAAATTCAATCGACCGTGGCCAATACCGTAGAAAAAACCAATGGCAGTTTCACCCGGTTATCTGCCACCATGGAAAGCGTTGACGAGATCAGCCAAGGCTCAGAACAAGTTGCCAGCGCTGCACAAGAGCAAAGTGTGGTTTCGGAAGACATTAATAAACGATTAGTATTAGTCACCGACAGCAGCAAACAACTGGCCGATCTCGGTATTCAATTAAAAGATAAGAGTCAATTGTCACAACAATTAGTGCACAAAGTGCAAGAGCAATTAAACCGATTAAAGGTTTAACGTCTATTACTTTAAATAAAGCGGTGCTAGGCAGCATATAACCGGCACCGCTTTGCTAAATCTAGTAATATTGGGGGCAACTGACTGTTATATTTTTAGCCCTGTTGTGCTGAAAAATCCCCCACCACCAAATAGAACTGCTCGTCAGATAATCTTAAATCTCAATTGCGAATAGACAACTG
>JABXID010000200.1 GCA_013373245.1 Gammaproteobacteria bacterium
AAAGCTCGTGTTGCTTGTGAAACGTACGTTAAAACTGGCATGGTCATGGTTGGTGGTGAAGTAACTACCAGTGCATGGGTAGATATTGAAGAGCTTACACGTAATACAGTTAAAGAAATTGGCTACGTGCACTCAGATATGGGGTTTGATGCCGATTCATGTGCCATCTTAAACACCATTGGCAAACAATCTCCAGACATTAATCAAGGTGTAGATAGAGAAGATCCAAAAGAACAAGGCGCTGGTGACCAAGGCCTGATGTTTGGTTATGCATGTAACGAAACCGAAGTACTTATGCCGGCACCAATTGAATATTCACACCGCTTGGTTAAGCGCCAAGCGCAAGTTCGTAAAGACGGTACACTGCCTTGGTTGCGCCCAGACGCTAAATCTCAGGTGACGTTTGCTTATGAAAATGGCAAGCCTGTAGGCATAGATGCAGTTGTATTATCTACGCAACATTGTGACAGCATCAGTCAAAATGATTTAATTGAAGCTGTGATGGAAACCATCATTAAACCAACGCTTCCGGCTGAGTTCTTAAATAAAGAAACCAAATACTTCATCAACCCAACGGGTCGCTTTGTTATTGGTGGACCAATGGGAGACTGCGGATTAACAGGTCGTAAGATTATAGTAGATACCTACGGTGGTATGGCGCGTCACGGTGGCGGTGCATTTTCTGGTAAAGATCCTTCAAAAGTTGACCGTTCAGCAGCTTATGCTGGTCGTTACGTAGCGAAGAACTTAGTGGCGGCTGGACTTGCTGATAAAGCGGAAATCCAAGTGTCTTATGCTATTGGTGTTGCAGAGCCAACGTCGATTAGTGTTGATACATTTGGAACTGGTAAACTTGATGAAGATAAGTTAATTCAACTAGTAAGAAATCACTTCGATTTACGCCCATATGGTCTAATTGAAATGTTGGATCTAGAGCGTCCGATATACAAAGCAACCGCAGCTTATGGTCACTTTGGTCGCGAAGAGTTTCCATGGGAACAGACTGATAAAGTTGATGCATTAAAAGCAGATGCCGGTCTTTAAGTAAACCTCTGTTTACAAAACAAACAAAAAAAGGTGCATATTGATGCACCTTTTTTGGTTTTGGCTAGCCAAAAACACCGACATTTTAAAATCGTATTATTTCTCACTAATCGCAATTTTAAATAGTTGAGTGCCAACCTGAACTGCTGCGGAAGGGTAATGCAAGATTATCGTTCCAGTAGCCGGTGCTAACACTTCCGTGATTGCATTTTCACTGTCAAACTCTAAAGAATTAAGGACTCGCGCAATCACTTGCCCTTTCGACACCTTTTCGCCCGGTTTGGCCAAGTATTCAACCATGCCGGCGTGTTTGGAAAACAAGGTTTTGTAATTTTTTAATTCGGTTACTACAGACGGAGTTAAAGGAACACCTTCAAACCCCTCCAAAAAACCTGCCTCAGACAAATAATTAAGAATACCCAATGCATCTTGTTCAGCAGCATCTAGAGAGATGTTTTCCTGCGAACCTAACTCCACGGTGTAAGCATCTACTCGATAATTAAATGTGACACCACGCTCTAATAGCAGCTCTGCCAAATCCCACCATGGCGTGAAACTGGCTTCATCCAATGCACCGGCAAAAGATGTCGGTATCGAGATAATGTTTTCGATATTAAATGCTTTTGCTTGCTCAGCTAAATTATGGGGAGCATATATGTGTCGAGTTGAAGAAGGTCCAGTGTGTAAATCGAGTACTAAATCTGCTTTACTCGCCATTTCTTGCAGTGTGGTATTGAGAAACTGCGCGGTATTTACCCCCCAGTCTCTGTCAATTTTATTTTGTAACTGCGTCAACAAATGTGATTTAAAACGTTTGATAACAGAAGTTTCGTCACCTTTGTTTAACTGTTCAAAATCTTCATCGGTCAATCCACGGACAAACTCAACCGCGTCTTGTCTGTCGTAATGATAAAACCGATTCCAGTTGTTCCCCGTAGTGGCATCAAAACGTCCTTGCAGATATTCACCGGCACGTTGAGTACGACCAAATGGATTGCAATTAGGAACTAACACAAATTCAGCGGCTAAGTTTAATGTTTTTAAGTGCTCGATAAGTCGGTATATCACCGCACTGCCCTGCATTTCGGCGGCATGGACTGCACTTTGCACATATACCTTTTTACGCATTTTTTGACGGTCATCAAAGAGTCGATATACAGGAATGCCGATCTCCTGACCGGCAATATCCTGGTTTAACGTCACCAGTTGCTTTTCAATCGTTAACATATTCAGCTTAACCTAACAGACTTATGCGCTGAATAAGTCGTCGTGTAAATCCCGAACTATGTCTTTGGCATGACCTTGTTTAACTAAGAAACACACATTGTGTTTACTTGCTCCGTGACAAATCAAACGCAATTGATCATCAGTAACCGTGCTAAAAATGCGGCCAGACCCACCTTCTTCATCATCATATTCAACGTGGTTACCTATAACTGCAACAAGCGCTAAGTCTGATTCTACTTTAACATCACAAAAACCGCTTAAGTCTTGAATGCAAGCATCCGTTAATTCAGCCATTGGCGTATTTGGTGGGTTATCAATAGTAAGGGCAACTGAAATTTCAGACGTTGTTATCAAGTCTACTGATAATTTATGTTTCGCTAAAATAGCGAACACACGCGCCAAGAAACCGGTCGCATGCAACATTTCCGGACTTTTTACAGTGATCAATGTTTGATCGTTACGAAGCGCTACTGCTCTATACGCTGGACGATGATCAACAGTTTTCGAAATCCAAGTACCACCGGCTTCCGGCTCAATACTTGAACCAACAAAAACTTTCACACCGCTTCTAATCGCCGGAATAAGTGTCGCTGGATGCAAAATTTTAGCGCCAAAAATCGCCATTTCAGCCGCTTCGTCAAAACTAATTTCCGGAATTGGACGTGCTTTGTCTGTAATACGTGGGTCTGTGGTGTAAATACCTGGAACATCTGTCCAAATTTGTAACGCAAATGCATCAACCGCTTCAGCAAATAAAGCGGCGCTATAGTCTGAGCCTCCGCGACCTAAGGTAGTTGTATTGCCAAAGTTGTCCTGGCCGATAAAACCTTGCGTGATAACAATTTTATCTTCTAGCAGTGGCGATAACAAAGATTCAGCTTGCTGCTTTGTCGCTTCTACTTGCGGCTCCGCTTTACCAAAAGAAGAGTCTGTTTTCAAAACTTGACGGCCGTCGAACGCCACTGAAATGTTATCGGCTGCGACTTGGTTCATAACCTCAGCAAACAATACGCTAGACATACGTTCACCAAACGACAAAATTTCATCTTTTAGTTTAGATGAGGTAAGCACATCTGGCTGATTAGCGGTTTCGGCAAGCTGCACTAATAACTCATCGATAATTTGCTCAACTTCGGCTGGGCGGCCTAAGTCGTTAAGAATTGAATTTTCAATATTTCGAATTTGCTGCAGAACATATTCGCGCTCATTTGCACTCAACTGCTCATTGCCGAGTTTGACCAAAAAGTTAGTCACGCCAGCAGAGGCAGATACAACAACAAGACGAATTTCAGGATTATCGAGAATTAAGCGAGCGCAACGGCTCATGGCTTCGTGATTAGCGACACTGGTACCGCCAAACTTAGCGACGGTCAAATTTGAATGTGTTAATGACATTTATTGTCAGTCCTTAAAGTTTTAAATTGCAAACTATTAAGGGGAACGTGGCATATTGAACTGCTTGTTTCACATAACAAGTCAGAAGTTCTTTTCATGCCAGAAGCTCTCCACCTTAATAACCCACTATGGTTATTAAAATCCAGGTGACAACTGCAGGGTTTCAGCCCAAACAGTCGGACGTTAATATAACTCAAGACATTAACTTCCTCGGCGTTAGCTCCCCTCATTAACCTTCTTAGAAACTTGAGATTTCTCTGGTTAACTACCTGACTAACGCTCCTCTTCTGGTGCCAATAGTAATAATTTACATTTGGCTAACTGCGACATTTCACAGTAACTTGAACGCTTAAATACTCTAGCGAATCAAAGTGGCGATATTAAACTAAAAATTAGAGTAAAAAGTCAATAATGAATTTTGTTTTTATTCCACTCTGGTCTAAAAAGAATGTTATAACTAGGCTATTTTTGTCATAAAGCAGGTTTTTATACTTATGATCAATGATTTAAAAGGCGACGAAGCTTGGCGTATGTTTCGCATACTTTCTGAGTTTACCGAAGGGTTCGACAAGCTTGCAAACATCGACTGTGGCGTATCAATATTTGGCTCCGCGAGACTCGATGAAAAGTCACATTACTATAAAGCGACACGAGAGATCGCGAATCAACTCGCCAAAAATGACTTTACCATTATAACTGGTGGAGGCCCTGGCATAATGGAAGCCGCCAATAGAGGCGCTGCCGACGCTGGCAAAGAAAATGTTGGATTGAATATCGAATTGCCATTTGAACAACACCCAAATCCATATCAGTCGATTCCAATGGAATTCCAATACTTCTTTGTGCGCAAAGTCATGTTCGTTAAATATTCTATAGGTTATGTTTGCATGCCAGGTGGCTTTGGCACATTGGACGAGTTGTTTGAATCACTCACCTTAATGCAAACACACAAAGTATTTAAAATGCCAGTGATTTTATTTGGCTCTGAGCATTGGCAAGGCTTGCTGGATTGGATTCACGAGCGAGTGATGGACTTAAACCTGATTGATAAAAACGATTTAAAACTAATACACGTGACTGATGATGTTTCTGAAGTGTTAGACATTATGCTCAAACATCGAAAATGGAAAGAGAAGCAAGTCGAACAAAATACGCCTAACTTGTGACTAATACCAATTTCATTAAACATTTACGAGGTCAAATTTTGACCTCGCATAACATCTTTTGAAATTAGACCGCTTTTAAACTTATACATCCGACGGAATAACCAGCACCAAAACTGCACAAAATTCCCTTATCGCCCGACTTAAAGTCGTCTTTATATTTATGGAACGCAACCACTGAACCGGCTGATGCTGTGTTGGCATATTCGTCTAATATTAACGGCGCGTCTAAAAACTCAGGCTCTCGTCCTAATAACTTTTTAGCCGCAAATAAGTTCATATTGATATTGGCTTGATGCAACCACATACGTTTTACATCAGTGACTTGCCAACCATTGTTGGCAATGTGTTCGCTAATTGTCGCAGTTACTAACGGCAACAACTCCTTAAACACCTTTCTACCCTCTTGGAAAAAGTAAGAATTATCTTCTGGTAGCTCATCGTAGCAATGATCAACATAACTATGACTGCAACGTATGTTATTTGAAAATTGTGTCAGTTGCTGTGTATCTACAATTTCAAATTGCTGATCTGACGTGGCACTAGCTTGTTTTTCAATAACCACTGCAGTTGCAACATCACCAAAAATAAAATGACTGTCTCTATTTGAATAGTCTAACTGAGGTGTTGTAAATTCCGGATTGACCACCAATACACAGTTTGCAGTACCATTTTTAATGGCATTGTACGCGTTAATAATAGCAAACGTCGCTGTAGAACAAGCCACATTCATATCGTACGCATAACCTTGAGTACCAAGAATCGATTGCACCTCTACCGACATAGCAGGGTATGATCGCTGCATATTAGACGAGCCTAAAATAACTAGGTCAATGTCCGACGCTTTTTTATTGGCCTGCTCAAGTGCTTGCTCCGCTGCAGCAACCGCCATAGTAACCATCTCAGGCGGCTGCTCAACGTCATTTTTAGTCATTAACGGGTGCATCACATTCAGGTCAGTAATGCCCTCTTTGTACATGGCATAACGAGACTTTATCCCCGAGGCTTTTTCAATGAATTCGCCACTGGACGGCTTCTTTTCTTCAATCTCACCTGACGCGATCGCTTCTGCATGCTCTGCATTATATTTTTCAGCGTGCGCGTTTAATACATCAACTAGTTCTTGATTTGATATTTTATGTGGTGGGGTAAATAAACCTGAACCGGAAATAACGACTGAAGTCATAAGAAACGTCCTAACTTTAAATTGTTGGTCATTATGCTATTGCTCCATTAAAGTGCAAGTCATAACGGCAATTAATTTCGCATCTTTTAGCATACATTTGTACGCTTTAATCTGCTTTTGAATACAAAAAAGCGACGAGAGATAACTCATCGTCGCTTTTATAAATATACATATGAAATGATTAGTTGGCCGATGTGTCCAATGGTTCAAATCCCTTAACAAGATCATCCACTTGTTTCATTTGGGATAAAAAGCCTTCCAGCTTTTCCAGTGGCAATGCGCACGGACCATCACACTTTGCCTCATTTGGATTAGGGTGCGCTTCAATAAACAAGCCCGCTAAACCTAGCGCCATGCCGGAACGAGAAAGCTCAGCTGCTTGCGCACGGCGACCATCAGCTGAGTCTGCACGACCGCCAGGACGTTGCAGGGCGTGTGTCGAGTCAAACATAACCGGAGCCATACGTTTCATGTCGTCCATGCCCAGCATATCAACCACTAAGTTGTTATAACCGAATTGGCTGCCACGCTCGCACAAAATAACGTTGTCGTTACCCGCTTCATTAAACTTTTTAATGATATGACGCATTTCATGCGCCGCCAGAAACTGCGGTTTTTTCACATTGATAATGGCATCGGTTTTCGCCATTGCAACTACCAAATCGGTTTGACGAGCCAAAAACGCTGGTAATTGAATAATATCAACCACATCGGCAACAGGCTGAGCTTGATACGGTTCATGCACATCAGTGATGATAGGCAGTTCAAACTGCTGTTTTATTTCTTCAAAGATCTTTAAACCTTCATCGAGTCCAGGACCACGATAAGAAGTAACCGACGAGCGATTGGCTTTGTCAAATGACGCTTTAAATACATATGGAATACCAAGCTTGGTAGTCACTTCTTTGTAATGCTCGGCAATTTTAAGCGCTAAGTCTCTAGACTCTAAAACATTCATGCCACCAAACAGTACAAACGGCTTGTTGTTTGCTAACTCAATGCTTGAGCCAATTTTAATAATTTGTGTATTTATATCTGTCATTTAACTTTTGATTTCCAATCTAACTTGTTATACCGATTATCTTAAAACCATAACCTCTATTTACGAAGCTATTACTTGTAATATTTGTCCACAGAACCAAGCCGCAAACGTACCAATCGCGTAACCAACCACGGCTAACAATACGCCAACTGGTGCAAGAGATGGATGGAATGCCGAAGCAACTACAGGTGCCGAAGCTGCACCACCTACATTCGCCTGACTGCCAACTGCCATGTAAAATAATGGCGCCTTAATCAATTTAGCCACACCTAACATTAGACTTGCATGAATCAACATCCAAATGCCACCAAGTACAAAAAATAATGGCGCTTCCACGATTTTGGTCACATCCATATGCAAGCCGATTGAGGCGATTAAAAAGTATAAAAACGCGCTCCCAACTTTAGATGCGCCAACCGCTTCTACTTTTCTTAATTTTGTAAAAGACAGTCCAACACCCATGATACTTGCAGTCACTATCATCCAGAAGAACTTACTGTGGAAGCTTAAAGAGTCTAATTGCGGGTGATTTTCAACCATGTAAGGTGTAACAATGTCAGCAACTACATGGGCAAATCCAGTAACACCAAAACCAATTGCACAAATCAGCATGATGTCATTCAACATTGGCGTACGCGCATGTTTGCGTTCAAACTCTTCCACTTGATGACGTAAATCATTGATTGCTGTGGTATCTGCGCCGGTTCTCTGGTCAATCTTCTTAGCGTTCCCTGCCATAAGAAGCAAGACCGCCATCCATAAGTTAGCTACGATAATATCAACTGTGATCATGGCAGAAAAAATATCGTTACCGACACCATAGATTTCCTTCATGGCCGCTTGGTTTGCACCACCACCAATCCAACTACCTGCTACGGTCGTCATCCCTCGCCAAACAGCGTCTGGACCGGCTCCTCCTAATAACTCTGGAGCAAACGAAGATAAAATAAGTAAGGCTATTGGCCCGCCAATGACAATACCTAGCGTACCGGTAAAGAACATTATTAAAGCTTTTGGACCAAGTTTTACAACGGAAGGCAAGTCGACGCTAATGGTCAGCAAAACAATACAAGCTGGCAGTAAAAAACGCGAAGCAACGTAATAAACATCTGAGCCTTTACCATCGACGATACCAAAGGTATTTAATAAAGAAGGTAAGAAATAACACATTAAAATAGCAGGTACGTATTTGTAAAACTTCTGCCAATGCGGGTGACTACTTTGACTGGTGTAAAACACAAAACCTAAAATTATAGCAAGTAAACCTAAAACGGTTGCATCATTTGTTATTATTGGATTCATGCATTCCTCTTGAATTTATTGTATGGCGATGCCGCAGTTAATAGTAACCACAGCGTTTTGAATGTACGCTAAAAGTATTATATGTGTAGGGCAGCGTACGAAAAATTGTTTACTTTAGTGTTGCAAAACACCGCAAAAAAACAGTCTTTAATGAATTGTTGCCACTATAGGGCTTTGTTCTTCTAACTGCAATCTTATGAACATGGCCATAGGATCGTTCGGACACGCTTTAATAAAATAGTCAAAATCGTCTTTTGCCCATTGCCCGCAATCTAATTGATTGAGCACTAGGCCTCGATCTCTTCGTTCGTATGGATCTTCTGGTAGCAGCTCCATGAGGACTTCAACACAAGCAAGTGCTTGCTCAAATAACCCTTCATCAAGTAAAGCTAGCTTTTGTTCGGTTAATATTAGTTTTACCAAATCTTCATGCTGGATAGCTTTAGCGTATTGGGCAATATCGCTAACTAGGCTAGACTTAACGTCATCGTTAGAAATCAAATATTCGGTCGCACCAGACAAAGCATCAATTAATACGATTTCGGATGAACTCAACCGAACTGCTAAAGCAATTCCTTCTGGCAATTCAGAAATTAACGCTTCAAAACCTAGCGATTTAAGTAAATGACAAAATATAACCGACAAAGTAATTTCATCACCCGTTTTGTGCATTATACAAAAGCTGACATTTGATAACGAAGATTCAGGCAACATTTGCAAGCCAGGTCCGGTGAAGCCTAAATCGTCAATTAAATAATCGATAGCTTGGTACAGCAGCTTTTGTTTATCCAAGGTCTGATTAACACCTTGAATTAAAGCTTGTTCCAACCTAAGTAACTCTTCGTTGATGTCAGCTAACTCAAATTCATTCTGCCAACTCTGCTCGAAAGCTAGAACTTCCGTCAGTAAATTGTTCGTTTCGTTGGACTGGAATAACCAAGTTGCAGACATAAATTTTTAACTTCTCGTATTTGGTAAAACTTTTGGGGCGTGAAATAAAGTGGTGCTGATTATCGAAATTTCAATTACTAAAATGCAGTTTTCATTACAGCTACTTTTGCTGCGAATAACACACATAGAACCGCAACAATTGCAAAACCGACACTCTTTGTTTTAACTTGAGCCTTCATGGCAAACAAAGCAGCAATGATATAACCAATTACAAACAACACTTTAAGTGTGAGCCAGTCATTAACCAGAGGATATTGTTTAAGCACGATACACAAACCAACTGCGCTTAATAACAAAAAGGTGTCGACAACATGTGGCAAAATCTTCAAAGGTTTAGGCAGCGATTTCGCCATTAACTTACTGCTTACAAAACGATAAAAAAATAGTGAAATACTAATTAAAACCAATGTCAGATGAAGATGTTTTAGCGCTATATACATTGTCTTTTCTTTGAATAATTAACAAGCAGGCAATCATACAATGAATTAAGCTTTAGAGTAACATCTGCTGGTAAATTTTTTGCCCGTTTCTCAACTTAATGATCTGTCATACAGAATGAATAACTGGTAGCAAATTAACTTTACTGCCAGTAAAAATTGTTAATTCGATTAAGATATCAACAAAGTTGATATAGAATTGAGGTTAAAGTTGCGACTAGAAATGGTTTAAACACCTTCGGTCAATTTTTAATTACCGCTTATTTTTATCAACATAATGTAATGTTTGGATGGTTTTAATGATATTCATCGATAGCAAAGCAAAGACGTTGTTGTGTTATATGCCAATTGTTATTTGCCTTTTGTCGCTAATGTCCCCAATAGTGCAAGCAAATCATCCGAGCCATTCGAATAAACTGTCGGTGTTAACAGAGCAATGGTTTCCATTTAATTATAAAAATGCGGATGGAGACATTGTTGGCTCTAATACCGAGGCAGTTCACGAAATAATGACTTTGTCTCAACTGCCCTATGAAATATACATTCATAATTGGAAAAACGCATTGTTACAGACGCAACGAGATTCAAACACCCTCCTTTTTACTATTTTCAAAACCCCTGAGCGTGAGCAGAAGTTTCATTGGCTGTGCCCTATTTCGACCAAAATCACCAACTCGTTTTATGCTTTGAGTAACCGTGACATTTCAATTAATTCGTTGGAAGAGTTAAAACAATATAGCGTTGCAATTACAGAAGAGTCATACCCTCAGCACTTGCTCATTGAGTCGGGGTTTGTGGTTGGAGAAAACTTACAGTTGGTTAGTACAAACGACAATAGTATCGAGAGGTTGTTGCGAAAACGAGTGGACATCATAGTCGAAACAGAAAACGCAATTAACACTGAATTAGCTGAAAAATCAATTGCACGAAATACAGTGAAAAAAGTCTACTCTTTGGATTACGACAAACAACTTGATGCTTGCATGGCGATCAATAAAAACGTCAACCCAGAAACTTTGAAAAAACTAAAACAAGCTCATCAACAGTGGCTAAAACGAAACCCTCAAATATCTTCAAAATAAACACATTGGCGACCAATTGAACGATTGGCCATAAATTTTAGTATTAAACAAAAATATCTAAATGCTCTTTACCGTCTTTATCTAGATACTTACCTTTGCCATTTGGTTTTTCTTGCGATAAACGCTCATCCAACGAAGTTTCATCTTCACGATCGCTGTATGACTCAACAACTTGCTTCTGAGTCTTACCCTCTTTAGCATCATCGTCATCCACTACTTTAGCTTTAGCGTCTTTTTCTGTACGACCTACACGATACCTATCCTTCTGAGAAGGTTCATTCGCCACCGGCCGCCTTATAGCATTATAAATTACATCAACCATAACTTTATCCTATTCCCCACTTTATGAAACTGGGTATAATCCTTTGACATCAAAAACGCCAAATTGTTCATTAATTAAACACCTATCGACCAATATACGATTTGTTTGAATAATATTTAATTTTTTTATAAGTCAAAGGTTGAAATTTAATCGCGATAGGCTTAATTTGAATAATAACTCTAATGAGCAGAAATAAGTGAATTACAAAATGACAATAACAAACGCGTGGCTTCATCATCATATTCCAACGAGATAGTGTTCAGCTTATTTCGCTGGAGGCTATTAACTGAAAGCCTCCAAGCAAAAAATAAATAGAACCCTGGAGGCAAAAGCTCTGGGGTTTTTTCGTATATAAAGGGTAAATGGATAAAAACATGACAACAGATAAATCAAGATTAAGAATTGCAGTTCAAAAGAAAGGGCGTTTAAGTGATGAGTCACTTAAACTGTTAAAGGCCATCGGCGTAAAACTCTCCATCCGTGACCGACTGTTGATTGCGCACTCAACCAATTTGCCTATCGATTTATTATTAGTTCGTGACGACGATATTCCAGGATTAGTAATGGATGGTATCGCTGATTTAGGCTTTATCGGCGAAAACGAACTTGAAGAAAAAATGCTAGAGCGTATCGCCGCGGGCGAGCCTGCAGAATACATTCAATTAAAACGTTTAGAATACGGTGGCTGTCGTTTATCGATTGCAGTACCCAATGAGTTCGAATACAAAGATGTACAGTCGTTCGAAGGCAAAAGCATCGCAACTACGTATCCTCAGTTGTTAAAACGTTATTTAAAAGAGCAAGGTGTTAGCGCACAAACCGTTATGTTAACGGGCTCTGTAGAGGTCGCACCAAGAGCTGGCATCGCCGATGCTATTTGTGATTTGGTTTCTACGGGCGCAACGCTAGACGCCAATGGACTTTACGAAGCGCTCGAAATTTTCAAATCTAAAGCGGTGTTAATTCAAAAGTCTGAAGCTTTAACTAATGAGAAACAAAAATTAGTTGATACATTATTGCCGCGTATCAACGGCGTAATGCAAGCGAAAGAATCTAAATACATTATGTTACACGCGCCTAAAAATGAACTAGAGCAAGTGAAAGGCTTATTGCCGGGTGCTGAAAATCCAACCGTATTGCCACTGTCTGGCAACGACGATCAAGTTGCGATCCACGTGGTGAGTAAAGAAAACTTATTCTGGGAAACCATGGAGCAACTTAAGGCATTAGGCTGTACGTCTATCCTTGTAATGCCAATTGAAAAAATGATGGGGTAAGACCGTGATCGTTTGGCAACAATTAACTGAGCAGGAGCGTGCGCAAGTACTGCAACGCCCTGTCATGTCAAATAAACAAAGTTTGACCGACACCGTCGCTGATTTGATTCAACGTGTTCGTACTGAAGGCGACAAAGCTATCAAGGAACTAACCGCAAAATTTGACGGTGTGGAACTTGATCAAATCGCGATCCCGAATGCGTTAGCAGAGTCCTCATTAGCAAAGCTGGGCGACGAAGAAAAAGCCGCGATTGAATTGGCTTACGCCAACATTAAACGATTTCACCAAGCTCAAGTCAGCCAAGATGTAACGGTAGAAACAACCGAAGGCGTGACTTGTCAATTAATTACTCGCGCAATCAAAGCCGTTGGTTTGTATATCCCTGGAGGCAGCGCACCACTGCCATCTACCGTATTAATGTTGGGTGTGCCAGCACAAATTGCGGGTTGTGAGCGTGTAGTGCTTTGCACTCCGCCTGATACCAGTGAAAACAATTTTGCCAGTATTACGCCGGAAATTTTGTACGCCGCAAAACTTTGCGGAATCACCGAAATTTATCGTACCGGTGGCGCGCAAGCGATAGCAGCGTTGGCCTATGGCACAGAGTCGATTGCCAAAGTCGATAAAATTTATGGCCCTGGCAACAGTTTTGTCACCGAAGCAAAACAACAAGTGAACAACGACGCTCAAGGCGCGGTTATCGATATGCCAGCAGGCCCTTCTGAAGTGTTAGTGATAGCTGACGCCAATGCTAACCCGGCGTTTGTCGCAGCAGATTTATTATCTCAAGCGGAACACGGTCCAGACTCGCAAGTTATTTTAGTCAGTGACTCCGCGGATTTAATTGCGCTAACACAACAAGCGATTGAGCAACAACTCAGCGAGTTACCTCGTGCGGATATCGCCAGAAAAGCCCTGTCCAACTCGAGTTTAATTTTAACTGAATCCATTGCGCAGGCGGTTGAAGTCAGCAACTTATACGCGCCTGAACACTTAATTGTGCAAACGGATAACGCACAAGAGTTATTACCAGAACTTGATAACGCAGCATCTATTTTTGTCGGTGCCTACACTCCTGAAAGTGCCGGCGATTATGCCAGTGGTACCAATCACGTTTTACCAACTTATGGTTATTCGAAAACCTTAAGTTCGCTTAATTTGGCGGATTTTAGTCGTAAGTTCACCGTGCAAACGGTCACTAAACAAGGTATGAGAAACATTGGCCCTGCCATTATGACATTGGCAGCAGCAGAAGGTTTAGACGCTCATAGAAATGCCGTTAAGTTACGCATGGAGCAACTTGCGCAAGAAGGAGCGGAATAAATGACTGACTCTAATGTAAATGCACCAAGCCTCGCTGAACAGTTGATTCGCAATAATTTAAAAGCGTTAAAGCCTTATGAATCAGCACGACGTTTATTCAAAATGTCGGACAGCAGCGAAGTCGAAACCGCATGGTTAAACGCCAACGAAAATCCATATTTGCCAGACATCAAAATAAACCCGGCGTTGTATAATCGTTATCCTGATTTCCAGCCAGAACCACTTATTAACGCGTATGCCAAGTACGCTAAAGTGACAAATCAACAAGTATTGGCAACTCGTGGCGCAGATGAAGGCATTGAATTGTTAATTCGTACTTTCTGCGAAACCAATGACTCGGTATTGATTTGCCCGCCAACCTACGGCATGTATGCAATTAGTTCAGAAACCAACCAAGCCAATATCATTAAAGTAAACGCACTGGATGATTTTCAGTTAAACGTCGATGAAGTGGTTAAACAAATCAATGAAGTGTCCAACAAGGTCAAAATCGTGTTTGTTTGCAGCCCCAATAACCCAACCGGCCAAATCATTAAACGTGATGATTTAATTGCGGTTATTGAAGCGGCACAAGGCAAGGCTATTGTTGTTGCCGATGAGGCGTACATCGAGTTTTGTCTTGAAGCGTCTGTCATTGAGCTTATAAACCAATACGACAATCTAGTGGTATTACGTACCCTATCTAAAGCCTTTGGTTTAGCAGGATTGCGTTGTGGCTTTACCTTATCAAATACCGACATCATAGATGCACTTAAAAAAGTCATCGCCCCTTATCCGGTGCCAGCGCCTGTGGCACAAATTGCAACTAATAGCCTGTCTAACGACGGTTTAGTTTGGATGTTGGACAAAGTCAGTCAATTGAACAGCTTGCGTGACGACTTTATCGAATTCGCTAAGACGTTAAGTTTTGTCGAGAGTGTTTATCCCTCGCAAACCAACTTTGTGTTATTAAAACTCAAGCAAAACATGACGTCACAACAAGTGATGGATACGTTTAGCAAACAACACATTTTATTGCGTGACCAGTCGAAACAAGTCATGTTGGGCAGTACCGTTCGAGTGTCGATTGGCAACACCGAACAAATGGCGCAAGTACAACAAATTTTCAGTGAAGTAGAACAAACATTATGAGCAAACAACAAAAAATATTATTCATTGACCGCGACGGCACGTTAGTTGAAGAGCCTGTGGTAGATAAACAGTTGGATACATTAGAAAAGCTCGTATTCGAACCTATGGTGATCCCGGTTTTAACCCGTTTACAAGCCAAGGGGTACAAATTGGTGATGGTATCCAACCAAGACGGATTAGGCACAGATTCATTCCCACAAGCGGACTTTGACTTACCGCACGATAAAATGATGCACATCTTTGAATCGCAAGGCGTCAAATTTGACGATGTATTAATTTGCCCGCATTTTGACGAAGACAATTGTACGTGTCGCAAGCCAAAACTTGGTCTGGTCAAAGACTATTTGCAAAACGGCTTCGTGGACTTTACTGACTCCTACGTCATTGGCGATCGTATTACCGACATTCAGTTGGCAGAAAATATGGGCATTAAGAGTTTTCAATACAACCCAGAAACACTCAACTGGTTGGCCATTGAAAAAGTGTTAAATGACAACAAACGTCAAGCAACGGTGAACAGGAAAACCTCTGAAACCAACATCAATGTCTTTGTCGATTTAGACGATACCAACAAAGCAGAAATCTCGACTGGCATTGGCTTTTTTGATCACATGTTAGATCAAATCTCCACCCACGGTGGTTTCTATATGAAATTAACCACCGACGGTGATTTACATATTGACGATCACCACTCTGTTGAAGATACCGCTTTAGCACTTGGTACCGCCTTAAAACAAGCGCTTGGCGACAAACGTGGTATAGGTCGTTTTGGCTTTAGCTTGCCCATGGATGAATGTAAAGCAGAAGCGGTATTGGATATCTCTGGTCGTCCGTATTTGGTGTTTAACGCTGAGTTTAGCCAAGAGCGTGTCGGTGAGATGTCGACTCAAATGGTCGAACACTTCTTCTATTCATTAGCGCAAGCGATGGGCTTAACTTTGCACCTTTCCATCACCGAAGGCAACGCTCACCATCAAGTAGAAGGTTTGTTTAAAGTGTTTGGTCGAGCGTTACGCGCTGCCATTAAAGTGGAAGGTGATGTATTACCGTCATCTAAAGGAGCACTTTAGATGTCGACGCAGATAAATACCGAACAAAAAGTCGTTATCATTGATACTGGCTGTGCGAATATCTCATCGGTTAAATTTGCCATTGAGCGTATTGGCGTTGCGGTGACCGTATCTGATGAACCGGCCGTGATAAAAGCCGCTGACAAAGTGCTATTACCAGGGGTTGGTTCTGCGTTTGCGGCCATGAACAGTATCAAACAAAAACAGTTGGTGGAACTCATTCAGTCGCTCACTCAACCCGTGTTAGGTATTTGTTTGGGTATGCAGCTAATGACTGAACTGTCGGAAGAATCGCCCGGTAGCCATTTAGCCATCGACAGTAACAACAATGTTGAATGCTTAAACCTAATACCCACCCAAATAAAACGCATGCAAGTGGGTGACTTAGTTTTACCTCATATGGGTTGGAACCAAATTAAAACCGAAAATAACAGTCCGTTATTTGATGGTATCGAAGACGGTACGTTTTTCTACTTTGTTCACAGTTTTTGTGCTCCTTTATCGGAGTACACCTTGGTTAGCTGTGAGTACGGTCAGGCGTTTTCTGCCGCCATTGCCAAAGATAATTTTTATGGCGTGCAGTTTCATCCAGAACGCAGCGGCCAAGCAGGCGCACAGTTACTTGCCAATTTCATAAAAATGTAACTGTCGAACGATTAAAATAAAAATAACAGAATAGGAAAATACAACTAATGCTTATTCCAGCAATAGATCTCATTGACGGCAGTGTCGTTCGTTTATATCAGGGTGATTACGGGCAAAAAACCGAATACAAAGTATCACCAGTAGATTTAGTAAAAGATTATGCCGCGCAAGGTGCAGACTGGTTACATATCGTTGATTTAACCGGGGCCAAAGATACCTCAAAGCGCCAATTAACCTTGATCAAAGAAATGGTTGATACCGGCGTTATGAAGTTTCAAGCAGGCGGCGGCATTCGCAGTGAAGACGATGTTAAACAATTGTTAGATGTTGGAGTTAGCCGTGTTGTCATAGGTTCGTTAGCTGTAAAAGAACCTGAGCTAGTTAAAAGTTGGGTGAGCAAATATGGTTCAGAAGCCATTGTACTAGCACTGGATGTTAATATAGATGCAGAGGGTAAAAAGTCGATTGCCACTCACGGCTGGCAAGAAAATTCAGGCGTTGAATTAGAAGCGGTGCTTGAAGACTTTTTAACGGTTGGTTTAAAACACGTACTTTGCACCGACATCAGTAAAGACGGAACGTTGCAAGGGCCTAATCAATTGCTTTATAAGGAATTGGCTGAGCGCTTCCCTAACATCAGCTGGCAAGCGTCTGGCGGTATGAGCTGCTTAGACGACATAAAACAGCTTAAACCGTCATTGGTTGGCTCTGGTGATGAAAATGCGACTCCAAGCGGCATCATTTTAGGTAGAGCATTGTTAGAGGGTAAATTTACCGTCGAAGACGCCATTCAAACTTGGGCTGAGGCGGAATAACGTCAAATGCATAAATAAATAGCTAAGGAGATCGCGATGAAAAAACTCATATTGATCATTGTTTCAGTAGCTGTTTTATCAACCGTTATTTTCCTTACTGCCATTTATCCGCCTAAATTTAAAGAGCAACCACTGGTCATCGCCCACCGAGGTGCCAGTGGTTATTTACCAGAACACACGCTTGAAGCAAAAGCCCTCGCCTTTGGCATGGGGGCAGATTACATCGAACAAGATGTAGTAATGAGCAAAGATGGGCATTTGGTCGTTTTGCACGACTTAACCCTAGATGCCACGACCGACGTGGCTAGCAAGTTTCCTGACCGCCAACGGACTGACGGTAAGTTTTATGTCATTGACTTTACGTTAGCTGAACTAAAACAACTCAATGCACATGAGCGAACGACACTTGACACCAATAACAATCGTATCGCTGTTTATCCAAATCGTTTTCCCATTGAAAAACAACACTTTTCAATTCACACCTTTGCAGAAGAAATTGAATTAATTCAAGGACTCAATGCTTCGATGAAAAAAACGGTTGGGATTTACCCCGAAATTAAAGCCCCTTGGTTTCATTTAAACGAAGGTAAAGACATCAGTTTAGCAGTATTACAAACGCTGAAGGCATTCGGTTACTCCACAAAGTCTTCACGTGTTTACTTGCAAAGTTTTGACGCCAATGAACTGCAAAGAGTTAAGTACCAACTTCTGCCTCAGTTGAGTATGGACATAAAGTTAGTTCAATTAATTGCTGAAACTTCGTGGCAAGAAACTTATGAAATGAAACATAACGAACTGGTGCACTATTCTTATGACTGGATGTTTGAAGAAACAGCAATGACTAAAATTGCAAAGTATGCGGACGGCATTGGTCCTTGGAAATCAATGTTGATTCAGCAGGATAAAAACAACGGAAAGTTATCTGTCTCAGATATGGTCAAAAAAGCTCATAATGAAGGTCTAGAAGTTCACCCTTATACTTTCAGAGCCGATCCAGAACGCATAGCTAGTTTTGCAACTTCGTACGAAGATATGGTGAAAATATATGTGGAAACACTCGCCATCGATGGGCTGTTCACCGACTTTCCAGACAAAACTAAACAAGCGCTTAAAGCTTTGTCTGAAAAGTAAAGTTTTATTATTTTGATAAAGCTAGTTCTGCTTCCGTTTTAAAGCCAAAGAACTTTTTCATGATCATGGTTGCTGGACAAAAACCTGTATAACTTTGTTGAAATAAATTCAGGCCAATAAATACTGTAAACCATACAAAGTTCTCATGAACAAACGCCGTCAAAGCAACCGACAATAAAACCATAAAACCAGCAAATGCAGTAAGTGCTCTTTCCAATGACATAACATCACCTCTATTAATTAGTAATTTCTAATGCAAAAAATAATATATTAGAAAATACTAATTTACAACTGACCATTTATACCCATTAATTATTAAAGGGGCTCAATTGCTGTCTCAATGAGATAATGCCAATTTGTAGCTCCAATAAAAAAAGCCGCAAGTGAATACTCGCGGCTTTGTATTTTATGTAATAGTTACATCAAGTTATGGTTTGATATAACCTCTGCGTTTAGCATCTTTTGAAGTGTAACGATCACGCAATTTATCATGACGAGCTTCAGTTGAAACTTTTTCGCCATTAATCCAAACGCTTTGTGCATAAGAGCTCAGTTCTAATGGGTCACCACTCCAAAGCACAACATCAGCAGGTTTGCCTTTAGCTAATACACCTGAATCCATATTAAACGCTTTTGCAACATTGGAAGTTAACGCGGCAACCGCACCATCGACCGACATTCCGTAAGAAACGGCGTTGCCTGCATCAAATCGTAAGTTGTGGATCATATGGCTGTCGGTGTTAATAAACATAACCTCGACACCTGCTTTTTCCAATTCACCCGCTGTCGTTAAACCAGCGCCAAGAGAATCAAAATTCCCCGGTAAGTTATCCAGTACACTAATCATGACGGGTACTTTTGCTTCTGCCAACTGAGTCTTAACTTTTGCCGCATCTTTACCACCTGAAATGATTACGTCAACGCCAAAATCTTTTTTGATATTTATCAAATGCAAAATATCAGAAGCTCTCGACGCACCAGCAACCAGCGGTACTTCGCCATTCAATAATGCCGTAAGTAACTTTTCTTCTTCGCTCGGCTTTTTATCAGATTTTTCAGCATCGTCACTGGCTTTTTCCAGCTTAGCTTGCTGCCCTTTTAACTTATCAATCAAGGTTAATATGCTTGAAGCACGAGAATCTTTGCTAGCTGCACCAAAAGTCACAACAACTGCGGTTTTTGTATCGACGATACTATTAAACTCCGAGTTCATTAGGACAGAAAATGCCTGACCGTGAAACGTTTCTCCCCAGCTGAACGGCGTTACTACGCTGCGTGTGATGCCCGCTTTACGAGCAAACGGGATCAAAGACGATTCTGGGTTAAATCCATAAGATGGATCAAATGTAATATCTGCTTTTTTAGGACTTGCATCACGCGAGGTTGAAACCGCACCAACTTCCACCAAACCAATTTGATTCATCGCTGATATAAAACCAGGTGTTACAAACTTTCCTTTGGCATCGATAATAGTATCGGCTGACAAAGTCGCCGGATTAACAGCTGTGATCACACCGTCTTCAAAAACAATGCTGGCATTTTCCAGTGTACCTTTTTCACTGGCGGTAAATATAGTCGCGTTCTTAATAGCTACCGATGCAGCAAATGCTGAAGAAGAAGCTAATAGAGACGCCGCTAATAAACTAAATTTAAATGATTTCATCGTCGTCTCCTTATTGTTGACCAAGTAAAAAATCGCTTTGCGCTTGATATTCAGGATCATTCACATCAAATACTTTCGCACCATCAATAAATACCTGCTCAGCCTTCGCATAAACACTGAATGGGCTTTGATTCCAAATAACTACATCCGCTTGTTTGCCAGCCTGTAACGAGCCAGTTTTATCTTCGATGCCCAAGGAGATTGCTGCGTTTGAAGTGATCCAGCTGATTGCATGCTCTTCACTAATATCAAAACCATTTTCATTAGCTCTGAACATAATTTTTGCCGCTTCTTGGTTAAGGCGCTGAATGGTTGTATCTGAATCAGAATGCACAACAGCACAAGAGTTTTGGTAAGAGTCAACAACGGCCGCGTTTTCTTGGATCATGTCGTAGGCTTCCATTTTAAAGCCCCACCAATCTGGCCACATTGCCGCACACACTTTGTTTTCAGCTAACAAGTCACCAATTTTGTATGCTTCAACTGCGTGATGGAATGTACCCGCGTGATAACCAAACTCTTTTGACAGGTCGATCATCATCGCCATTTCTTCTGCTTTATAGCAGTGATTATGAATTTTGATATCGCCTTCTAATACGCCAACTAAAGTGTCTAAAGTAAAGTCACGCTCTGGTGCCTGAACGTTTTTACCCGCTTTGTAATCACTTTCATATTTGTCCCAAGCACGCTTATATTCAGTAGCTTCAGACCAAGCCATACGATAACCCGCCATATTACCCATACGAGTTGAAGGTGCTTCTTTACGACCACCATAAACACGTTTCGGGTTTTCACCGCACGCCATTTTTAATCCGTATGGCGCGTCTGGCATTTTCATCGCTTGCATGGTGTGAGCTGAAACATTTTTCAACGTGACGCTTCGACCACCAATCAAGTTTGCAGAACCTGGTAAAATTTGAAGTGTTGTAATACCGCCAGCTCTTGCCGTTTCAAATCCAGGATCTTGAGGCCAAACTGAATGCTCTACCCATACTTCTGCTGTCACAGGGTGTGTCATTTCGTTACCGTCTTGATGAGACTCTACAGACGGGTTTGGATAAGCCCCTAAATGCGAGTGCACGTCGATAATACCTGGCGTTACATATTTTCCGGTACCATCAATCACTTTTGCATTGCCAACGTCGATACCCTGTCCAACTGCTTTAATAACGCCATTTTCAAGAAGTACATCGGCTGATTCGAGTTTTCCGCCTAAACCGTCAAGCACTGTTGCGCCTGTAATTAATACGGTCATTTGCTCTGATGCTTGATAAGTACTTGGATACGGGTTTTTGTCATAAGATACAAATGGATCTTGTGATTCGTTGCCTGAACAGCCAGACAAAATGGCGATGCTCAAAGCAGTGGTGCTTAATGCGAGTCGACGCATAAGTGGTTCCCCTTGACTAGGTTTGTAGGATTTATATTGGTATATCAACATAACTGCTGAAAACCACCATAGTCAAAAATTTTGATTGTGGCTACAAGTAAGTTTAGGCGAATTACAGGTTTTGTCGGAAGTATGGGATTTGGTTGATGGGCAGCTATATTTTATTAATCGAATTAGGATGCCAACTATTGAAATTTACAACTATCCGAATTTAAAGATAAGTTCGGGAAATAACGCACTACGCTGCGCGCTAGCCCTTGTGGGTTATTGTCATTAGCCAGTAAAAAACCACTACCGAAAAGCACAATAGCTTCTGCGTTAAACAACCTTGTTTTTTTAGAACTCATTGAAATGGCAGGATCGAATCCCAACGCTAAGTACTTTTCTGAAATATCGAGTTCGTCAACAAATTGAAGTTGGCCGTTATTCACTTTTGCCGACACCAAAGTCAATTTGGAATCATCATTATTTTTTTTGCAGCTGTAATCGCTCGGATGGCAAAACGAAGTAAATACGACGCATTGATTTGAGGCCTGTGCAGCGTCAGACAGACGATATAAGTGACGTTCAATTTGATAGTTTTGCTGTTTTTTATTGTCGATTAAAATAATGTCCTGCTGGGCCAATTCAGGCACAACTAGCAACTTACTATCTTCCTGAAGCCAAACCAAAGCTTCATAACCATAATTTGCGCGTCGCTTCATTGGAATTTTTTTATCATTCGAAAAAGGCAGAGCCTTACCCAATGTGCCAATTTCACCAAGCGTGATATTATTTTCGTGAAGTTGTATACCTGCCGAATAAACCTGATGAACATCTCCATCACCGTCATATTCATGAGATAAAAACAACCTATGCTCATCCCCCATGTTAACTACTGTGACAGCTTCCCAACTTTTCCTATTTGGCAGTGCACCGGTCAATACGGCGGACTTTAAGCGCACTGTCTCACTTTTATTATGAAAAGCGGCTCGAAGTGTTTCTTTTTCCAAGAAATATAGAATATCTAGACGCTGTTCAATAAAGAATAATAAATGCTCGCTAACTGCCATTCCTGACACTTCTGCCAACATACGACCGTTTGAGTCGTGAAGCATAACTTCATTGTCCGAAGCTTTAGCGTCTATACTCCCCGGATTGCAGAGTAATACCATAAATAAATATAAAAGAACGAGTCGTTTCAACATCTATTGTTATGCACCATTTATGAGTCGTTCAAAAATCAAAATAGAACGTAATTGAGCAACTGATATTGAGTTAAAACATTTGAGATGGCAAGTAATAAACAATGACAAAAATGTGATGAATTTGTGGCAAGCACCCATGCAAAAATGGCGGAACGGACGAGACTCATGATCTAACACAAAGAGTGCGACCCGTCGCGAGTTCTAGCAATCGAACTATATGGACTTAAGGGATATTAAATCTGAGAAACTTCAAAGGAAATGGCGGAACGGACGAGACTCGAACTCGCGACCCCCGGCGTGACAGGCCGGTATTCTAACCAAC
>JABXID010000038.1 GCA_013373245.1 Gammaproteobacteria bacterium
AAATAAGACCGCACTTAAGTTTAGGAATGAAAACACCTAACCAAGTGCATAACGAAAAAGGCCAATGATAAAATCACTGGCCTTTAAAAAAAACCGTCAACTTATTTTAGGACGGGACATTCTGTTCGTTATTAGTCTTTTGGCGCGAACGTTTGACCAAAGAAGCTATCTTCTAACCAATAAGGTCTTTCGTCTTGATTCGCCGCAGTTAAGGCTATACGAATATTTACGTCAGCAAACATTTTCGCTGCGTCGTAATTGATTGGCAAGTCTAGAGAATCAGTAGGTTTGTGGTAGTGATTTGCAAAAAACTCACCCCATACTTTTCCGCCATCTTCACCTTCAGTTTTTGATTTGAAACCAGTCATCAAAAATACAGAAGGAACGCCCTTTTTAACAAAATTGTAGTGATCTGAGCGAGTGAATATTGCTTGTTCTGGCATTGGATCTGGACTTAAACCAATTCCTAATTGACCTGCTGCCGTTTCTACAATGTTACCCATTGAGCTATGGTTTGCGCCGAACGCAATAACATCAGCAAAGTCGTATAACAACACAGGCATGTCTAAGTTCACATTTGCTACCATAGCGTTTAACGGCACTGTTGGGTTGTTAACAAAATAGTTGGCACCTAATAGGCCTTTTTCTTCACCAGTAACAACGGTGAATAACACTGAACGACGAGGCGCTTCTGAGCTAGCAAGTACACGAGCAGTTTCTAACAATACAGACACACCAGAAGCATTATCCATGGCACCGTTATTAATACGATCTTTCGTAGTAACGTCTTTTGCTAAACCAATATGGTCTAAGTGTGCTGTTAGCACTACGTACTCATCTTTTAGTTTTGGATCTGAACCAGGCAGTATTGCTACTACATTAGGCGAAGAAATTTCTTCGTGACGAGACTTAGCCGCTAATTCAATGCTGGTGTTCAAATTAAAGCTAGGGATTGGTTTGTTATCAGTATCCAATGCGAAGATTTCTTCAAGTGGCGTATCTGCATTAGCAAATAGCTTTTTACCAGCTTCTAAATTTAAATAAGCGCCAACTTTTAATTCCGGACGAACACCATGTGGATTTCCGTTTTCGTCTAGCCATCTTAGTGATGGAGTACCTAAGTAATTTAACGAGGTTGTGTACGAACGCACTTTTTCACGTTTAGGCGTATGCAGGGTAATTAGGCCTACAGCACCGCGGTCAGCAGCGTGTTTTGCTTTTTCAGTGCCAGACGCTAAATGTGCCCCTTCTTCAGAAGGCCAGCTTTCAGGTCTGCCTCTTAAAGTAACAACGATTTTGCCTTTTACATCGATATCTTTGTAGTCGTTGTAATCGTACTTATCAGCAATTAAACCGTAACCAACAAAAACCGCTTCTGCCTTTACACTAGCTTCCGTAGTGTTGGTTAATGTGCTCATCATGTAATCTTGAGGGTATTTAAGTTCAATCTCACCAGAATCTGTGTGGATCACAGCTTCAGTGCTTTGTTGGTTTAAATATGCACGGCGGAAAGGTACACGCTGCATGTAACCTTCAGTTCCAGCCGGCGTTAAGCCCAGTTTTTGGAATTCAGACGCAACATACTGAGCAGCTATTTCATAGCCTTGGCTACCGGTGTCTCGCCCTTCTAAGTAATCGCTAGCAAGAAATTCTAAATGCGATTTAATGCGGTGTTTTTCAACACTAACGCTTTGCTCAGCCTTTGAGTCGGTCTGCGAACATGCGGCAGTAAATGCCAGAACCGCAGATAATCCTATGGTTTTTAATGTGTTATTCATTTAATTAATGTTCCTAAACTTTAGTTTATGGAGGTAGGGTTTTGATTTTCTAAGCCATTCGTTCCTTGGAATAGCGTTTTAACATCAATCTCATCAAACAAATATTGAGTCAAACAAAATTGACAGATAATTTCGATATTTCCACGTTCAGCGACTAAATCTAATGCGTCGTCATAGGTTAATTTTAATATCGCTTCACCGGTTTTTTCTCGCGAGCAGCCACATTTGTAGGTGACTGGTTGAGGTTCAAACAGTACTGGATTGTCTTCGTGATAAAGACGGGTTAATACTTGTTTTGCTGGTAAGTTTAATAATTCATCATCAGTAATGGTATTTGTTAATGCTTCAAGGTGGGTGAAGTCGTCAACTGCGCTTTCTTCCACTGGTAGTATTTGCAATAACATACCTGCCGCTTTGCGACTTTGTTCCGTAACTTCGGTTGCTAACCAAACTCGAGTTTTTAACTGCTCAGATGTTTCAAAGTAATTTTCTATGCACTCTGCCAGTGAATCTTTTGAAAGTTCTGCAACCCCTTGATAACGTTCACCATCGTCTGGAGAAATCGTGATCACCATAAAACCAGAGCCTATCAACTCTGGAATAGTGCCATCTTTGATATCGTCACTGAACTTGGCGGCGGCACGCATTTCCTGTTTGTGATTGCCATTAACTACTGCGTAATTTAACGCGCCATCCCCTTGAATTTGTACGCTGATATCACCTTCGAATTTTAGCGTGGCTGTTAACAAACTGGTCGCGGCTAATAGCTCTCCTAAAACGCGTTCAACTACGTCAGGGTAATTGTGGTTTTTCAGCATTTCGTTAAAGCTGTCAGTCACTTGAACTAATTCACCACGCACGTGGCGTTGTTCGAATATATAACGGTGTAGTAAGTCTTGATTTGCTGTGGTCATTGGGTGCTCTAATTAATTATTCAAAAGAATCTGAATTTTTAAAGTTAATGAGTTTACGTCTTTGTTTTTTATCTGGCTTAGAATCCGGTCTCGGAGAAAACGCTGCACTTTGCTGGCGCGCTAAACTTTCAGACTCTCGATGTGCAATGCTTTGCTCTGTTTCTTTATAAAGTGTTTGAGCAATGGTGAAATTCTGTCGTTTATCGGAAAGTTGCATTACTTCAACGGTTTTTTCATCATAACCTTGTCGCAGTTTTACCATTGCGCCAACTTCAACTGGCCTTGATGCTTTGCAGCGTTGGCCATTATAGTGAACTTTTCCGCCATTGATCATGTCAGTAGCTATTGAGCGCGTTTTGTAAAATCGCGCAGCCCAGAGCCATTTATCAAGGCGTATTTTTTTATCGGCTTTTTGATCAGTCATCGATAATGTTACTGTAAAAAAATGAGTGAAAAATAATAACAGAAAAAACGCGTCGAATTTAGCATAAGTAGTGATTTTTAGCCATTTGTAAGGTTATACTCGGTGGCTTGCAATTTCAGATTGTATTTTTAACGTTACATAAATAATTAAAGTGATTAATTAAGTCACACTGGAGTTTAGATTTAATGGAGTCCACTCGCTTTTTTGAGCAACTCGATATAACAATACGTAAGTTGCCTCACCAAAAGCTTAGCAATCTATTAGCCGTGATCATGGTGGTTTATCTTGCCTATGTTTCTTCAACCATCGTTTGGCAACTTGTTCCTGTAGAATCTACTAATGGCAGTGTTACTGTGCCATCGTACGCGCCTGCCTCAAACTCAAGTTCCTCTGCAGAAACCGATGTTACCTCATTGCTGTCTTTAAACTTGTTTGGAAAAGTAAATCAGCAAAAGCCAGTGGTTAAACCGAAAGTTGATAACGCTAAATCGGCGCCTAAAACCCGCTTGAATGTCACTTTGACCGGTTTAGTGGCCGATGCAAACGATCCACTTTCTAAAAGCAGTGTGGCGATCATCGACAGTTCCAAAGGGCAAAATACTTATGGTGTAGATGAAAAAATCGATGGCACGAATGCTTCTGTTTATCAGATATTCATTGACCGCGTAATACTTTATGTATCGGGTCGTTATGAAACGCTTATGTTGGATGGCATCGAGTTTTCAACCACTATTCCAGGTACAGATAATAAAGTAGATCGTGCAAGCCTTATTCAAGAACGACCTGCACCGGCGGCGCCAAGGGTTGAAGCTAAAGAGCCGGTTGATAAAAAGCGTCTCGATCAACGAGAAAATATTGAGCTATCACAAGAATTAAGAGAACAACGCCAACGCTTATTTGAAGATCCGAAAAAGCTGTTAGACGTTATTCGAATTAGACCGTTTCGTCGAGACGGTCAGTTGCAAGGTTACCGTTTGTCGCCGGGCAAAGATGCAAAACTATTTAATGAAGTAGGGTTGAAACGTAACGACTTAGCAACAACTATCAACGGTTATGATCTAACCGATATGCAACAGGCATTGTCTGTTATGGCGGAATTAAAAACGATGACGGAAGCGACAATCACAGTGGTTCGTGACGATGCATCGATAGATATTATTTTGGCGCTTTAGCCACTGGAGTTTGGTTTGATGGGATTATTCAACAATATGAATAATGTAGTGAACATTTTTACAAGACAAGTACGTGTAATTAGTTTATCAGGTGCTTTGGCTGCTGGTTTGATGTCAGTGGCATGGTTGCCGGTTCAAGGTTATGCCGCAACACAATATTCGCCAAACTTTAAAGGCACTGATATTGATGAGTTCATTAATATCGTTGGTAAGATTTTACAAAAAACCATCATTATCGATCCGACGGTGCGCGGTAAAGTTAATGTGCGTTCGTACGACTTGTTAACGGAAGAACAGTACTATCAATTTTTCTTAAACGTGCTGCAAGTGTACGGCTTTTCTGTTGTTGATATGGGTAACGGCATTATTAAAGTGGTGAAAGCCAAGGACGCCAAAAGCTCATCGATTCCCGTTGTAGGTGACGAAAACCCAGGCATTGGCGATGAAATGGTGACCCGCGTCGTAGAAGTGAAAAACGTGTCGGTACGAGAACTTTCGCCATTATTGCGCCAATTCAGTGATCAGTCTGGTTCTGGGCATGTAGTTCATTACGATCCGTCGAATGTCATTATGATGACCGGCTCAGCGGCGAGTGTGAATCGTTTGGTAGAAATCATAAATCGTGTTGACCGCGCCGGCGACCAAAAGGTTGAAATCATTCGTTTAGAGTTTGCCTCAGCCAGTGAAATTGTGCGTATTGTCGAAAGTATTTATAAAGCCAGTGGCAAAGGCGACCAGCCTGAATTTTTGATCCCTAAAATTGTATCGGATGACAGAACTAACAGCGTGATCGTCAGTGGAGAGCCACAAGCCCGTAGTCGAGTAATTGAACTAATTAAACGTTTAGACGCCGAACTCGAAACCACCGGTAACACGCGAGTTTATTATTTGAAATACGCCAAAGCCGATGAAGTAGTCAAAGTATTAACTGGCGTGTCTGATTCATTAGCGCAAGAAACCAAAGGCTCGACTTCGAAAAGTGCGCGAACCAGCAAACGCGATTATTCCATTCAAGCACACCCAGATTCCAATTCCCTAGTTATTAATGCTGAGCCTGACATGATGCGTTCGTTAGAACAAATCATTCGCCAGTTAGACATTCGTCGCCAGCAAGTATTAGTTGAAGCTATCATTGTTGAAGTATTTGAAAGTGAAGGTATTAACTTAGGTATTCAATGGGGTAGCGCTGAAGCTGGGTTTACGCAATTCAATAATGGTGTTACGCCACTTACTAACGTAGCAGCAGGCGCAAGAGCGGCTCAAGATAGAACAGTGACGGAAACTCGAACTACCATCGCTGAATCGACTGGACAGCCTGTAGATTCAGATATTAAACGTGTTATAGAAGGCGACAACGGAGCGGCACTTGCGCAAGTTATTTCTGGCATGACAGGCTTTGCAACTGGTTTCGTGAAAGATGGTTGGGGCGCAGTCATTCAAGCAGTACGAAGTGATACCAACTCAAACATTCTAGCAACGCCTTCTATCACTACATTAGATAACGAAGAAGCGTCTATTTTAGTGGGTTCTGAAATTCCTATTTTGACTGGCTCAACAGCAGGCGGTAACAATAGCAACCCATTCCAAACGGTTGACCGTAAAGAAGTTGGTATCAAGTTAAATGTAACACCACAAATTAATGAAGGCACCGCAGTACAGCTACTAATTGAACAAGAAGTTTCAAGTTTAAGTGGTGCGACGGGTGTTGATGTCGGCATCAATAAACGTTCAATTAAAACCACAGTGTTGGCGGAAGATGGCGGCACCATTGTTATCGGTGGTTTAATTGATGAAGACGTGCAAGAAAGTGTGCAAAAAGTACCTTTGTTGGGTGATATTCCATGGTTGGGGCACTTGTTCCGTTCAACCGGCACGACTAAACGTAAACGTAATTTGATGGTATTTATTCGTCCTAAGATCATCAGTGAAAACAATGATATTAATGATGAAAGCATGCGTAAATATAACTACATTCGTGCTGAGCAAATCAAACGCGATGAAGAAGGTATTTCGCTAATGCCATTTACCGATCATCCGGTACTGCAAGAGTGGGATGAGAGTTTGGCGTTACCGCCGTCGTTTGAAGAGTATTTAGACGATAGTCAACCTAAGCAAAACAAGGACATTGAACAAACAGCGCCCGCAACAAAACAAAAAGATGTGGAAGGAGACAGCTAATGTCTTCTTCGCAAGATGTGCAATTAGAACGCACGGAAGAAAATACATTGGTTGAAGCGGCTGTTAACAAGGTTGAGAGTGAAGGTGTTGTTGAAGTTGAGCCGACAGAAAACGCAGCGCTTGAAATCGAAAACCTTGATAATGAAACCATTGCCAATAAACGCTTACCATTTGGTTTTGCCAAACGTTTTGGCGTGTTGATTTCCAGTCAAGAAGACGAAGTGACCTTGCTGATAAAATCAAGCACCGGTATGGACGCTTTGGTGGAAGTGCGTCGTTTTCTTGGTTATGCCCCTAAATTCACTGTCATATCAGAACAAGAATTTGATACCGCGTTAGAAATCGCTTATCAGCGAAATGCCTCTGAAACCCAGCAGTTGATGGAAGATATCGGCAACGAAGTGGATTTGTTTTCAATCGCCGAAGAACTGCCGGGCACCGAAGATTTATTAGAAAGTGAAGATGACGCGCCAATTATCAAGTTGATCAACGCGACGTTATCGGAAGCAATCAAAGAAGGCGCGTCCGATATTCACATAGAAACGTTTGAAACCCGATTGGTTATTCGTTTCCGAGTGGATGGTGTATTGCGCGAAGTTCTATCGCCAAATCGCAAATTAGCTTCCCTGTTAGTATCGCGTATTAAAGTTATGGCGGAGCTCGATATTGCTGAAAAACGCATTCCGCAAGATGGTCGTATTTCGCTGCGTATTGCTGGCCGTGCCATCGATGTGCGTGTCTCAACAATGCCCTCTTCCTACGGTGAACGTGTGGTAATGCGTTTATTGGACAAAAACAACGCGCGTTTAGACTTGGTTGATCTCGGCATGACAGAGAAAAACACCGAAGTGTTTGCCCAATTACTTAGAAAACCACACGGCATTATTTTGGTCACAGGTCCAACAGGTTCGGGTAAATCCACAACTTTGTATGCTGGTTTATCCGACATCAACAGTAAAGACCGAAATATTTTAACGGTAGAAGATCCGGTGGAATATGAATTACCGGGCATTGGTCAAACGCAAGTGAACCCTAAAGTCGATATGACCTTTGCGAGAGGGTTACGAGCGATTTTACGTCAAGATCCGGACGTGGTGATGATAGGTGAAATCCGTGATTTGGAAACCGCTGAAATTGCCGTGCAAGCGTCATTAACCGGTCACTTGGTGATTTCGACTCTACATACAAACACCGCTTCGGGGGCGATTACTCGTATGGAAGATATGGGTATCGAGCCGTTTTTATTATCGTCCAGTTTACTTGCCGTTTTATCACAGCGTTTAGTTCGTACTTTGTGTAATGAATGTAAAGTTGAACATCAACCGGATGAAAAAGAGCGCCAATATCTTGGAATTTCCGCGACAGAACCTTGTTCTATTTATGAGCCGAAAGGCTGTGAAAAATGTAATTATTCCGGTTATCGTGGCCGTGTTGGTATTCACGAATTGTTAGTCGTTGATGAAGAAATTCGCGATTTGATCCACAACGGACACGGCGAGCAGGCAATTGAAAAGTACGCCAGACGCACCAGTCCAAGTATCCGCGAAGATGGTATGTTAAAAGTATTGGCTGGTAAAACGACGCTTGGTGAAGTACTGCGTGTTACCCGTGAGGACAGCTAATGGCAGCGTTTGAGTACAAAGCGCTTGATGCCAAAGGTAAAAACAAAAAAGGCATTATTGAAGCCGACACCGCCAAGCAAGTACGACAGCAGTTACGCGACAAAGGCTTAGTGCCAATCGAAGTTAATCAGGCCAGTCAAAAAGACAAACAAAACGCGGCGGGTTTCAGTTTATTTCAAGCCAAAGTGTCAGCATCAGATTTGGCGCTTATCACCCGTCAGTTGGCGACTCTTGTTGGTTCAGCACTCACCATTGAAGCGGCGTTATTAGCGGTCGCTGAACAATGCGACAAGCCGAAATTAAAACGTACTATCATGTCGATTCGTTCAAAAGTGGTGGAAGGTTACAGCTTGGCCGAGGGCATGCAGGAATTCCCTCATATATTCGATCACCTATTTTATTCTATGGTGGCGGCTGGAGAAAAATCCGGTCATTTAGACGAAGTGTTGAATAGATTGGCGGATTACACCGAAGCGCGACAAGCCACTAAATCTCAGTTACGACAAGCCATGATATACCCGATTATGTTAATAACTGTCGGCGTGTTGATTGTCGGATTTTTGTTGACGACGGTTTTACCAGACATAGTCAAACAGATCGCCAAAGCTGACCAAGCATTACCGGCAAGTACCGAGTTTTTGCTATCCGTTAGCGCTTATATTACCAATTACGGTTTTATTACCGCGATCATCATTTTATTGTCGTTAATTGTTACACAAAGGGCTTTGAAAAAACCGGCACTTCGGATTAGATTTGATCGCGCTCTATTGAACTTACCTGTGATTGGTAAAGTCATATTAGGCGTTAATACCGCACGATTTGCTCGTACGTTAAGTATTTTAACGTCGAGCGCTGTGCCTATTTTGGATGGTATGAAAATATCGGGTGATGTATTAACAAATCTGTACATCAAACATGGTGTAAAAGAAGCGGCGGATAATGTGCGTGAAGGGGCGTCATTAAAAGGTTCCTTGGAGCAAACTAAGATCTTTCCAGCGATGATGTTGCACATGATTGGCAGCGGTGAAAAGTCCGGTGAGTTGGAACAAATGTTAAAACGTTCAGCGGATAACCAAGACAACGAGCTGGACGCGCAATTAAAAATGACAATGAGCTTGTTATCACCCTTAATAGTCGCTTTAATGGCGGGCATGGTGGTGTTCATCGTAATGGCTATTTTGCAGCCTATTATGCAAATGAACAGCTTAGTAGGTATTTAGATATTCGGAGTATTACAGTGAATAGAATGAAGAAAAACAATAAAGGTTTCACTTTATTAGAAGTAATGATCGTATTGGCGATTTTAGGCATGATCATAGGAATGGTATCGACAAACCTTATCGGCTCTTCGGACGATGCAAAAATCCAAAGCACGGCGATAGAGATTCGTAATTTAGAATCTGTGCTGGACATGTACAAGTTAAAAGCCGGTAACTACCCAACAACTGAACAAGGTTTAGAAGCATTGGTGTCGGCACCAGAGATTGAGCCAATTCCACGTAACTACCCAGCTGAAGGCTTTTTAGACCGTTTGCCTGAAGATAAATGGGGCAACCCTTATATTTTAGTAAGCCCAGGTGAAACTGGTAAGTACGATTTATATTCAATGGGACCTGACGGCCAAGAAGGTACCGAAGATGATATTGGTAACTGGAACGCTCAAGACTTCCTGTAATCCATATCTTGAACCTTAAAAGAAGTGTTTGTTTTGCAAGCACTTCTTTTGTTTTATAAAGCCACGTATATATGCCAACGCACACGTCAAAACCAAAAAAACGTCTTAATAAAGGATTTACTTTATTGGAGTTATTGCTGGTGTTAACTCTAATGGCGTTTTTGTTTAGCATGGTCAAAATTCCTGATCTTACTAAAGAGCCATTTGATGTGGTGGAAAACGAAGCGAAAAAAGTGGCCCACTTAATTGATTTAGCTTCAGATTATGCGGTGTTAAACAACGCGTTGTTAGGTTTTGCGGTAAAAGAGCAGAGTTATGCATTTTTAGCGTTTGATGGCGAACGATGGCTAGAAATACCGGAAGCGCCATTCATAAAAAACCAATTAGAAGAAAACTTGTTGTTATCGATTCAGCTTGATGGGTTAGAGTGGCAAGAACAAAGTTTGATCAGTGCCGTTGAATGGATCAACGAAGAAGAACAAGAAGAAATTCAGCAAAGCTTGGACCAAGCGCCTGAAGATGTTTTTTTATTCCCGCAAGTATTCATTTTACCGTCTGGAGAAATATCACCATTTGATTTAGACATCCTCTATTCAGATGGTTTTGACATAGAAATCGCGTTTAAAGTCCGTGGCGAATTTACGGCGCCAGTAAAAGTATACGACCCTCAGCAAATTGAGGAGTTATAGTGGCTATTAAGAATCGCGGTTTTACTCTTATAGAAATGTTACTCGCATTAGCGGTATTTGCTTATGCGGCGAGCTCAATTTTAGGTGTGTTGGGTCAGTCTGCTCGCAATTTATCTGATATTGAGCAAATGACGTTTGCATCTTGGGTGGCCAACGACAGATTAGTTGAGTTGCAGTATGACAAACAATGGCCGCCAAAAGACAAAGCCAAAGGCGAGCGGGAAATGGCCGGCCAACTCTGGTATTGGCAGCAAAAAATCGAAAAGACTCAAGACAACAACTTACGCTCCGTGACGGTCGACATCTCAACGGATAAAGAAGGGTCTCAGTCCATTTATTCGTTAACCACGTTTGTATCAAAACCAAACAGTGCAAAGCCGAGTCGAGGGTAGCAAAGTGATGCAGTCGAAATACACTCAACGTGGTTTTACATTATTAGAAATCCTTCTGTCTTTGATGGTGTTTGCTATGTTGGGCATGGCGACCTATTCGGTGATCAATAGCACTATTAGGGGCAATGAAGCGGTTACGCAGCAGAATCAAACGCTTACCTCGTTGCAACGGGCATTCACCATTCTTGAGTCTGATATTGTGCAACTTGCGCAGCGACAAATCAGACTCGATGGTGAGCAACCTGTGAAAGCTTATTTTCGATCTGGTGAATACATGTTTGACTCAGACGGTATCGGGTTTGGTTTTGTTCGTGATGGTTGGGTCAACCCAAAAATGATTTTACCGCGCAGTGAGTTACAGGCAGTCGCTTATCGTTTGAAAGATAACGTGTTACAACGACTGTATTTTAACTATGTCGATAACGAGATGGGCGCGGAACCGAGAATACAGGAGTTATTAACTGGGGTTAATGCCATTTCACTAGAGTATTCGGTAAACGATGAGTGGGTAGAAGAGCTCGGCGAAGACAGTGTACCTGTGATGGTAAAAATAGGTTTCGAAACTCAAACATATGGTCTAGTTGAGCGCATATTGCCAATTATCGCCGTAACAGACAAACCAAAGCAGACATAAACATGATGAGTTATCCGTTACGTCAAACACCTAAATACGCCCGCATTAAATCACAGCGCGGTGTGGCATTGATATCGGTACTTTTAGCGGTTGCTTTGTGTGTGATCTTAGCCTCTGAAATGTTGATGCAACAGTCGCTTCAGGTAAAGCGAGTTCAGAACCTATTTGAGCGACAACAAGCATTTTGGTACGCCAATGGTTCTGAGCAGTTTGTAAAAACCCTAATAAAGAAAATCATTGATGATGACGCAGGCGTTATCCACTTAGATCAAAGCTGGGCAATGACGGGCATGAGCTTTCCCGTTCCCGATGGATTGATTGAAGGACAAATAAGCGATTTACAGAGTTGTTTTAATATTAATAGTTTGTATAACTCACAGTGGGATCAAAAACGCAGAGAAGAGCATAAACAAGCGTTTGTACGATTGTTAGATAAATTGGATATTGTCAAAGATAACAGCAGCGAAGACTTGGCCAATAATGTATATGATTGGCTCGACCCGGATGAATATCCTGTAGGTGCGGTAGGTTACGACGGTGATATGTACACCTCGATGCCGTTTCCGTATATGGCGGCTAACAGCCCTTTTGCCCATGAAAATGAATTGCGACTTGTGTATGGTTTTGATGCTGCGGTAATGGCACAGCTCGATGATACCTTATGCGCTATTCCTGATTACTCTGACTTTGTCATCAACGTTAATACCATTGATGCTGAAAATCCGGTTATATTGGCGGCTGTGTTAGATATCGATAACAGCACGGCAGAAAACATTATATCGCAACGGCCAAAAGATGGGTTTAAAGATATCAAAGAATTTTGGGATTTAAATGAAGTGAAATCACTGAAAAACTTGGCTCAGATAGACAAGACGCAATTTACGGTGAAGAGTAAGTTCTTTAAACTAGTGACAAATGCGTATTACAACGACATGAGATTTGATTTAACGAGCGTAATGCAATTGAATGAACAAAATGAAATTCAAGTAATTGCCCGCCGTTTTGGAGGAAAAGTTGAGCGAAAAGCTGATCCTGAGACTGAGCAGTCAGACAACTAGTTCTGTCCCTTGGCTCGTTTGGGAAACTGTAAACAACGACATCATTGCATCCGGTGAACTGTCACAGCAATCAGAGCTGAGCAGTCTGTCAGAGTATGCCAAAGGCCGCCAAGTTATTACCTTGGTGGACAGTGCTGATGTGCGTTTATATCGCCATTACATGCCAACAAAACCGTCGCGTCAAATCCTCAAGGCTCTGCCATTTATGTTGGAAGATGAGTTATCGGAAGATATCGAGCAGCTGCACTTTGCGCTTCACGACACAGGTTTTGATGCCGACAGCAACAAACATTGGGTCAACATAGCAATTGTGCGTAAAGCCCTGTTGCAGCACTGGACTAACTTACTGGCTGAACATGATATTCAAAGCAAAATTATGTTGCCGGATGTTTTATGTTTGCCAGTTGAGCAAGACAATTCTGTGTCAGCCATTGAGTTTGCTGGTGGCTGGTTAGTTAACGATAACCATTGGCAAGGCACACATGTGCTTTCTGATTGGACAGAGTTATTTTGGCAGAAAAAATTAGCCGAGCTTGATGAAGAAAACGCGTTAATTATCAATGCATACTCGCCATTATCTCAACAAACCATGTCATTGTTCGATAGCATAGAAAGCGTCAGTATAAACGTGCAGGATGCTGAGTTGCCACTGTTGTTACTGGCAAAGCAGGCACAAACCTTAAAGTGGAATTTGTTGCAAGGGGACTTTGCGCCGAAAAAAGCGGTCAGTAAAAACTGGCAAATTTGGCGACCGGTTGCAGTACTTTTTGTTATTACCGTCATAGTGCATTTGATACAACTTGGCTCAAGATGGTCAAAAGCGGAATCTGAGTTACAGGTTGCGAAAGCGTCTTTGTCAGAAAGTTACAAAAAAGCGTTTCCAAAAGAGCGAGTTCGTTTAAATATTATTCGTACTCAATTGCGACGAAAAGTGGCACAAGTAACCGGCGAACAAACGTCAGAAGCGGGTTTTTTAACTTTGATGAGCGCGATGACTCCGGTGTTTTCTAAGTTATCCAATATTAAATATGAGTCATTTCGCTTTGATGGCACTCGACAAGAGTTACGAATCAATGCCAGTGCCCCTAATTTTCAACAGTTTGAGCGACTTATCGCTGAACTTGGCGACTTAGGCCTGGACGTAAAACAAGGCGCGATAAATAACGAAGGTAATGAAGTGTCGGGCACGTTAAGTGTTAAGGAGGGCAACTAATGTCAGCTTTTGCACAAGTGAAACAAAAGTTCATGACTTGGTTCAAGGGATTAAGTGATAGCGAACAAAAATTACTGAAAGTGGCATTCGTTTTCTTCGGTATTTTTATTTTTTATAGCACCATCAGTGGTCTTAACGCGGGTGTTAAAGACGCAGAAAACAAACTAGCACAACAAGTTAAACTGAACAGCTGGGCCGAGCAACAAATCGCAATAATCACATCGGCAAATGGCTCTGGTAAAGCTGGTAATACTAGTCAGGGTTCAATGACGCAAATTATTAATACCACAGCACGTCGATTAAGTATTACGATTGATAGAATTCAACCTCAAAAGACCGATTTGGTAAAAGTTGGTATAGACGAAATCGGATTTAATACCTTGATGACTTGGTTACAAACTCTCCAGGTTTCTCATGGAATTACCGCAAAAAACATCGACTTTACTAAATCTGAAACAAGTGGGTTAGTGAACATCAGGCGATTAGATTTGGAGCGTTTGTAACGATGACAACTAAGGGTATGAGTATTAAGAAATTAATCGCATTATTTATCACGGTATTTTTATTGATCACCGTGTTTACGGTACCTGTGGGTTTAATTGTAAAGCAGTTTAATTTGCCTAAAAACGTATCTTACGACAGTTTACAAGGAACGCTTTGGCAAGGCAGCATAAAAGCGGCGCAATACAAAAAAACGGTTTTAACGCAAGTTCAATGGCAATGGTTACCTTGGCAATTGTTCAAAGGTAAAGTGGCGTTTAAGTTACGATGGGGTAACGCTAGAGTGTCGCAGCAGCTCAGTGGCACAGCAGTCGCGTCGGTTGGATTTTCTGGGTATCAGTTAAATGATACAACTGTAAGGTTACCAGCAAGTGCGGTAAAACCTTTATTGCCTTTCCCTATGGGGGACTTGTATGGCCGTGTCATTGCGGATATTAATTCATATTCATTTGGTGAGCCTCTGTGCTCTGAATTGAACGGCGAGTTAGTGTGGACCAAAGCCGGTGTGGACATCAATGGCGTTATCGACTTTGGTGTGATCTCATCCGCTCTGAGTTGTGATAATAATCAGGTGTTAGCAACATTTGATGGTCAGAACTCTCTCGGTCTACAAGGTCTGGCAAAATTGGAATCACAAACGTCCTTTTCATTTGATGGCTTTTTGAAGCCGGATGCGTCTTTGCCTGCTGTTGTACACCAAGGTATTGGCATGTTTGGCAAGGCTGACAGTCAAGGTCGTTTTAAAATTAGTCTATAGTTAAAAAGGTGTAACCTCGCCAGGTAATGCGATGGATAAACCGGCACAACAAAAAATAAAGTATTGAGAGAAGGTGAAAGGACATGAAGAAGATCAATAAAGTTTCGCAATTGAAACTGTTGGAATTCCTCAATCGAATTTCACTGTTTAAATCTTTGGATGCGCGAGAGCGCGAAATGGTTGCAAAGATCCCCAACTTAGTTGTACTCATTGCAAAAGATGAAGTTTTCATTCGCAAAGACCACTTTGACTCCGATTTTTATATTGTCTTAAATGGCGAAGCGAATATTTCGGTTAATGGTCAAAATGTCGCCGTTGCCACTCCAGGTCACTTTATTGGGGAAGTTGGCTTTATTTGTAACGAAGCGCGCAGCGCGACGGTTACCGCGAAAACCGACATAATCGCGATGCGAATAACACGGGATTTATTCGATTTGTTGCCAATTCGCGTTCGCGAATCAATAAAACAAAAAATCATCAATGGCCTAGTTGAACGCGTCACTACTCAAAATTCCAAAATTATAGATTTAGAAGAGCGCGTAGACGTATTAGAACACGAGCTTTACCCAGAAAAATTTGAACAAAAAGAAGAGTATGACCCTGACGACTTACAGATTGATGAGTCGGCGACAGAACAGAAAGAACGTGACAGTCACATACTCGACATCAAACCGGTTGAGTAAGCGTTTCTGCGTTATTGCGTGGTTATTGTTAAAGCGTGGTTTCCCGAAATTTGAAAACACGCCTTATTTGATGTCTTGCAAAAGCTGACGATAGTCGTGTGTATTTACAAAGCCTGCAATTTCTTGAGCAGGCTTTTTGCTATCTGGATTCGCAACCGCCAATAAATACTCAATACCAAACGTTTGTGCGGCTTTTAAAATACGCTCTGAGTCGTCGACAAACAGTGTGGTCTTTGGATCAAATTGCAAGTCTTGCTGTAATTGTTGCCACAGGTGCTGACTTTCTTTACTCGTGCCATATTGGTGACACGATATTAAAGTATCGATGTGCGCATCAAGTTCGGTCATCTCTACTTTCAAACTTAGCGAGTCGGGGTGAGCGTTAGTAACTAACACCACGCGTTTGCCGGCACTTTTTAACGCATCTAAAAATGGCAAGGTGTCATCTCGAAGTTGAATTAAGTGACGGATTTCTCGTTTTAATTCAACAATGGGCAAATCTAACTCTCGTTGCCAATAGTCTAAGCAATACCACTCCAACTGACCGTAAACCGCATCGTTTTGTTGTTGAACTTGGGCTTTTGCATCCGACAAAGAAAGTTGATGTTTTTGTGCGTATGCCTTTGGTGTGTGCTCCATCCAAAAGTGATTGTCGAAATGTAAGTCGAGCAGCGTGCCGTCCATGTCGAGTAAAACAGTCTCGATATTTGACCAATTAAGCATAGCTTTTTGTTCTTTGTTAGTTATAGTAAGAGTATATAGATTGTAACACTTTCCGGTTTAAGCAGAAGTTTTCAATGTCGGACAAATCAAACTTAATTTCTCAGCAATTGCCTCAAATTCATCGCACGTCTATCGTCGCACAAAGTCGCCTGTTTAAAATCGAAGAAATGCACCTTGAATTTTCAAATGGCGCCACCAGAGTTTATGAACGGCTCGCTGGTTCTGGACGTGGGGCGGTTATGATAGTCCCCATGAAAAATGCCGAGGAGTTTTTTCTTGTCAGTGAATACGGTGCTGGAGCTCATAAATATGACTTGGGCTTCCCGAAAGGCTTAATTGATCCAGGCGAAACTCCAGAGCAAGCCGCAAATAGAGAGTTAAAAGAAGAAATTGGGTTTGGCGCAAAAACACTTGTAGAGTTAAAAACCTTGTCCATAGGGTCGAGTTTTTTAAGTTCGAAAATGCATATATTTTTGGCGTTTGATTTGTATCCAGAAACCCTGGAAGGCGATGAGCCTGAACCGCTAATTGTTCACACTTGGGCTTGGCAAAATGCCGATGAGCTATTACAACAGAGTGAATTTAGTGAAGCACGCAGTGTGTCAGCGCTTTACATGGCACAGCAATGGTTAGCTAACAAACAGAATACGCAAAACAAGGAGTAATAGTGAGTTTATCCTTAGAGCAGTTATCGAAACATGCTATTCGCATTGCCTCGTTAGCGGGCGACGCGATCATGGAATATTATGAGCAAGGTGACTACGAAAAGTTTAATAAGGAAGACGAGTCTCCGGTAACCAGCGCCGATTATGCAGCAAATGAAGTTGTGTTGGCTGAGTTGATGCGACTCACACCCGATATTCCGATTGTTTCGGAAGAAGTCGATAAGTTGGTGCTGGATGACCGTATTGGTTGGTCACGTTATTGGTTGATAGATCCATTAGACGGCACACAAGAGTTTGTTGCAGGGCGTTCCGATTTTGCGGTAAACATAGCTCTGGTTGAGGATGGTAAACCTGTTATGGGCGTTATTCATGCGCCGGTGACTAAAGTCACCTATTGGGCTGTTAAAGGCATGGGCACACATAAAATTGCTAACGGTAAAACAAAGTCCGTAACAGCAAAAAAAGTTAACCGAGAAAACCCATATTTACGTGTCGCAATTAGCCGAGTACAAGCGTTAGAAACCATTACAAAGTTTATTAAGCCTGATATCGCAATCGAGTTTGTGTCACTGGGCAGCTGTGCGTTAAAGAGTTGTTTGGTGGCGGAAGGTACTGCTGATATCTATATTCGAGTTGGGCCAACTGGCGAATGGGACACGGGGGCGCCGCAAGTGATCGTTGAAGAAGCAGGTGGCTGTATTATTGACTCAGAGTTTAACCCATTAACATATAATAAGCGTGAGTCTTTGCTGAATCCAAACTTTATGGTAACCAGCGACGCTTCGTTTGATTGGTCGGAAATTATAATTCCGCATTCGTCTAGGAGAGATTAGATGCACGATATTAGAAATTTAATTGGTTGCGCAATGTCGTTACTGTCTGGCCAATCGGCATCGTTTTCTGGACAAGATGATGACCACAAGTTGGATCCGCAAAGTGAACAAGATTTGTTATTGGTCGCACAAGCTATTGATGAGTGTTTACGTAGCAGCGATATTAAATCAGAAGGACAGGTAATCAAACTTGAACACTTTAAAAGTACGTTAAAAGCGATTGCCCCTTATGGCAGCCGTTATATTTCCAACAGACATGATAATTATTTCATTATCCAATGTGCGTTTGACTTTGACTTATTAGAAGATGCGCTTGAACATGAATCGTTGGATGATATGTATGATTCAATGTCGATTGCGCATGATATTGAGCGCGATAAGTTTGAGTCCAGCGCTATTATCGTTCGAGAGATAAATAACAACGTTCAGGCCTGTGATTTGAGAGGATGTTGGAGCCCACTAGCTGATAAGTTTGCGGTCCGTGTTGAAGACTGGGTAGATCACTACACGATATAATCTTAAACGGTGATTAACTAATACCAATCCGCATAAGTATTTAGTCATTCAGCGCCATGTCAGAGTTTTTAGTTCGAGGCGCTTGAATGCAGTAATACTGGATGTCTTTCAAATTCGAGCAACAAAGAAATAGAAACTCTGAATGGCGTCTTCGATGGGTCTAAAAAGCATTAATACCGCTTCACAAGATTTTGATGTAGAACGACTATACCTTCAATCTTGTTCCTTGTCTGAATACTTTTTATTTCCCACTGAGTGACTAAATACTTATGCGGATTGGTATCAAACTACTGGTCACCATTAAACTCTGAAGCCAACATCAAATTGACAGTTTCATAAAGTTCTGAGTATACCACTACCACCTCTTCGTTTTTTAACTGTCGTAATATATCTTGTTTTTTTCTATCAAACGACAGTTCTTCTGTGCCGTAGTCTGTGCCTTCGCGCATGACAAAGTCTTCAATTATTCCGTTAAGTGCATCGGCACTGAGCTGCTGCCAAGGAATTATCATTATTTATCGGCCTTTTGATTTGTTATTAACGAATTAAAAAATGTAACGCTGCGGGTTTCCAACCAAAACTCTGGTTTAAATGGATTTCGACCTGATAAAAAGCCAACGTGGCCACCCTTTTCACTCAGCTCTACGGTTACAGATGAGGATATTTCTTGCTCGGTAGGAATAACTTTTTCATTCATAAAAGGGTCGTCCATCGCGTGCAATATCAATGTTGGTGTGCTGATTTTGGCCAAAAACGGCTTGCAACTGGACTGTTTGTAATAATCATGTGCAGAAGCGAACCCATTAATTGGCGCCGTAAGAAGTTCGTCAAATTCTTTCAATTTAGTGACATTGGATATTGACTCTGGATCAACAGAGTACTGAACGTTTTTATCGCGCTGTGCCAACATATCAAATTTTTCTTGTGCGCTCTTTTTCAGTTTGTCGACTAAGTATTTTTGATAAACCTTTGAAAACCCTTGGTCGACGGTATTGGCGCATTCTTCAAGCTCCATCGGGGCAGATATGACTACTGCACCAGATAACTTTGACTCTGGTCGTTCGCCCAGGTATTTCGCTAACACATTTCCGCCGAGGGAAAATCCAATAGCGTAGATATCACGCTTAGGGTAAGTATCTGCTAAGTGGTCGATAAATTCGGTTAAGTCAGAGGTTTGTCCTGAATGATAACTTTGTAATTTTCGGTTACGTTTATTGCCACAATCACGAAAGTGCATGAGCACAGATGTCCAGCTTTGGTTGTAAATTGTGTTCATCATGCGCTTGGCATAAAAGCTTTCGAAAGAACCTTCTAGACCATGCAAGACAACAACGATGGGGCTTTTATCATTCGGGTAATTTGCTGGATTTTTGCTCCAAGTAACTTCAACGAAGTCACCGTCGCTTAACTCAAAGTCATGATGAAACGGATAAAAATCACAAGATACTGGATAAACCCTAGGTAAAATAGTTTGCAGGTGTCGGTTGGTTAACCACCAAGCTGGTTTAAAGTTGGATTTTGTGATCATACAGGCCTCGTTTTATCGGTGGTTGAGATGTGAGGCTTGTAGCAGCAAAAATCAAGTTGGGAATTGACGAAATGTGAGTTGATACGGATCAACAAGCGCTGATCCGTTTATTTGTTTGTGGCGTGTTAGATACTAAGACTCCGCACTAGGTACTACTTTTTTCTTAGCTTTTGAAATAACAATACTACCAACAATAGCTGATAGAAGTGAGCCCACTAATACACCAATTTTTACACTATTAAGGTGCTCTGCTCCTTCCGTTTCAAACGCCAATGAACCAATAAATAAACTCATGGTAAAACCAACACCACATAATAAGGTGACACCATATAGCTGTAACCAGTTAGTGCCCGCTGGCAATTTAGCTATGCCTGCTTTTACCGCAAGCCAGCAAGCGCCAAAGATACCAACTTGTTTACCGATGAATAGGCCGGCGATAATACCGACTGCCACCGGGCTAAACATTTGATCCATTGGTGTGCCGAGAAGCTGAACGCCGGCATTTGCAAACGCAAACACTGGTAAAATTAAAAAGGCGACCCAATTGTGTAGAGCGTGTTCCATATGTGCCAGCATTGGGTTGCCATCATCATTTTTAACGTTAATTGGAATAAACCAAGCGACCGCAAAACCTGCTAAGGTAGCGTGAACACCCGATTTTAAAACGGCCGCCCAAACAACAACACCAATTAATATGTAAGCGCCTTGTGCACTGACTTTCATACGGTTAACGACAAATAATGCGGCTAAGCCTATGGCGGCAACTAACAGAGATGTGGTGGAAAGATCGGCTGAATAAAACAGCGCAATGATAACGATCGCACCTATGTCGTCAAAAATAGCAACTGATAACAAAAACAGTTTTAACGTGATGGGTAAACTGCGGCCAAATAGGCTAAAAATACCCAGTGCAAAGGCGATGTCAGTTGCCGATGGAATTGCCCAGCCTTTCATTGCAACCGGATCTCCTTGGTTGAAAAATACGTATACCAGAGCCGGAGCAGCTATACCTGCAATTGCTGCAATCGCTGGTAAAGTGATTTGTTCAACCGAATTTAAATGACCTTGCAGTACCTCGCGTTTAACTTCTAAACCGACCATAAAAAAGAATATGGCCATTAACCCATCGTTTATCCACAACAATAAGGGTTTGGCTATTTCAAACGCGCCGACTTTGATCATGACGGGCATATTTAACATGCCATTATAAAAAGTATCGAGCGGAGAGTTGGCAAAAATCAATGCCAGCAGTGCTGCAAAAACAAGAATAACGCCACCTGCGGCGTCGTGTTGGATCATTTGTCTAAATTCTGACTTCATTTTGATTAGTCCGTAAAGAGTAATTTAACTGTCGCTAGTGTAGCTTAATGTACGTTACAAATTACTTATTTGATTGAAATAATTAAAAAATAGTTCAATCAAACTTCTCAATTTTTGACATATCCAACTATACTCCGCCTGTGAACTGATTATTCACGAACTAACAACAGAGTAAGGTAGTGATAAATGAAAAAAACATTAGCAACGGCAATTTTGGTTGCATTGGGCTGTGTCTCTGCCGCAAGCCAAGCGGAAGTAAGATTTAACGGTTTTGCATCGATAGTCGCCGGCACAACGATGGATGAAGATCAGTCTTTGTTTGGTTACAGTGATGGCATCTCGTTTAAACCTGAAAGCTTGTTTGCTTTACAAGCGTCGTCAGATTTATCCGAGGGTTTGACTGCAACAGCGCAACTTATGGCGCGTGGTGAAAATGATTTTAATGCTGAGTTTGAATGGGCTTATTTAACCTATGAATTATCGCACTCTGCGCAAATTAGCGCGGGTAGAATGCGAATTCCTTTTTATCGTTATTCAGACTTTTTAGACGTTGGTTACGCATATAACTGGGTTCGTCCACCTCAAAGCGTTTACCGTATGGTATTTTCAACGTATGACGGGATCAGCGCGTTGTACAATCACTCAATTGGTTATTGGGATTCTAGTATTCAGGTGGTATATGGCGCTTATGAAGGAGATATTAATCTACTGAGTAATAACGACCCTTCAGAACTTTCGGGAATTACTGGGGTTAACTGGACGGTTGGTAATGATTGGTTGACTGCTAGAGCTGTTTACATGATGGCGGAAACCTCCATTAGTTTCGAAAATGATCCAGACCCAGCTCAAACACTTAACCAAGGTATTGCATTATTTGGTGCGACTTTCCCGGCGGCAGCATCAGGTCTTGAAGTGAAAGAAGATGATGGTACGTTCTTTGGCCTTGGCGTGACTATGGACTTGGGGGATTTCATCATTGATTCAGAAATTACCAGTGTTGAAGTTGACGACAGTATTGTAGCGACTCAAGAACAGTTTTATATTTCAGTTGGTTATCGCCTCGATGGCATGGTGATTTATGGCGTGTATGAATCAAGTGAAGATAAAAACGACGATAACTACAGTGCCGATTTACCAGCTTATGTAAATCATCCGGTGCTTGGTGATGTATTCCCTCAAGCCACTTATCGAGCCCTTTTGATGAGTCAAGATCAGGAAGTTACCGAGTATTCGTTGGGCGCAAAATTTGATTTCCACCCAGCTGCCAATTTTAAGGTAGAATACTCAATTCGTGAAACCACGAATTTTGATGTAAACACCATGGCTATGGTAGATCAAGATGATAGAAACGTGCTTTCAGCTGGCATCAACGTAGTATTTTAAGGTGAACTTGTATGAAATTATTTAAAACTAAAGCTTGTTTACTTGCATTGACCTTAATCGCGCCTTTGGCACAAGCGGATATTGCGGTAATTGTACATCCGTCAAATGCGGATGCATTAGACGAATCGACAATTTCACGAATATTTTTAGGTAAAATGAAATCATTTCCGGGCGGTGGGCAAGCTATTCCACTCAACCAAGATGAAGGTTCAGCGACTACCGGTGAGTTCAATAGCAAAGTATTGAATAAATCAGGCAGCCAATTAAAGGCTTATTGGTCTAAGTTGGTATTTACCGGTAAAGGCACTCCGCCAAAGGCCGTCTCGACTGATGCGGAAGTGATCAGCTTAGTAAGCTCAAATCCTAATATTATTGGATATGTTGACGCAGGTGCGGTTACTGGTGACGTAAAAGTTATCGCCAATTACTAGACGTATTTGGCAAGGACCTTGTCATAAAATTAAAAAAGCCAGTTATTTAGTAACTGGCTTTTTTGATTTTGAAAGTCCTAATTAGTCTTTATTAATGTCGAGTAATTCAACTTCGAAGATCAGTGTCGACATAGGAGGAATTGATCCCGCAGCTCGCTCGCCATAACCTAAGTTTTGTGGAATATAAAACTTATATTTTGAACCTACAGACATGTGTTGTAGGCCTTCAGTCCAACCACTGATCACTCGATTTAAAGCAAACGTTGCTGGTTCGCCACGGCTGTATGAAGAATCAAACTCAGTGCCGTCAACTAACGTACCTTTGTAATGAACGGTTACTGTGTCGGTTGCAGCAGGCTTTTCACCTTCAGCAGCAGTCAGTACTTCATATTGTAAACCACTCTCCGTGACGACTACGCCATCTCTGTCAGAGTTATCGGCTAAGAATTTTTCACCGATAGCAGCGGCTTCTGCAGATTGTTTCTTCTGTTGCTCTGCACGTAAAGTACGAGTTTTTTCTTCCAACGCCATCATAACAGTGCGGATTTCTTCTTCGTTTAATTGCACTTCGCCGGCTAATGCTTCTTTAATACCACCGATGATCATGTCTTGGCTTAACGAAATACCAATTTCTTCGTTTTTCTTTAAGTTGTCGTTTAAGTAACGACCCATAGATGCACCAAGTGCGTAGCTTTGTTTGTCAGCTTCTGTTTTTAACTCAACTGGCTTTTGTTCAGCGTTACCACAAGCACTAATTAAGCTGATCGCCGTTGCAATCGCTGTAAGCTTTACCGCTTTTATCATGGTTGACTCCATATTGTTTTATTTGATGATGTAGCTGATGAAAATATAAAGCTACGATTTTATTTCCGAAGTAGCCTATACTAGCGATTAACACGGCAAAGAAAAACCAAAAAATCGAAGAGCCGATTGATCTTTCATCAACCAGCGTCATAAAAGGCAATTAACTTGGTAGTTATGAAAAACAAGTTCCCGTATGTGATTAATGCTGTATTGCTGTCGGTAGTTATGCTGACAGGCTGCCAGCCGAGAAGTTCCATTCCCGCACAACAAAATATCCATAGTCAAGATGGCTCTTTTGCCGCAGACGTTTCTTACTCAGGTCGATATGCGGCTGTGTCTTCCTTATACCATGGTGTTGCCCTATGGGATTTAGAATCGAATGGGCTGAAATACAACTGGTATCAAACACCTAAGCAACAGACATTTTCCCTGTTTAATGACGGTGATGAAAACGCCACAGCAGATAATAATTTTGTATTGGCGTTAGATATTGCGCACGATGACAGTTATGCGCTATTAGCTGATAAAAGTAGCTTTTCACTTTGGAATATTAAAACCGGCCAAAATGAAGGTTATTGGCTAGCTAAACAATCCAAAGTTAAATATTTACCTAAGAATGATGCTCGCATTGCTTCATCATCAATGTACGAGGTTATCGACGCGAACAAGTGTCAATCACCGAATATCGAACAAGGTGAGCGATGTGAAGTAGTTGCTGATATTCGTGACGTTGCAGTGTCTAACTATGGAAATCACATTTTACTTGGCAAAAGTAACGGTGAGGTAGTGCATATATCAAAGGCTACAGGGCGACGAATTGAATTTTTAGGCCATCAGCAAGTACTTGTGGATGACGACAGCGGCGAAACATTTCACTTGAATAACGCTATTAATAGTGTCGATATGTCACCAAATGGCGCTTTTGCACTGTCAGGCTCAAGCGATCAATCGGCTTACTTATGGGACACTAAAACCGGACAAGTCATCTATAAATTTCAACACAACAGCAGAGTTGTTTTAGTCGCTCTTGACCCCAAAGGACGTTATGCCTTTACTTCCGACACCAAAAAACAGGCTAAAATTTGGGACTTAAAAACAGGTAAGATGATTTCCAATTTGCAGTTCACAAGTCGGCAAGAAATTTTTACCACAGCGCGGTTTAGTCAAAATGGTCGATATTTAGTAACAGGCGCGCCAACTCGAAAATTAACCTTGTGGGATGTGAAAACGGGTAAAGAACAAAAAGAATGGTTGGTAACTGCACGAAAAAATTCTCGCCCTTCTAGCGCAGTTGTGTATAGTGCCGCTTTTATTAATAGTGACAGCCAAATTATTAGCGAAAGCTCGGCTGGGTTAAGTGAAGTTTGGAATATTAACAAATGAGTCAAGTAGACATTAATAAATTGCAGTCGCGCATCGAAACGTTGGAAAGTCAGTTGGCGTTTCAAGAAGATGTGATCGAGCAGTTAAATTCTGAAATTACCAACCTGAACTTGAATCAACAAACAATGTTACGTCAGATTACGTTGTTAGCGGAAAAAGTGACATCGCAAAAAGGGTCAGTGGTAGCATCGGAGTCTGAAGAAACACCGCCTCCACATTACTGATCGGAAGTTTTTGAATTTCAAGTTTTAGTTGCAAGTATCTGAGACTGCACGCGTTGATGTGTATTGTTGTTCAACCATTTTGATATATTCAAACATGGGGACAGGTTTTGACAGCAAGTTACCTTGCACGAAGTCACAACCAGCCGCTTTGAGATATGCTAACTGTGTCTCAGTATTTACCCCTTCCGCGGCAATGGTCATGTTCATGCCATGGGCTAACAACAAGCTGATATCGGCCACCAAAAATGCGTCTTTTTTATCATCAATTTCCGCAATGTAACGACGATCAACTTTGAGTTTGTCAAACTTCACATCTTTTAAATGACTAATTGATGAATATCCTGTTCCGAAATCGTCTAGAGCTATCTTGATGCCCATTTCTTTTAATTGACCCGTAACGGTCGCGGCGGCTTCTAAATCTTCAATTAACGCCGTTTCTGTGATCTCCAATTCAATGGTTTCAGGTTGCACTTGATAACGACGACATATTTCTTCAACTCGAGACGCAAATTGTGGATTGCGAGTTTCAACAGCAGAAACATTAATCGCTAGGCCTTCCAATTCAAGCCCTTTATGTTCTTTTGCTTGTTGAATTTGGTGACAAGTTTGCTCAATCACCCAAACGTCTATTTCTCGAATTAGGCCTACTTTTTCTGCGATGGGAATAAACTCAGATGGATTGACTAATCCTAATTGTTCGTTGTTCCAACGCAGTAATATTTCGCCACCAGAAATCTGTAGCGTATCTGTGCTGTAAATTGGCTGCACAAATAACTCGAGTTTGTTGTCTACGAAGTCTTGACGCAGGTGTTGTTCTACTTCTAACTCTCGTGACAATTGAGAAGCGATACGTTTGTTGTAGAAGCAGTAACCGTTTTTGCCGCGACTTTTTGCCTGATACATAGCGGCATCGACACATAACATTAGGTTCTTCGGATTATTGGCGTCTGATGGGAACACTGCAATACCAATGCTAGACGTTACCGGCATTGATATACCGTCGACAAATATTCCAGCATTCATTTGTTTAATAATACGCTCAGCAACTAATGCGGATTCGGTGGGGGATTGGATATCTTTTAATACAATCGCAAACTCATCACCACCGAGGCGAGATATATGCTGATTTTCTATGATGTTATAAAGCGTATCTTCGGTGCGAATCTGCTCTTTAAGTAAGGTCGAAAAGTTAGTTAGTAACTTATCGCCAACATCATGACCGTATGCGTCATTAACGTACTTAAAGTTGTCGAGATCAATCAATAACAATGCGAATTGGGAGTCTCGTCGATTGCACGACGCCACTTCATTTGCCAAGGTTTTGTAAAACAAACGGCGGTTACCCAAGCCGGTAAGTTCGTCTACTAACGAAGCTTGTTCCATCGAAATGCGTAATGATTCTAATTTTCGGCTAGACCTTACAATACCTCGGTAAAGAGATTTAATTTCAACCGAGCCTAACGATGGGTGTTGCTCTGGTTTGGTAAAAATATCGCCATTGTTGATATGATTTGATAGCCAAGTGACGGGTGTAACGATCGCGCGATTTAATACCCAAATAACTAAACCAATAGCAGCGATGCAAGCAAATAAGAATCCGAAAAATGCGAACAAGAAGATCCTAGACCAGTCTTCTGCATAACTCAATTCAACAAGTGTCATTACAACAAAGTTATTCCACTCTTCTTTGTAAACCAGCAAGTCCTCGGTTGAGCTTAAATTAAGCAGTTGATTGGCGTCATAACGGTCACGCAGCGGGTTATTAATTGGTGAAAATACTTTTAATGTGTCGTCGATATTTATCGCGGAGTGGACTATGCCCTGATATCGAGCGTCAGACTCGGCAGGTGGCGGTATTTCTCTATATATTGCGACATAGACTCGTTGTTCTATATTGCCGCCGTATAAGGTTACCAGCGCATTACTGATGTCATGAATTGAAATCGCATAAAGGTCTCGATCAACAATGGTCAGCTTTTCAACGGTATCGTACAAAGGTAGTTTTGGTAAAAACTCAACTAACTCAGAGCTTTTGAGTTTGAAGTCATTTTCACCGCTGGCGTAGGCTATCTCAACGGCCTCATCAGTTAATACTTGCCAAATGGTTCCGTCCGAACTATGACTGTCGTGGTATATTTCGCCAATGACTTGGTTTAACTGTGGGGAAGTTGTAGAGCTAGTTTTATTGGTTAATACATCATGTAAAAGCTTTGTAACATCATCAATCAAAGTGAAGACAAATATATCGTGGTTGTTTTCGTCGAACACTTCCCCGAAGACTTTTACCAGCTCGATATGAGCTTGTGCAGCCTGATTAGAAAGCATGTACTCTTTACGTTCTTTAACAAGAATAAGCGCTGTTACGGTAAGCAAAAATAAACCGATGATGATGATCGGGCTGATGACAGTCAGTACTTGGCTACGTAATTTCATTGGCGGTTCATACTTAATATATGAGCATTAGTCTTCAGGTGTAAAAACACCTATCACTTGCTCAAATTGGCGGGTAGCACCTTGCACGCTGCCTTCCGGTTGTACCATTTGATGCCCACATTTAACGCATTCAACTTTTTCAACATTGTGCTCAATAAAAACAACCATAGTGTCTGTTAAAGAGCATTCTGGACATTTTGCACCTGCAATAAATCGCCTTTTGGATTGACTCATTTGATACTTTTTAGGTAATTGGTTATGTCGTGTATTTAAACAAATTATTGTCTCTTTTTATACGCCTAATTGCTTGCCTTTAGCGCTTTTATCGTTAGTATTTGCCCTCTCAAGAGATATCTATGGAATTTATTACTAAAGTTCATTGATAATCAACATCCAATACCAACAAAGACTTCTATACTTCTATGCTGCAAGTAACACAATTAAATCTCCAACTCGGAAATAAAGTTCTATTTGAAAATGCTAATGCAACCATATTCCCGGGACACAAAATTGGTGTTGTTGGTGCCAATGGCTGCGGTAAATCCACCTTGTTTTCGATGATCCGCAATGAGTTATCTACCGATAATGGTGAAATCAGCTTTCCTAAAGGTTGGCAATTAGCTTGGGTTAAACAAGAAACGCCAGCATTAGCTACTAGCGCGATTGAGTATGTCATCGATGGAGATGTTCACTTTCGAACGTTGCAAATGCAATTGCAGGATGCTGAGCAGAACAATGATGGCACTAAGATCGCTGAAATTCATCATGAATTGGAAAAAATCAATGCGTACTCGATCCATGCTCGCGCCGGCGAGTTGCTCAATGGTTTAGGGTTTGACAGTGATGCTCAACAGCGCCCAGTTAGCAGTTTCTCTGGTGGATGGCGCATGCGATTAAACTTGGCGCAAGCGTTAATGATAGACAGCGATTGTTTGTTACTCGATGAACCGACTAACCACTTAGATTTAGACGCGGTACTGTGGTTAGAAAAGTGGCTAACAAAATACAAAGGCACTATGTTATTGATTTCTCACGATAGAGATTTTATCGATAACATCTGTCAGGGTATTTTGCATGTTGAAAACCAACAGCTGAATACGTACACCGGCAACTATTCGAACTTTGAACGTCAGCGCGCGGAAAAACTTGCGCAGCAGCAAGCTACGTTTGAGAAACAGCAAGACGAAATTAAACATATTCAGTCGTTTATTGACCGATTTAAGGCCAAAGCCAGTAAAGCCAAGCAGGCACAAAGTCGAGTTAAGATGTTAGAGCGAATGGAGTTAATCGCGCCTGCTCACGTCGATTCACAATTCCATTTCGAATTTTTACCAGCCAAACAATTACCAAATCCGATAATCAAAATGGAAAAAGTCAGTGCGGGTTATGAGCAAAATGTCATTTTGTCGGACATCCATTTGAACCTAGTGCCCGGCAGTCGAATTGGTTTGCTTGGCAAAAATGGTGCGGGTAAGTCAACGTTAATTAAAACATTATCACGTTCACTTGAACCTATCGGTGGTGAGTTTGATCACTCAAAACACTTGAATATTGGCTATTTTGCTCAGCATCAATTAGACACTTTGCACCTTGGGCAGTCGCCAGTCGACCATATTGTTGGCTTGAAACCGACGATGACGGAACAAGAAGCGAGAAATTTTTTGGGTGGCTTTGGTTTTAATGGCGATCAGGCGCTAGACAAAATTGATAAATTTTCTGGTGGAGAAAAAGCCAGATTAGTGTTGGCTTTAATAGTGTTCGAACAACCTAATTTGTTACTACTAGACGAACCAACTAACCACCTAGACATTGAAATGCGTCAAGCCCTGACGATGGCGTTACAAGATTTTGAAGGCGCGATCATCGTGATTTCGCACGACAGGCATTTATTAAAGTCTACGTGTGACGATTTGTATTTGGTCGATTCGGGTAAAGTAAAGCGTTTTGATGGGGACTTAGAAGATTATCACCAATGGCTGTTAAACCAACAACTTGTTGAAGCAAAAGCAAATATATCGACCGAACAAAAGCAAAACTCCGCGGCCAATAAAAAAGAACAAAAAAGGTTAGAAGCCGAGTTGCGAAAGCAGCTTGCGCCGATAAAAAAACAAGCAGAAAAGCTGGAAGCTCAACAGCAAAAACTTGGTGAACGTTTGGCTGAAATAGAGACACTAATGTCAGATACTGATTTGTATTTGGATGAAAACAAAAACAAGTTAACTGAATTGTTAGCAGAGCAAGCGGATATCAAATCGACGTTAGAAGGTATTGAAATGCAATGGTTCGAGTGTGAAGAACAAATGGAACAGATTCGTTCGACCGCTGTTTAATGGTCGGAGCGGTCAATCGTTGTACTATTTGAAAGAAGTGATTCGACGGTACATTTCGGTAACTATCTACTTAGATGTTTTGTTTTATTATTTCTGCCAGTTCTAGAGGTTTCTCTAGTGGTAACATATGCCCGCTGCCAGCTGTGGTGAAAACTGAGGACACTTTGTTTTGTACCTTGGAGAACCATTCAGGTTGCACGAGTGGATCTTGTTCGCTGTGGTAAAAATGAAAAGCGACGTCTGATGCAATGATTGCGGAGGCTAAATCTTCGCGCTCAGATGTATTTTGATATTGGCTGATAAAGGTTGTTTGCCCAAGGTAACTATCCATTTCGTTTATTATTTGGGGTATTTCTGATGACTGATTGCTAGCATCAAGTAAGTTCAAGATACGTTGATGACTCATTCCTTTATAACCGTGTTTTTTAACAAACTTTAGCGTGTCGGCTCTTTGTTTTAGCTCTTGTTCTGGCAGTTGCGTTGGGCTATTAGCAATTATCACCGCGTTGTTAACGTGTTCTGGAAACAATGTTGCGAAATGTGCAGCGATGTAACCGCCCAACGAAAAACCAATGAGGTTAACCTTTTCATTGCCTTTTAAGTACTTTTCAGTCAGCGTGAGTGCATAATAATTAGCAAGTTGTTCAAAATTGAGATCGTTGGGGATGTCTAGGTAAATTAAGTCGTATTCGTCTCGCAAATACGGTACAAGTTTGCGCCATAACATTTCGGTACACATAGTACCGGGGATGAAAAATAGAGTTTCTCGTTTTTGAGGCGCGATATTCGAGATGTTATGTTGGTTCAAGGTCTATCCCATCGCTACATAATTGGCGCTGTTTTCAATACGTTTAAACCACTGTTGAATATTAGGATAATTTGTTAAATCAAAACCACCTTCGTGCGCAACGTGTGTATAAGCGTACAAAGCAATATCGGCCGTCGTTAACGTTTTACCTGCAATATAATCGGCGTTTGTCAGTTGTTGTTCCATGACATCCAGCGCTTTATATCCACCTACCTGTTTAGATAAGTATTCCTCGCGGCGATCGTCTGGCAAGCCTTGGTATTTTTCGATGAATCGAGCAACGGCAATGTAAGGCTCGTGACTGTACTGTTCGAAACACTGCCATTGTTGCACCAAAGCTAAATCATATGGCTCCGCAGGCAACAAATTTGAACCATGGGCAATATAGTTGATTATGGCATTTGACTCTGCCAAACAACGACCATCAGCAAGCTCTAAAACAGGTACTTTGCCGTTTGGGTTTTTTGATAAAAATGACGCTGTTTGAGTGTCACCTGCGAGTAAATCCATTTCCACCCATTCATAAGGTATTTGTAACAATTCACATACTAATTTTATTTTGTAACAGTTACCGGACTTTGCATCGCCGTATATTTTCATCATACTTTCACTACATCCATTTTAGAGCGCATTAATTTTTTGCTATTGAGGGTTAATTTTGTCCAGTACATTAAGTTTAGAACTAGATGCACAAGACTTTTGGCAATTCAGTTTGAATATCTACAGTCATACTAATGTCGCAAATATATTACTGCAAGCTCAGTCACAGTGGCGCGTGAACGTAAATTTGGCGTTGTTATGTTTGTACCTTGATCAAAAAAGCTGCTATTTGGAAAAGGCACAAATGTCAGATTTACATGCAGCAGTGATGCAGTTTAGTCAAACGTACACTAAGCCATTGAGAGATATTCGACAAAAATTTAAAACTCAACAGCAGGCATTAATGCAATACGAATCTATTCGAAGACACATACTCGACGCTGAGTTGTTGTTAGAGCGGCAGGAGCAGTCAGTGTTGGTTGAGTTAATAAATAGTATGCAAGTGTCTGCTGCTGGACATCATGATAATACTGATATTTATATGAATATTTTGGCAGAGCACATCGATATTTCTGCAGATGAACGAGGGAATTGGGTTGATTTACGTGATCTAAATCAATACTTGAGTACGTCGTAAATTCGCGCGCGTAAAGCATTGATCTGGATCACTTCTCTTTGCAGTGAACGTCTTATATTTAAGACATGACATTCATTGAGGAGAATCCCATGTTTAGAGATTTTTTTAACGATCCAGTACTTTACTTGAGCTTTGGTATTTTAGGTTTAACAGTTATATTGATGGCATTTTACACTTGGTACTTCATTTCTAATGTAATGAACAGTAAACAAGAAGAAAAGTAACCCTATTGATGTCACTGTAAAGCAAAATTGTGCAGGTCATCATACTGAGCGGGTAGGTCAGCAGATTCTGTACAATTAAATATTTACACATTAAAAGATACAATATATCATCTCGACTCAATAATACTGAGCCAGTTGATATATTTTGATGACGTTCCGCAAACTGATATTACATTGTTTTTTGTTGTGTGCTTTTTTTAGCGCACAGCATGCGTTTGCACAGCATCAAGTTTTCCATAACTCAGATCACCCAGCCGTCGAACAATGTGAGTTGTGTTCTCACGCTTCAAGCATTAAAAACATTACGTTTACGTCTTCGTTTGAATGGCCTACTGCGCCGACAAATTCGCTTCAATATGGCAAGTCGGATGCATTAAGCATTGAATCTAGGTTGTCGTCATCAAACAGCCGAGCCCCACCTGTACACCGTTAATCTTCGACTTTTATTCATTTTATTAAATTAGATTATTTACGTAGTACAGGATCAATCATGTTAAAAACCATCACCACAGTGTTGGCGTTGTCATCGTCGTATGCAATGGCCGCAGAACTTACAGGCACAGTAACAGACCAAAATCAGCAACCGATTGCTAACGCAAAAATTGAATTGCATGGACAAGTCGGGGTTATATATACAAATCAAAATGGTCAATTCACTATGACCACAGAGCAAGGTGACGTTGAGTTACACATCAGTGCGCCTGGTTATACACACGAAAACATAAACATTGATGGCAACCAATCACAGGTTGAGATTGTACTGTCGAAAAATGCGATGGAATACATAGATGTTTATGCCACACCATTACATGGCTCTGCGCTGGAATCGGCAACGCCAATCACAGTGTTATCTGGTGAAGAGTTACAGCGTAATAATGCAGATACGTTAGGTGAAACGTTAAAGTCACAAGTAGGTATTCATTCAACGTTCTTTGGCCCAACAAGTGCTAGTCCAATTATTCGAGGCTTAGATGGTCCAAGAGTACTGATCACTCAAAACAGTTTAGATGCCGCCGATGCGTCTCGAGTTGGCCCAGACCATGTTGTTGCGACCGATACATCGACAGTAAAACAAGTTGAGATTTTACGCGGTCCTTCGACCTTGTTATTTGGTAACGGCGCCATTGGTGGCGTAATAAACATTGTTGATAATCGTGTGCCAACAAGCTCAGATTTTGAATTAGATTGGTCGTTAAAACATGAGACCGCAGCACAGGAAAATGAAGCTACCATTAATTTCACTTCGGGTACGCAAAACTGGGCTTATCACTTTGATGCGTTCGCCCGTTCAAGTGACGATGTAGAAATTCCAGGCAATCCAGAGCACCATGAAGATGAAAGTGAGGAAGAGCACGAAGCACATGATGACGAGTTTGATGGCACATTAGAAAATTCAGCTTCTGAATCAACGGGCTTCAATGTCGGTACCAGTTATTTGCTGGACAATGGCTTTGTCGGCGTATCATTTGGCAAGTTAGACAAGCTTTACGGCATTCCAGGTCACTCACATGGTCATCACGAAGACGAGCATCATGATGAAGGCCACGACGCAGTTGAAGAGCATGAAGGCGAACATGAAGAGCACGGTGTTGAAGGAGACATGTCGCAACAGCGTATTCAGTTATTAAGCGATGTTAACATTAATCAATTCGGTATTGAGGCGATCAAAACCAAACTGGGTCTAACAGAATACCGTCATGCGGAACTTGAAGATGATATTGAAGGTACTGTTTTCACCAATGATACCACTCAAGCAAAAGTAGATGTTTTACTAGCTGAAAAATTCGGTTGGCACAGTGCGGTTACATTTGACTACAAAACCACTGACTTTAAAGCTGTAGGAGATGAAGCCTTCACTCCAGCATCAGAAACCAGCAGTAGTGCGTTGGCTTTGCTGACAGAAAAACACTTTGGTGACGTATTAGTTCAGTTGGGAGCTCGTATCGAACAAGTTGATATGGATACCGCAGAATTCGATATCACTGGCGAAATTGTTGAGCACCATGAAGAGCATGAGGAAGAAGCGCATCATGATGAACATGAAATGCATGAAGAAGAGCATGAAGCACATGAGCAGCACATTGA
>JABXID010000078.1 GCA_013373245.1 Gammaproteobacteria bacterium
TCTTTGTTAATGGATTTTGACGTAGAATAACTATGCCTGCTATCCATTGCCTCAACCAGAACGATTCTAGTTTGAACAAAATTTATACTGCAAAGATCAACACGCTCTAGTGCCTCTTCTATAAGCCTGAATACGTATGTGTTCAGGCTTTTTGTTGTTTTACGTCTTGCGATTAACCATTAAGCGGTCAAACTAGAGTTTAGTGATATAAGACTTTTTAGGTTGTTTCGTGAGAATATTATTTGTTAATCGTTTGTTATATTTAGTTTTATTGCTTACTAGTTGTGTCAGTCATGCGGCAAGTTATCAAGCACATAAATTCAATGAAAATACACTTGCCATTCAGTCAGACAAGTACCAGCTAACACTTAAGGCATTAGCATCAGGTGCAATTGAAGTTAACTATTTGAATCTTAATTCGACAGAGTTTCCTTCGTTTTCGGTGGCGCCTGATGTCATCAATTCCTCAAATCCGTCACTGACCAACAGTGATTTTGCGCTTCACTTTAAAACCGACGTTCTAACAGCTGTAGTCAATAAACAAGATCTGCAAATACGTTTTTATAAAGGCAAACAATTACTGCTGGCGGAAGAGGCTGGTTATTTTCATACGGATACGGTTCGGGGGTTTCGCTTTAAGTTAGCAAAAGGTGAACAGCTGATGGGTACAGGAGAGCGTGTCTTAGGGATGGATAGAAGAGGACATAGACTGCCACTTTATAATCGAGCTCATTACGGTTATGAAACCGAATCTACTCAAATGAACTTTAGCATTCCAGCGATAATGTCCGATAAAAAGTACATTTTATTATTCGATAATACGGCTAAGGGATGGATTGATTTAGGTGCATCAGAGCCTGATATTTTGCAGTTTGAAGCTGTTGCCGGAAGAACGTCATACATCGTTTTTGCCGGAGATACTTATCCTGAGTTGCTCAATCAGTATGTTGATGTGACGGGAAAACAGCCGTTGCCACCACGTTGGGCGTTCGGAAATCACGCATCTCGTTTTGGTTACAAGTCACAGCAGCAAGTCCTTGATACCATAGCGTTATACAGACAGCTAAATATTCCTGTTGATTCTATTATTTTAGATCTTTATTGGTTTGGCAAGGACATCCAAGGGCATATGGGAAATTTGGACTGGGATAAAACGACATTTCCAGACCCTATACAAATGATCGACACGTTGCAGAAACAAGGTGTGAAAACTGTTCTTATCAGTGAACCCTTTATTTTAACCACTTCTAAACGTTGGCAGCAAGCCGTTGGCGCCAATGCTCTGGCAAAAAATATTGCGGGCAACAAAGCTAAGACATTCGATTTCTTTTTTGGTAATACAGGGCTTGTGGATGTTTTCCATGAAGACGGTCAAAAGTGGTTTGGCAATATTTATCAAAACCTTGCTAAGCAAGGTGTTGCCGGAGTGTGGGGCGATTTAGGTGAGCCGGAGGTTCATCCAAGTGATATGTTGCACACAATTTCGTTACCTGGTAGTTCAGAGCTACCTGCTACTTCGGACGAAATCCATAATGCCTACGGCCACCAATGGGGCAGGCTGGTTGATGACAGTTTACGAGAAGTTCAGCCTAACACTAGGCCATTTATGATCATGCGCGCTGGGTTTTCAGGGTCACAACGTTACGGCATGCTCCCTTGGACAGGTGACGTAAGCCGCAGCTGGGGGGGACTAAAGCCTCAAGTAGAGCTTAGCTTACAAATGAGCTTACTTGGTTTGTCTTACACACATTCCGACTTAGGTGGTTTTGCTGGCGATAATTACGACAAAGAGCTCTACATTCGTTGGCTGCAATATGGTGTTTTTCAACCAATTTATCGTCCACATGCACAAGATGCTGTGCCACCAGAACCTGTTTTTCATGATAAAGAAACACAAGATATTATTCGTGAATACATAAATTTACGTTATCAGCTGTTGCCGTATAACTACACATTGGCATACGAAAACTCTAAGACGGGTATGCCTCTGATGCGACCGATGTTTTTTGAAAATGAGAATAACTCAGCGCTAATCCCAATTAACGATCAGTACTTGTGGGGGGACAGCTTTTTAGTAAAACCTATTACCGATCCAAATTTAACCTCCGTTAAGGTAAGGCTGCCTAAAGGGAACTGGTTTAACTACTGGTCAGGTGAAAAATACCAAGGCGAGCAAGAGATAGACTTTTCAGTTGATTTGACGACGATCCCTGTCTTGGTGAGAGCTGGGGCAATCATTCCATCAATTGACACCATTCAAACGATTGATGATTACGGTACGACTTCGCTGACGTTGGATTATTATTTTGACCCAACATTGCCTTCATCTAACGCTTTGTTGTACGACGATGATGGTATCAGTCGCGATAGCTTAGTAAGCAACAAACATCAGTTATTACGGTTTACTGCCAGTAATAAGAGTGACGACAAGTTGCTGATTTTTTCCCTTGAGAATACCACGCCAAATCAAGGCTACACTGGCATGCCTGAATCGAGAAGTATTGCTCTTAACGTAAAAAACTGGCGCAAGAGTGTGAATCAAGTTTTATTGAATGGGCGCTTGCTAAAAGTGACAACTTCAAAAGCAAACTTTGAGCAGAGTAACCATGGTGTATGGTTTGATAAGCAGTCTAAGCAGTTGAGAGTTAAGTTCGATTGGCTCGGTCAACAAAACGACATTCAACTAGAAATAGACTAATAAAAATTTGTTAGTTGATATTCGCTGTTAACGTCTTTTCGAAACTCGAAACTCGAAA
>JABXID010000124.1 GCA_013373245.1 Gammaproteobacteria bacterium
AATACGCTTGAGCATCAGCCACAAAAAGTCGCCGCGATGGAAGGAGTTTGGCACACGGAAAAAGGCGCACCACTGTTATTATTTGCAATTCCAGACGAAGCGGAACGTACCAACCATTTTGAAATTGGTATTCCGAATCTAGCTAGCTTAATTTTAACCCATGAATTAGATGGTGAAATTAAAGGCCTAAACGAATTTGAAAGCAATCATCCACCAGTTAAACCGATATTCTTTGGCTTTCGAATAATGGTGGGACTTGGTTTATTAATGATCGCCATCACATGGATAGGGGCTTGGCTGCTGTTCAAACATCGTAAATTGAACAATCAACAGAATCCTAATGCCAATGTTGACCAACTACCTAAGTTGTATTTAAACACTCTATTGGTTATGACGTTTTCCGGCTGGGTCGCGACTTTAGCGGGCTGGTATGTGACTGAAATTGGACGTCAACCTTGGTTGGTCACTGGCATATTAACAACCAAAGAAGCAGCAACCACAATTCCTTCAGATAACGTAGCTATTTCACTAACACTTTACTTAATCACTTACGCAGTCTTGATGGTTGCCTATATTCGAACACTAAAAATCATGGCCAAACGCGCCATTACAGTAGAAGAGTTTGAAACCGCAGAACCTAATCCACAGGGCAACTTAACTGGCACAGGCTCTATGGCTGACACTGACAACCTAATTCAAGGAGCTAAATAATGGATGCTTACACTCTAGCAATTATCTTTGCTGCATTAACGGGTTTATCCGTCATCGTTTACGCCTTACTCGACGGTTATGATTTAGGGGTGGGGATATTATTTCCATTGGGTCGCGATACGGAGTCAGAGCAGCAACGCGACACCATGATTGCTTCGATAGGTCCATTTTGGGACGCTAATGAAACATGGTTGGTGCTAGCCATTGGTTTGCTGTTGATTGCCTTCCCGGCAGCCCATTCCTTAGTTATGTTTCACTTATATTTACCAATCGTCATCATGTTAATTGGCTTGATCATGCGTGGCGTAGCGTTCGATTTTCGCGCCAAAGCGGCGGTTGATCACAAATATACCTGGGATATGTGCTTTAAAGCCGGCTCACTTATCACCAGTTTAAGTCAGGGGTATATGCTTGGTTTATTTGTTTTAGGTTTTGATGAATCTGCGCTGGCACTTATGTTTGCCGTTGTCAGTGCGATTGGTGTAACAACGGCCTACGCTTATATTGGCAGTGGTTGGTTGATCATGAAAACCGAACATCAATTACAACAACGTGCAATTAAATGGGCGCAAATCGCCGGGCGACTAACGGCTGTCGGTATTGTTGCTGTGTCCGTCATAAACCCTATGGTGAACCCAAGCGTGTTTGACCGCTGGTTTCAAATGCCATTGGCGATGTTTGTTTTGTTAATACCGGCTTTGTGTATTGCCGCATTTATCGTTAACGACCGATTGTTAGCAAGACTGCCAAAACCGGATGACAGACATTGTTACTGGCCGTTTATATTAGCCGCCATCATCTTCATTTCAAGTTTTGTCGCGTTAGGTTTCAGCTTCATGCCAGATATTGTCCCGGGCAAAATGACCATTTGGCAGGCTGCCAGCGCACCGGAGTCACTGACGTTTATTTTATATGGTGCAGTCATTGTCGTGCCTGTGATACTTGCCTACACCGTCTTTGCCTACAAAGTGTTTCATGGCAAAGCCACAGATTTAAAATACTACTAAACACCAATTTAAATATAAGCCGCTGATTAATATTCAGCGGCTTACCCTAGCCTACATCGCACCGGTTAATTTGTTTTAAATCGACGTCTCTTTCACTGGCTTGTTTGACCACATCCAAATCTTCAAAGAACATGAAAAACTCTTCGCCTTTTGCCGTTTTTAAAAATAGGTCCACCGGCAGTGACACCATCTGTTCGGTATTCAATAAACAACTCTCGTTAAAATCAAAGCTCAGCATGCCCTTGCCTTTTGCCCCTGCGGCTTTATATTTTTTTATTTGAGCTTGCGTCTCGGCCATCGCTTCGGCATCTTGTGGCGACAAATATAACAAAGTCACTTGTTCATTGACTTGAATTCCGTCTAACAATATCTCTGGCAGTTGATGTGCCATTTTAGTTTCTGCTTCACCCATATTCGACGATTGATTAACGTCAAACTGTTTAACCTCAATATCGAATTTATGTTTTCTTTCTAAGCTAGGTAAGTGTTTATGAGCAGGCACAGTAAACTCCAACTGCATGGTGACCGAACCCGTTTTCACCTTAACCACTTGATCGGTTCGCAGTGCCAAACGTAATTCACTTGGCTCAATAGCAAGCGGATCTAAAGTTGCCATTTTATACATGCCTTTAAATGACATGCTCATACAGCCCGACAAAACCACAAGAATGGCTCCTATTGTGATGACTCTTTTCATTGTCTTTCCTTGTCTCGTTTTTTGAGTTCGAACTTTTATTTATCAAAAAGTTCATTTGTCCCATCTAGCGCTGTATTTTTGCCTAGATTAAATCCAGCTTAGGGGCAATTCCTACTGGCGTTTAAGTCACTTTTCTGGTTAAATCGCCGCCAATTTTTATCGTTCTTTTTAGAACATAATGTTCTTGAGTTAAAGACTCACATTCCAAACATTTAAGGTTAATCTCACGTGATCACCACTGCAAACATTACCATGCAATTTGGCGCAAAGCCGCTGTTCGAAAATATCTCTGTTAAATTTGGCAACGGCAACCGTTACGGTCTAATCGGCGCAAACGGTTGCGGAAAATCCACTTTCATGAAAATTTTAGGCGGAGAGTTATCACCATCTTCAGGCAACGTCAGTTACGGCGAAGGTGAACGTTTGGGTAAATTGCGTCAGGACCAGTTTGCATTTGAAGAATATACCGTCATAGATACGGTGATCATGGGTCACACCGAATTATGGGAAGTTAAAAAAGAACGTGACCGCATTTACAGCTTACCTGAAATGTCAGAAGAAGACGGCATGAAGGTTGCGGACTTAGAAACCCAGTTTGCTGAAATGGGTGGTTATGAAGCCGACTCAAACGCAGGTGAATTACTGTTGGGCTTGGGTATTCCTACCGAACAGCACTATGGCTTGATGAGCGAGGTTGCACCGGGTTGGAAACTGCGTGTGTTATTGGCGCAGGCGCTATTTTCAGATCCTGACTTTTTGTTACTCGACGAGCCTACCAACAACTTGGACATCGATACCATCCGCTGGTTAGAAGAAGTTTTGAATCAACGTAACTCCACCATGATCATTATTTCGCACGACCGTCATTTCTTAAACTCAGTGTGTACTCACATGGCGGACTTAGACTACGGCGAACTGCGCGTTTATCCGGGTAATTACGATGAATACATGTTAGCGGCAACACAAGCTCGTGCACGCATGATGGCCGATAACGCGAAAAAACAAGCTCAAATTGACGAGTTAAAACAATTTGTCGCACGATTCTCAGCCAACGCCTCAAAAGCGCGCCAAGCAACCTCACGTCAAAAACAAATGGATAAAATCAAGCTAGACGAAGTAAAAGCGTCTAGCCGTGTTAACCCGTTCATTCGTTTTGAACAAGAGAAAAAGCTTTACCGCCAAGCGTTAATCGTTGAAAACTTATCAAAAGGTTTTGAAGAAGGTCCTTTATTTAAAGATTTCGATTTTATGGTGGAAGTGGGTGAACGTGTCGCCATTATTGGTGAAAATGGTGCCGGTAAAACCACCATGATGCGCTGTCTGCAAGGCGACTTAACGCCAGATAGCGGCAATGTAAAATGGTCTGAAGGTGCAAAAATAGCTTATTATGCACAGGATCACGCCGCTGATTTTGAACAAGACATGAATCTGTTCGACTGGATGAGCCAATGGCGCCGTGAAGGTGACGACGAACAATCGATTCGCGGTTTCTTGGGTCGTATGTTGTTCTCGTCTGATGATATCAAAAAGTCAGTGAAAGTCTTATCCGGTGGTGAACAAGGCCGTATGTTATTCGGCAAAATGATGATGGCCACGCCAAATATCTTATTAATGGACGAACCGACCAACCACATGGACATGGAATCGATTGAATCGTTAAACATGGCGCTGGAAAAATACGAAGGCACTTTGATCTTTATCAGTCACGATCGACAATTTGTATCGTCACTTGCTACTCGTATTATTGAGATCAAAGAAGATAAAGTCATTGATTTCCAAGGTACCTATGACGAATACCTAAAAAGCCAAGGTATTGATGATTAACCCGTTCTATATAGCTATTTAGCTTAATAAGGTCGACTGTATTTTACGTCGGCCTTTTTCATTTTTACTCCCGTTAAAACTCTTACCACTGTAAACGTAAATGATCTTTTTCAGAAAAAAGGATCTTTTCCAGCAAACTCGGGTATTCGAGAGTTGACAGTCCAATTTATGAACATTAGAATACGCCACCCCTTAATTTAGGGGCGGCGCGCTTGTGCGCCAATGGGTAGTAAAAATCAACTAATCAGGAGCTTTTAATGGCAACTATTAACCAGTTGGTACGTAAGCCTCGTAAGCAAAAGACAAAACGTAACATGTCTGAAGCTTTGGACGCATGTCCACAACGTCGTGGCGTATGTACTCGTGTTTATACAACAACACCTAAGAAGCCGAACTCTGCACTACGTAAAGTAGCTCGTGTTCGTCTTACTAATGGTAACGAAGTAACTTCTTACATCGGCGGTGAAGGTCACAACCTTCAAGAGCACAGTGTAATCCTTATCCGTGGTGGTCGTGTTAAAGACTTACCAGGTGTACGTTTCCACACTGTACGTGGTGCACTTGACTGTGCTGGCGTAGCTGATCGTAAAGTAGGCCGTTCTAAATACGGTACGAAGAAGCCTAAATCTTAACGGTTCTCCGTAAGTAAGGCCAAGCAAACTTAATTTATTAGTTTTGGGTTATTCCTGAAGCACAATCGGAGAATTTAAAATGCCAAGAAGAAGAGTCGTAGGTCAAC
>JABXID010000101.1 GCA_013373245.1 Gammaproteobacteria bacterium
GAGCCAGAGCCAGAGCCAGAAAAGGCTACTAAAGCAGAACAAAACGAACAAGCTGTCTCGGCAGAAACGAACGAAATTACAGAGCCTACACCACAAAAAGTTGGTTTCTTTGAACGCCTTAAAAAAGGATTAAGCCGTACTCGTCAAAATTTTGGTGGCGGGTTCTTTGCTTTATTCAAAGGTAAAGCGATTGACGATGAGCTGTATGAAGAGCTAGAAACTCATTTGTTAATGGCGGACGTTGGTATGGATACTACCGTCAAATTGATTGATCGTCTTACCGAACATGCCGATAGAAAATCATTAAAAGACGCCGATGCACTTTACGATTTATTAAAAACCGAAATGTCAGATATATTGCAAAAGTCTGATCAACCATTGGTTATCGAATCTAAAAATGGGCCATTTGTAATCTTAATGGTTGGCGTAAACGGTGTCGGAAAAACCACCACTATAGGTAAGATGGCAAAACAATTTCAAAACGACGGAAAATCCGTCATGTTGGCGGCGGGTGATACCTTTCGTGCGGCTGCGGTTGAACAGTTACAGGTTTGGGGTGAGCGCAATAATGTCCCAGTTATCGCACAACATACAGGTGCCGATAGCGCGTCTGTTATCTTTGATGCATACCAGTCAGCAAAAGCTCGTGACGTGGATGTGTTAATTGCAGATACTGCAGGTCGTTTGCAAAATAAAGACAACTTGATGCAAGAGCTTGAAAAGATTGTTCGTGTATTGAAAAAGTTTGACGAAGATATCCCTCATGAAATCATGTTAACCATTGATGCCACCACGGGCCAAAATGCCATCAGCCAAACCAAACTATTCAATGAAGCAGTTGGTTTGACCGGTATTTCACTAACTAAGCTCGACGGCACGGCAAAAGGTGGGGTTATTTTTGCGGTCGCCGAACAGTTTGGCATCCCAATTCGTTACATAGGTGTCGGTGAAGGGATCGAAGACTTGAGGCAGTTCGAACATCAAGATTTTATTGACGCCTTATTTTCTGAATAATCTACATGCGTTAAGATAAATATCAGATTTTAAAGCCCATTCCCATTAGGTATGGGCTTTTTTCTTATCAGTTGATACGGTAACCTAAAGAAATAAAAATAACAGAAGCAACGCCAGAGCAATTCGCTTTGGCTACTTAGCAGTACAGGAATGCGCTAAATGATCAAGTTTGAGCAAGTCAGCAAAACCTACCCCGGCGGTTTTCGAGCACTAGAAAAAGTCTCCTTCCACCTGGAACGTGGTGAAATGGCCTTTTTGACCGGTCACTCAGGGGCTGGTAAAAGTACCCTGCTTAAACTTATTAGCATGATTGAACGCCCTTCTATCGGTAATGTGTTCATCAATGGTAAAAACCTCAATCAAATTACGCCTAACCAAGTGCCATTTGCTCGGCGCGATATCGGCATGATCTTCCAAAATCACCGCTTACTGCAAGAACATACTGTGTTCGACAATGTCGCGTTACCTTTAGTTATTGAAGGCATTTATACCCAAGGGGAAATTGAAAAACGGGTTCATGCCGCGTTGGACAAAGTTGGCTTATTAAGCAAAGTAAAATGTTATCCAAAAATTTTATCAGGCGGTGAGCAACAACGTGTCGGTATTGCACGTGCTGTTGTCAACAAACCTCCGCTATTATTAGCCGATGAGCCAACCGGCAACCTTGACCCTGAATTATCAAAAGAAATCATCAATGTCTTTCAACAGTTTAATGATGTGGGTATTTCCGTGCTTATTGCTACCCACGATTTGGGCATGATAGCGCGCATGAAAAACCGCAGTCTCACATTAAAGCAAGGTCGCATGATCAATGATGGTTTAACGCAGGAGGCTTTGATATGAGTTTACTGTTTTCTTCAGATGAAAAACGTCAAGGCGCTCACCAAAAACAAGTGTCTGTGATCACCAAATTTATTTATTTTTTAGTGCAAAACCTTAGACAAATCGTTACTAGTATCGGAGAGATTTGGCGTACACCCGTCGCATCTGCGATGACAATAGCTGTTATGGGATTAAGCCTAACCTTACCGGCGACTTTGCACATTATTGTTAAAAACGTGCAATCAATTAATCTTGAGTGGGATAGCGCCTCAGAGATCAGTTTATTTCTAAACGATAACTTATCAGAGCAACAAATATCCGCCGCCATGCACCGTATTAAAACTTACAACGAAGTTGAAAGTTTAGTTTACATTAGCAAAGACGATGCGATTAAAGAGTTCAAAAGCTCTTCTGGTTTTGGTCAAGCGTTAGACTACCTTGACAATAACCCTCTGCCGGCGTCTTTTGTGGTGACACCGACCAGCCAGCACCGACAGGCAGAAGCAGCAAAACAATTACTGCTTAAGTTAGAACGTGAACGAGAAGTAAACTTTGGCAAGTTAGATATCGACTGGTTAACTCGACTAAACGCCATAGTATCCATGTTAGAAGAGTCTGTGTTCACAGTTGCTTTATTGTTAATGGTGTCCGTTGTGTTGATCATCGGCAACACCATTCGCTTGTCGATAATTTCGCGCAAAGAAGAAATCGAAGTCATGAAACTGGTGGGTGCAACCGAAGGCTTTATTCAACGCCCATTTGTATACACTGGCATCTGGTACGGTCTAATGGGCGGCTTTGTCGCGTTTATCGTAGTGACCTTTGTGGTCTGGTGGATGCAATCAGCACTCAGTGAAATATCTGGCTTGTACATGGCAGACTTTTTGATTGAAAGTTTGACCTTCAGTGAGTTTTTAATATTAATGTTAATCGCTTCTGGCCTTGGTTTTTCTGGCGCTTATTGGTCAGTGCACCGCCACGTACGAGAAATCGAACCTGATTTAGATTAGAGCGAGCTGCTCAAGTACGGAACGCCATAAGTTTTATCAAAAAACTATGGCGTCACCTCTCCTACGTTCAGTAAAATTCTGGCTATACTCTTTGCATCCTTCCATACGGACTTGAGTCTGCTAAATGTTCAATAAACAATTAATTAAACAAACTGTTAAACTCGGTTGGCCTATTTCGCTGCAAAATATTTTGGTTACCTTGCTGAGTATGATTGATGTCATCATGGTCAGTCATTTAGGCGCGGAAGCTATTGCAGCTGTTGGCCTGAGTAACCGTGTTATGTTTGTGATCATGGTTATTTTGCTAGGGCTGGGCTGGGGCGTTGGCATATTATCGGCTCAATATTATGGCGCAGGCGAAACAGTGAAGATCCGTCGTTCAATTCTGATCGGCTGCAGCTACGCTATTCTTGCGCTTGTTCCCATCGTTTGGCTTAACTTCTATTTTGCAGATACCGTTTTAGGCTTGGGCACCAGGGATTCAACGGTCATAACACTTGGCGAAGAGTACCTTTGGGTCACTGTGCCAAGTCTACTATTTGTTGGTGTGATCTTGGTGTTTGAAAATGCTTTACGCAGCATGAACCAAGTTAAATTGCCTTTGTTTTTTAGTTCCGTCTCTATTTTCATCAACGTCATATTAAATTACTGGCTGATTAATGGCGGTTTAGGTATTGAACCTCTTGGTGTATTAGGAGCCGCTTGGGCGACTACGATTTCTAGAGCCATTCAAGCAGTGTTATTACTGGCTGTATTGCACAAACTAAAACTCAATATATCGATTCAACGCAGTGACTTTACCTATCTAAATCAAGCCAAAGATTGGATAAAAATGTTGAAATTGGTGTTACCAATGATGTTCAGCTTTGGCATTTGGGCGGTAGGCTCTTTTTGTTACCAATTGATTTTTGGCAACGTGGGAACCATTGAACTTGCGGTAATAAGCATGTTGCTGCCCATTGAGGGCGTTTTTATGTCGCTGTTTTTTGGCATCGCTTCTGCCTGCTCAATTTCGGTTGGTCAGCACCTAGGGGCGAATCGAATGGACGATGCGTGGACTATGGCAAAAACCTTCTCAACATTATCTCCTGTAATCGCTTTGCTATTTGGCGGTTTTGTTTTATTGGCAAAAGACATCATATTGTTGCCTTATGCCGATGTCGCGCCTGAAACTCTGGTTTTAACCGAACAAGTCTTTGTATTAATTGCGTTACTGTCCTTTCTTAAAGTAATAAACATGACATTTGCCATGGGAGTGTTACGGGCTGGCGGTGACAATCGTTACTGTTTGATCACAGATACCACATGCATGTGGCTTATTAGTTTGCCACTGACATGGTTAGCGGCTTTTTATTGGCAGCTGAGTTTTGTTTTGGTTGTGTTAATGGCGTATTCAGAAGAAGTCGCGAAAATGTTCATGTTTGGCTTACGCGTAAAAAGCAAACGTTGGATGAATAATTTAACGCATGAGTAATGCCCATATGGTAGATATAATTCGTAACTGGATGCATGTTGATACCGATTACTAACTAGTGAATAATAAAGACTTTGTTCTTAAAATTAATACTTTAACTGAGCGTGATTTATGGAAACCACTGAACTTCTCGACGCAATATTGAACTTCGCCATCTACTTTGGAGTGTCAATTTTATTTCTAGTGATATTTAAATTTGTCTACACCTTAGTGACACCACACGATGAGTGGAAGCTAATTCGAGAACATCAAAATACTGCCGCGGCGCTTGGTTTGGGCGGCGCTGTTTTAGGTTTCGCAATCGCGTTATCTGGCGCAGCAACTAATTCTATTTCCATTGCTGATTATGCAACTTGGGGCGCAATTGCATTGCTTGCACAATTGTTCGCGTTTGCCATTTTGCGATATGGATTTATGCCACTTATTGTACAGCGTATCGAAAAAGACGAGATCAGTGCGGGTGTAATTTTAGCCACTATCAATGTCGCTATCGGTTTACTCAATGCCGCTTGCATGAGTTACTAGGAGCGCAAGTATGAAACGCTCTAAACACATTAACCTTGACTTGATGCGTAAGCATGCAAATCCTTCAAATCAATACCATAAAAAGACAGTCATGCGCTCTGTTGCCTTAGGCGTAGTGGCTACTTCAGTTGCAGCATGTGATGGCTCGGAAGAAGTGGAAGTCATTACCTCCACTTTCGATTGTATGGACGATACCGTCTTAGAAATGGGGCAATGTAAAGCCGCGTATCAGCAAGCGCTTGAAGAGTCTGAACGCATTGGGCCCAAGTATCGTACAGAAGAACAATGTGAGTCTGAATTTAACCAATGTCAACGAAATCAATTTGGTAGTTTCACTCCCGTTATGGTCGGCTATTTATTTGCCAATAGCTTATGGGACAGAAATAGCAATCGATACGGTGGCAGTTTTAATCCCGTTTATCGTTATTTCCGACCCTTCTCGCCGCTACACAATCAATTGATCACCGCCGATGGCGAATTACTTGGTGAAGATGACGACGATGTGTTCAAGCTCAAAAAGAAGTCGCTTAAAAAGAAAAAGTCGTTCATGAATACCGTATCAAGAGGCGGTTTTGGTTCCGTAGCATCTAAAAAATCAAGCTACAGCAAATCCAGTTGGGGCGGTTAATCTTTGCTTAGACGCCCTATTGCGCCGCGCATAAATTGGCAACAACAAGCTATTGAGTACGGCTTCAAATTCCACACTATGTATGGACAAACCTACTGGGATGAGTCGGCCTATTATCAATTCACTTTAGATCAAGTTGAACGAGATATAGAAGCACCTACTGAAGAAATACATCAAATGTGTTTACAGGTGGTGGACAAGGTAGTACACGACGAACAACTGCTCAGAAAGTTTTGCATCCCCCAACATAAATGGGACTGGGTCAAAGCTTCTTGGCAGAAAAAAGAGCCGAGTCTATATTCTCGACTCGATTTAGCTTACGCCGGTCAAGGCCACGCAAAATTGTATGAAAACAATGCCGACACCCCCACCAGCGTTTATGAAACCGGTTTTTGGCAGTGGCTCTGGTTACAAGACAATGTCGATGGCGGCAATTTACCGCGCAGCTCCGATCAATTTAATAGCCTGCAAGAAAAGTTAGTTCAGCGCTTTTATCAACTGAAACAATCGCAACCGAACGCAGAGTTGCATTTAAGCTGTTGTAAAGACACCGAAGAAGATCGAGGCACAGTGCAATACCTCGCCGATTGCGCCACCGAAGCCGGTATATCGACACAGTTTGTTTATATAGAAGACATTGGCCTTGGCTCAAATGTGAATGAAGGTGCCTCAAAAAATGTTAACGCATCAAGCAAACTATGCTTCACCGATAACAACAATCAAGTCATCGACTGGCTGTTTAAGTTATATCCTTGGGAGTTTATGTTTCAAGAGGAGTATCATCCGCACTTGGCAAATTCGGATTGTCGATTTATTGAGCCTGCTTGGAAAAGCATTATCTCCAATAAAGCATTACTGCCCATGTTGTGGAAGTTATTTCCCAACCACCCTAATTTGTTACCCGCGTTTTTCGAGGACGAATTACACTTAGCTTCAGATATACCTAGTTTGGTCAAAAAACCAATTTTTTCGCGCGAAGGCGCGAATATTTCGATTATTAAAGACCAACAAGAAATCACAGCATCCGACGGACCATACGGTGAAGAAGGTTACATATACCAAGCCACTCATTTACTACCAAAGTTTTTTGACCAAGAGAGCAACCGAACCAACTATACCCTTATCGGCAGTTGGTTGGTGGACGATAAAGCTGCAGGTATGTCAATACGCGAAGATACTAACCGCATCACGCAAGATATGAGTCGCTTTTTGCCTCATGTAATTGTTTAATACCAACCTACTTGTAGCAAGCAGTATCAGGAGTGCTTTGTTGAAAAACGCGATTTTGTTCATATTGGCCGTAATGATTTGGGGGTCAACTTGGCTGGTGATCACCTATCAATTAGGTACAGTGCATCCGCTTGTATCCGTCGCGTATCGATTTGCTATCGCATCGATTATTTTATTAGGTTACTGCTATTGGAAAAAATTGTTCCAACCACTTCCGCTAAAAACTCACGGTTTTCTCACCTTACAAGGCATATGTTTATTCGGTTTAAATTACTGGGCGGTATACACAGGCGAACATTACATCACCAGTGCGTTGGCAGCCGTATTAAGCACTGTGATCATTTATTTCAATATTTTATTTGGCTGGTTGTTGTTAAATAAATCCATTTCCAAAGAAGTAGTTATGGGCGCACTGGTTGGCATCGGAGGGGTTGTCTTACTGTTTATGCCGGAACTGACTCAGAGTGAACTCTCCAACGAAACAGTTGCAGCCACCACCTGGCTTGGAATCTTCCTTGTTTTAGGCGGCAGTGTGTTAGCGTCATTAGGCAATATCACTTCAGCATATACCCAATCGATAAAAGTCGCAGTGACCCATGCTAATGCTTTGAGTATGAGTTATGCAACGGTGTTTCTATTTGTCATGATACTCGTATTAGACATACCCATTACATTTGAAACAACGCCTGTTTACATCGCTTCTTTGTTTTATTTGGCGATATTCGGATCTGTTATCGCGTTTTGGGCGTATTTAACTTTAGTAGGGAATATAGGAGCTGACAAAGCCGGCTATGCAGTATTGGTATATCCAGCTATAGCGTTAATTCTTTCTTCTTGGTTCGAAAACTACCAGTGGCAATGGCAAAGCTTCGCAGGGCTTGCGTTTATAGTGGTGGGTAATCTAATTGCCATGAACAAATGGCGACACGTTAACACTCTGCTTCGAATCGCCAATACTAGAATTCGAGGATAAACCCGATTTCATTACATCAAAATTTTTGAACAAACAGTTCTGATTTTACCGATTTATTCCTAGAGTATTCGCTGTACACTGCAAACATCAATAAAGCGATAGGAATCAACCATGTTGAAAAATTCAAACAATAACTTTGGCTTGGTAAGCAAAACAGTGCATTGGTTAAGTGCCGTTATGTTACTGAGCTTATTTGCGGTAGGTTTTTGGATGGTTGATTTATCTTATTACAGCGAATGGTATCGCGTGGCGCCTTATTATCACAAAGCGTTTGGCTTGACGTTGCTAGCACTTACAATTTTTCGTTTGGTTTGGAAGTTAGCAACTCCACAGCCAGAGATAATTGCCAACAATAAAGCCGAAAAAACCATCGCTAAACTCGGACACGCAGCATTGTACCTATTCATGTTTGTAATCATGATCAGTGGATATTTAATTTCTACTGCAGACGGCCGAGGCATTGAACTTTTTAATATATTTACCGTACCTTCTTTAGGTGAATTTATTGAAAATCAAGAGGATGTTGCCGGTGTCATACATGAATATGCAGCTTACACAATTATGTTTTTAATTGTCGGACACATTGCAGCGGCGCTAAAGCACCACTTCATTGACAAAGACGACACGTTAAAACGTATGACTCATTAAACCCAATATTTATCAACATTAACTTAGTACTCGACAACAAAGGACTAAAATTATGAAAAAACTTGCAACAACATTATTCGCAACCCTAGCGCTAGCAGCTAGTGCGTTTGCTAACGCCGCAGAATACGCTATTGACGTAAAGGGCGCTCACGCATTCATCAACTTTAAAGCTAGTCACTTGGGTTACAGCTGGTTAACAGGCCGTTTCAACAAGTTTGACGGTAGCTTTACTTACGATGAAAAAAATCCATCGGCGTCAAAAATCACTGTAAATATCGATCCTGCGAGTATCGACAGCAACCATGCTGAACGTGACAAGCATTTACGCAGTGACGATTTCTTATCGGTTGATAAATTTCCTAAGTCTAAATTTGTTAGTACGAAAATCACTGACAAAGGCGACAACAAATTAGAAGTGGTTGGCGACTTTACGCTGCATGGTGTAACACGTTCAATCGTAATCGATGCGGTAAAAGTTGGTGAAGGTAAAGATCCTTGGGGTGGTTACCGCGCAGGTTTCGCCGGTACTACTACAATCAATGTTGCGGATTACGATTTTAAAAATGATTGGGTAGGTAACGTTGAGCTAGAATTACACATCGAAGGCATTCGTAAGTAATTTAAACCGGCAACAATCTCAATTCACGTTGCTCTGTATAAGTTAAAAGCGTCTTTACACGGTAAAGGCGCTTTTTTATTTATAAAACACGAACTATTGTAACTATTCACTTTCAAGCCATTTCAACTTTTCAAGCGGATAGCCTAAAAACCATTTGGTTCTGTTTAATACAATCCGTGTTTCTATGCGCTTTATAGCTAAATTGGCGTCCGACGATAACTGGTTACAAACGTCATTCAAAGCTTTAATGTTCGGAAAACAACTCAGAGAAATAAAGTCAACATCGCCACTTAATTGCATGCAGTCCATAAGTTCAGGGATCTGATCTATTACTGAGGTAAACTTTCTCACTTGATGCGCGCTATTGTCGCTTAACGTGAATTCTATATAGGCCAATACATGTTCACAGATTTGTTCAAGGTCGACGTCAGCATGAAACGTTCGAAAATACCCCGCCTCCTTAAGCGACTTAACCCTCTGAAAACAGGCGCTTGGTGAAAGGTTTACTTTTTCAGCGAGCTCAACATTTGTTAAATCTGCTTGTAAGTGCAGAGTAGCGAGAATTTTTCGGTTGTAACTGTCAATCTTTATGGCTTTTTTCAATTTCCGAATCCTCTAAAAAGCAAGAAACCACATACTACCAATTCAGAATACAAAATTATGTAGAAGCAAGACATTAGCCACTATATAAATTTCGAGGATCATTAGTATAAAAAAATATTATTTTGTTAGTAAGGCGTTTAATAGGTGATAGAAAAGCGCACCTGGCAAGTAACGTCAAAGTTTGAATATATACAATTACAAATTAGACAGGCTATTATCGCCATTAATGACAGTTTGTAGAACACATTATTTTCAGGTTCTGTACTCAAAACACAATAAGTAGACATCAATGCCCATGATAAATGAAGCAACCGAAGAGCACGCAACCTCTGTTGTACCAGCGCATCAAACCGTTGGTGGGTTTGGTATTGGCATGATCAATGGTAATTTGGCCTTTGCGGTTCCTGGATTAATTACTGGGCTAGAAGTTGGTACCGCACTGGGTTTTACTGACAGCTTATTCGCCTTCATTATTGGAGGTTTTTTATTGTCAGTACTAGGCATTTTGACTGGCTTAGTCGGACGTTATAATCGACTGACATCCTATATGACCATGAAGTTTGTGTTCGGCACCAAAGGGGCCAACGTTATTTCTCTTGCGTTTGTGCTCTCGTTATTAGGTTGGTATGGGGTTAACATCGACCTGTTTAGCGAAGTTACGTTAACCTTACTTAAGCAGCAACTTGAGCTATCTCCTCCGGCTTGGTTGTTGGAAGTGGCGCTGGGCATTCTCATCACAATGACAACTATTTGGGGATTTAAACTGCTGGAAAAAGTCTCCAATTTATTTGTACCTATACTAGCCACTATTTTGGTTTTCATGCTTTACCATACGTTAACATGGCAAACTGAGGTTATTAACTCTGAGTTTTCGCCAGTGATATTAAGTTTTGGTGAAGCAGTTTCAGCGGTGGTCGGCAGCTTTATTGTCAGTGTGGTATTAATGCCAGACTTCACGCGTTTTGCCCGCACCAATAGAGACACAGTAACGGCTTCATTTTTGCCGTTTTTAGGATTGAGTAGCTTTGTGTATATCGTCTCTGCGCTAGCTGGCATTTTGTTGATGGAGACAGACATATTAAATGTGATGCTTACTTTAGGTTTAAGTTACTTTGCTTTTGCCCTGTTAATTATTTCAAGCTGGGTAACTAATGTTGTGAACCTATACAGCATAGGTTTAGGCTTAAATGCACTGTTTAATAATATATCTGAATGGAAACTTATTGTTATCGCTGGAATCTTGGGCACACTCGCATCTACTATGAACCTACTCAATGCGTTCACCGACTTCCTGTTTGGTCTAGCGATAATATTTACCCCCGTCGCAGCCGTTTATGTGGTTGATTTCTTTATTGTCCAGCGAAAGTCTTGTTATCAAATAGACACTTTAGATCACCAGCCTTCGTTTAATTACACTGCGCTCGGAGCCTGGTTGATTGGAGTTGTTTTTACGTATTTAGCCAACGCTTTCAATATCACTTTGTTAGTAGTCGAAGCGCTGGATGCTTTTGCTATTACGGCAACAACTTACTACTTTCTGCATCGTCTAGGTCTTCATCAGCAAACGATAACGACGAATATTTTAAAGTAGACTATACGAACAAAATAATTCATTTCACCAAACTGTAAATTCAACCATTTTATTTTTTACGTCTTGAGTAAAATTAATTCAATTCCAAGACATGAGTTCTGAATTATGCGACAGCTAAATCGACAACAAATTTCCGACATTTTATGCGGCTGCGCTATATTAGGCACCGGTGGAGGTGGTGAGCTCTCTGAAGGGTTTGACTACATCGACAAAGCGATCGCTGCTGGAAAAACATTTACACTGGTCGACATTGACCAACTTAGTGACAACGATATGTTGTGCACCCCATATATGCTAGGCGCATTAACGCTTGAACACGCTGACAATTACCATCATTTACCTCAAACATCACAACCATCTATTATGACGGCATATGAAAGGTTAAAGGAATACACTGGCTGCAACATTCACGGCACAATATGCTGTGAATTGGGCGGCGCAAATACCGCCATTTCATTTTATCTAGCCGCTATGATTGATGGTGTAATCATCGACGCCGACCCGGCAGGTCGGGCTGTACCTGAAATTACCCATTCTACCTATTATTTAAATAACCTTCCTGCGGCCCCAATTTTTACGGCAAACGAATTTGGTGAATGTTTTGTTTGTGAGAATATTGTTGACGATGAAAGAGCAGAGCAAATTGTTCGAGCTCTTGCCATGGTCAGTCGCAACGACATAGCCGCCATAGACCATGTAATGTCAGTTTCCGCGATGAAACACGCCGTCATTAAAGGCACCATTTCAAAGGCACTAGCAATTGGCGAAGTCTATCGTAATGCAAAGTCACAAGGAATTGACATAGCGAATCAAATCGCAAAATTTGGCGGAGGTTTGGTGCGTTTTCGAGGTCACGTTGTTGATTTCGAGTTTAGCAGCCAAAACGGGTTTACTGTGGGTACGATCACGATTAAAGGTGAAGGGCAATTCCAAAACAATGAATACAAAATTCATGTAAAAAACGAAAATTTATGGTCACAACTCAACGGAGAAGTCGACGTAACGATTCCAGATTTAATTTGTTGTTTAGATATGGATAAAAAAGAACCGGTTACCAACCCTAATTTAACGCTAGAGATGAATCTGGCCGTTGTTATCTTGCCTGCCCCCAAAGAGTTTACAACTGAAAAGGGGTTGGCAGCATTTGGTCCTTCATACGTTGGATTGGACAGCGAATACAAGCCGGCAGTTTAATGAAACTCACATTACCTGAGGTTAAGTTGCTGTAAGAATGTAATCAGCACCCTATTTGGGTACTGCCGACACCAACATTAACTGGGCTTGTTGGCCATCACTAAGTATCGCTATCTCACCATCTTTGGTCACTAAGACGTCCCTTAGTCGCCCGCTTACCTCTGGCAGAATATGTGATTGTGTGAATTGCCCATCGGCAACATTAATTGCATACACTTTTTTATCAACCAAAGTTGTGACTAACACATGCTGGTGTAACGAAGGAAACGCTTTTTGATGCGTTCCATAATACGCCATACCTGACGGGGCGATAGATGGAGTCCAGTCTACGTTCGGCTTGAGCATGCCCTTATATTCAATAAACGGCGAAATTCGAGCTCTTGAATAATCTCTACCAAAGGTGATCACCGGCCAGCCATAGTTCTTACCAGCGTTAATAATGTTTAATTCGTCGCCACCAGCAGGTCCATGCTCATGACCTATTATTTGTTGTCTGTCGTAGTCATACACCAAACCTTGTGGATTGCGATGGCCGAGAGAAAAAACCACTTTTGCACTATCTTGAGAGTGATTAACAAATGGGTTATCACTCGGAATGCTGCCATTCATATTAAACCGTAATATTTTGCCAAGTTGGCTCGTCAATACTTGCGCTTGCTCTCGATAGTCAAAGCCATCGCCACTGGTCAATAACAAGGAATTATCAGGCAACACTAAAAGACGACCCGCATAATGTTGCGGAGTACCTTTGTCCGTTTGCACTTTGTACACCGTGGTTAAATTGGAAAACGATTGACCGTCAAACGTTGCTGATACAACAAGTAATCGATTAGCTTCTAACTCGCCTTGTGCGTAGGTAAAAAATACTTGTTTAGATTGTGCAAAGTCAGGTGCAAGAACAACATCTAGCAAGCCTCCCTGTCCTGCGACATATAGATTAACCAAAGGTAATTTTATTCGTGTTTGTTTACTGCCTTTGATAATTACCACATGACCGTCACGCTCCGTGACTATCCAAGTACCGTTTGGCAGTTCAACCATACTCCAAGGTGAGTTTAACTCAGTTGCAACCTTGGTCACTTGATAACTCTCGGAGGGCAAAAGATTACTCGCACTTACATTGTTTGAAATGCCCCAAATACAGCATAAAACAATGATAAATTGTTTACCGAGCAAGGCTCTGCTAGGGTTACTAAACACGGAAACCCAATGTTGAGAAATGCATGCGATTTTTATCAAGAGTTCTGCCTTCTTTTTTAGTTGCTTGGCTCATTTCATTCACCTTAGCAAGCTTGTTCCATAGCCAATATGTTGTCAATCAATTAGTCAACGTCGATATCGACGTCACTATATTACAGAGACTCAACTTGATGTGGGACGACTGGGTAGGTTTATTACCGACCTACGGTTCGATTATAGCCATCGCATTTATTATTGCTTTCTCAATTGCTACTTGGCTGTTGAACAAACTGCCACAGTTTCGTTATTTGATTTTTATCCTCGCGGGTATCATTGCTTTTTTGACTGTCTTGCTCTCACTCAATTCCGTAATGAATATGCATTTAATTGCTGGCTCTCGAGGTTGGGGGTTTTATACGCAACTTTTGGCTGGCGCGTTGGGCGGCTACAGTTACATAAAATTAAGCAATAAACTGCGACAAAATTGATACCGCTCGAGCAAGCCCCCCTGATGCACCAACAATAAACATCGGCCAGCTACCGCACCACCTTGAAAAAACTGCACTAAAACAATGCATTTATTACATATTCATTACACGCCCATCTTTATATTTCAAAAAAGAATAACTTATCACTTTATTATAACCCCTTTTACAATGTAGCTTTAAACCAACATGAGTGATTCACCTTGCCTAATTTTGAAAGATAATGAAAGAAGGGCACTGTTATTGCTGCGGTTAGTGCTGTTCATTTATTTTAGTGGTTTAAGGGTGGTATAAATGCAGCTTAAAAGTGACCAGATGCGACTAACACAAAAAGAAAGGAATTGGTTACCTTGGTTTGGCATAAACGGTAAATTCGCGTTAGGTTGGTCTTGTTTTGTCAACAAATCAACTTACCCAGCCGTCGAGCAAACATTCGAAGGCATTGCCGCAACTCGTGTTAAGCTCCTGCAAAACTGGACCACGGCGCAATGGGAACAGCTTGAGTCGTTAGCAACATTGATTAGTTTAGACGATTTTAGTAACCAAACCGCAAAACTGAATTACGCTAAACAATCTGCAATCGATTTTTCAGAATTATTCATCGTTGATACCAACGGCCAAATATTATGTTCTACTTATCAACGCCGAGTCGGCACCCGTCACAAAGAAACTCGAGCGCTAGAACAAGGGTTAAAAGCGCAATTTCTGCACGGTCCATTTATTGACCGAGATACACTAGAAATTGGCCCATCCACTTCAAAGTTCCACGATGAAGTTACGCTCATGTTTTATCAACCCATCACGCAAAACGGGCAAGTGATTGCTGTGTTATGCGGTCGTGTTCCCAACGACGTTTTGGGCGATTTAATTCAGCGTGAAGCAGGACACATCTACCGAGAGTCGGGTGATAACTATTTATTTATGGTGGACTCAAA
>JABXID010000225.1 GCA_013373245.1 Gammaproteobacteria bacterium
TGGCGATTTAAGAAATGCGGCGGAAATTATGGAGCAGTGCGGTAAATTAGGTGTGAAATTTGCGATAGATGATTTTGGTACGGGTTACTCTTCGTTAACGTATTTGCGTGATCTGCCCGCCACGACCATAAAAATAGATCAAACCTTTATTCGGGATATGCTCGATGATCCAGATGATTTAGCAATTGTTAGTGGTGTGGTGGCCTTGGCAAAAGCATTTAACAGAGAAGTGATTGCTGAAGGTGTCGAAACCATTGAACATGGTCGCCAGTTATTAAAACTCGGTTGTCGATTGGCACAAGGTTATGGCATTGCCAAGCCTATGCCTGCGGAAAAAATTCCGGATTGGCTGGCAGAATGGCAGCCAGATCCTTCTTGGCAAGCGATTGGCGATAATACCGTTGAACTAAAACACTTTGGTTAAGTAATTGTAATTTGCAGTGCTTGTCTGTTTCAGTAACAACTAAGCCCAAAGGTCACAGAGTGGGGATGTATCTCTGCTCTGCCATAGCTGAGTGGCTTGCTGTAATGCATTTTTGGGTGTTAAATCATTCTCCATTAATGATATGTAACTAGCCAAAGTGCCAATAATTGCTTGGGTCGCATACTCAAATTCGATTTCACCTGTCCATACGAAGGCTAATTCACTTGGATTGAGCTCTCGCGGCTTAATCTGACGCTGTGGCAACAACTCTGGAAAGGTAAGTTTAGACACTTCCGCATTGCGGCATATGTATTGATTGAATTCGCGCTCCGGATTAACTTCCACTTCGCCGCCTTCGCCACGAATGCACGAAACGTTATTATCACCCAATAGTTTAGCGACCTCTGCATGGCGTTCGTCAAAATGACGATGAAATACTCCGTGGTAACTGTTCTTAGCTTTTGTCGGGTTTAACATTCGAGCCAATGTATTTGCCGGTGAACGCAGGCCAAATAATGCACGCATTTGAATTAATTCATCTAACTGTGGCGAAACCTGGGCTAAATCCATATAGGCAAAGCCATAATGTGTGAGGTTTGTGTTGGTGTGTTCGGCGGTATGACTGACGGGAATGTTTAGCGTATCAAACACTTCTGGCAAGTAAAGGCGATTTGAATCAGGTTCTTTTGTGCCATGCAAGAGCACTTTTTTACCGGAGTTTGCTAAACAAAATACCGCCAGTAAAAACCAAGGTAAATGACGGCGTTTGCCTGCGTAACAACCTAAATCTAAGTCGACCTTGATCGCCGAAAGTTCGGGGTTTAAAAATTCACGACACGCTTTCACAAATCCAGCCAATTCTTCCACCGATTCTTCACGTACTCGCAATAACATCAAAAACGCGCCAATTTGCTCTGGTTGAGCGTGGCCACATAAGATTAATCGAAACGCTTGGTAAGCTTCGTCGACGGTCAGATATCGGCCGGCACGTTTGCCTTTGCCGATAATTTTAATATATTGGCTGAATGAGTTCATGGATTGTTTTCAACTTACGCTAGCAATATAAACCTCGAGTTACCAAGGCATAATCAATAATCGCGATTATGCCAGAGAACACTGGGATTCAAATACAAGTTTGCTATATCAACAGACTTTTTGTTTGACTTAGGCTGCGCTAGTGTTTGACTCATTGAGTTGTGGTTGCAGTAACTTTGTGTCTACATTGGCGCGATAATTAATGGCATCACCAACAACGATCAAAGCGGGTCCTATAATATTTTCACTAGTTAACACTTGTTCAATATCGGCTAATGTTGAAGTGTAAGTTTTTTGTTCAGCCGTTGTGCCCTGATCAATAATCGCCATTGGCGTTTTTGCATTTTTACCGTGTTTAATTAAGTTTTCTGCAATACTGTTTACTTTATTTAAGCCCATGTAAAAAACTAAGGTGTCGTTAGACTCTGCGTAGTTTTGCCAGTCCGATTGAATGTCGTCGCTTTTAAAGTGTGCTGTGATAAAACGCACCGAATGCGCGCACTCTCGATGGGTTAAAGGAATGCCTGACCAAGCTGCGCAACCTGAAGCCGCGGTAACTCCAGGTACAATGGCAAAGTTAATCTTGTGTTTTTGTAGGTGATCGATTTCTTCTGCTGCGCGGCCAAACACCGAAGGATCACCACCTTTTAATCGCAATACATTTTGACCTCTTAATGCGCGAGTCGACATCAGCTCACAAATTTGCGCTTGTGTCATACTGTGGCGACCACATTTTTTGCCGACAAACACTTTTTCAACGTGATTAGGGATCATCGCAACGATTTCAGGGCTGACTAACCAGTCGTACATCACCACATCGACTTGCTGCATAAGACGATATGCTTTTAATGTCAGTAATTCTGCGTCACCTGGGCCTGAACCAACCAAAAATACATCGCCAATGGCGCCTTGACTTGACTGGTGTTTCTGTTGGCTAAAGCTATTGTTTAGGTTGTTACTTTGACGCGTCTTTCTGCCAAAAGGTGCCGACAACAAACGAAATATTGTGGTTAATCGAAGCGGTGAAAAATTAGTTAGTACATTGTTCATGTTGGAATACTCCGATTAAATTTCTGTCACAGGAATAGCGTGATGTTCAAAACGACTAGGTTGTTTTTGAGGCACACCATGCTGCTTAATAAGTGTTTTTAATTCGCTTTTGCACGAGCCGCAGTTGGTGCCGCACTTTAGACGTTGGCCTAGCTTTTCAACTGAGTTATCACCGTGTTCGACAATGGCATCAATGATTTGATTTTCACCGACTTTAAAACAGCTGCAGATGGTTTTGCCATTTTTAAAGTCAGGCTCTACATCAGCGCGCAATACTCGGTTAATTTGTTCTACCGTGATGGTGTTTAGCGCAAACAGCTTTTCTACCCAGTCGGTGTTTATTTCTGGTTTATATTGCGCAAAAAAGCCAACGTATTGCAGTTTTTCATTTTCAATACAAATCACGGTTTTAATGCCACTTTGGCTGTTTTCGAAATAGCTCCACTCTGCGCTGAGTTCGGTTGCTTGTTGGCTCCATCTCATAGGCAAAGCAACGGTATCTTGCATGGCGCAAATGTATTCGTAACCACTGCTGATCCGCACTTTAGCCCAATAATCGATATCTAGTTTTAATGGGTATTTGCTGAACACTTGCGCATGTTGTTGTACTTGAATGGGTTTAACGTTTACGACTGTAAATTTACTTTCTGGTTGACCGGAAATTGGGTCGACATACGAGCCAAAACATTTTGCAACATTGGCACTTGGCGCGGTTATTTGGTTCCAGTGGATAGGTGCGAATAAAGTACCAGTAGCGATGCCCTCATCGAATTGTGCAGGAAGCGTAATATCACCAAATGGGCTGTTAACTTTGACAAGTTGACCATCGCTTATTGCATATAGTGCAGCGTCTTCAGGATTAATAGACAAAAACGGCTCTTTGATGTGTTTCGCTAGTGATGACGCTTTGCCTGTGCGTGTCATGGTATGCCAGTGATCTCTAACACGACCAGAATTAAGTGCCAAAGGAAAAACATCATTGGTACTTTGTTTTGGTGCTTGCACTGTGACGGCAATAAACTGTGCTTTTCGCGATGGCGTAAAAAATAAATTATTGGCAAACAATTGCTGACATCCATTTGGATATTTGGCGTTTACCGGCCATTGCACAGGTTTGAGTTTGTCGTAATCTGCTTCGCTGATTTGGCTTAGTGCCGAGATATCAAATGCTCTTAGTGCACCTGTGATCGGATTATTTTTAAATCCAGACAACGCTGCGTGTTCGGCAAAAATTTGATGTGGGCTTTGATAATCAAACGCATTGGCAAACCCCATTTTTTGTGCCACTTCACAAATGATTTGCCAGTCGTGTTTTGCTTCGCCCGGCATAGGTAACAAACCACGTTGACGAGATATTCTGCGTTCAGAATTTGTGACTGTACCGTTTTTTTCGCCCCAAGTTGTTGCTGGTAACTTTACGTGTGCGTAACGCAAGGTGTCGTTATCCGCCATACAGTCGGAAGCAACCACAAACTCACATTTTTGCAGTGCTTTTTCTACCTGGTTGCGATTAGGCAAACTTACCATAGGATTAGTTGCCATGATCCAAACTGCTTTTATTTTTCCTTGTTCGATCTGTTCAAACATGTCGACGGCTTTGGTGCCCGGGGTATGGCAAATGGATGGTGACTGCCAAAACTCTTGAACGATGTCTCTATGTTGTTGATCTTCAATATTCATGTGCGCGGCTAACATATTAGCAAGGCCGCCCACTTCGCGACCACCCATTGCATTGGGTTGGCCAGTAATTGAAAATGGACCAGAGCCGGTCTTGCCTACTTTGCCCGTGGCTAAATGGCAATTAATAATGGCGTTGCATTTGTCCACACCTTGACTGGATTGGTTAACCCCTTGTGAATAAAACGTAATAGCACTTGGGCTTTGAGCAAAGGCGTTAAAATAGGTCAGTAAATCATTAACCGGAAGCTGGCAATATTCTGCGGTTTTTGTAACCGTCCATTCGCTCACCTGACTTGCAGTGACTTGCCAATTTTCACAGTAATCGTTTATGTACTCTTGGTCTATTGCATCGTGTTCGATTAAATAATTTAGCAATCCAGAAAATAGCGCGACATCGGAGCCAATTTTCAATGGCAAAAATAAATCTGCTAACTCTGCGGTTGCGGTTTTTCTTGGGTCGATAACGATCACTTTTAAGTTCGAGTTTTCTTGCTTGGCTTTTTCCATGCGTTGGAACAGCACTGGGTGTGTCCATGCTGCATTAGAGCCAACTAACACTAATAAGTCTGTATTTGATAAGTCGCTGTAACTACAAGGTACCGCGTCAGCACCAAAAGCGCGTTTATAACCAGCGACGGCTGATGACATACATAAACGTGAATTGGTGTCTATGTTGGCAGAGCCAATGTAGCCTTTCATTAATTTATTAGCGACGTAATAATCTTCAGTAAGAATTTGTCCAGAAACATAAAAAGCAACGGAGTCGGGGCCGTGTTTGGCAATGATTTGATTGAACTTCTCAGCAATAGTGTCGGTTGCTAAATCCCAATCCACTGGTTGAGCATTAATTTCAGGTGTTAATAAACGCCCTTCTAAGTCAAGCGTTTCATGTAAATTTGAACCTTTAACGCACAACTTGCCATAGTTTGCAGGGTGCTGTTCACTGCCGTTAACGCCATTAACAACATTATTGACCATAGTGACATCGACACCACAACCTACACCGCAATACGGGCAGGTTGTTTGGCAGGTTTTATGTTCAAATTGTTGTACTGGCATTATCTTACTCACAAAAAAAGGCGCTATCGAAATTCGATAGCGCCTTTGCTAAATCACTTTTAATATTTTGAGTTTATATCAATAAACGTTTGGAGTGACGGTCATTGGTATAAAACTCATCCTCAACTCTGAGGAGCTAACTAACAATTAATCTGGAGTGAAACGGGTTCAAACTAGATAATTACAAGAGTTATATAACAAGTTGTATGCCAGTCTTTTAAATAAAATTAAATAGGTTTAATTGTCTGTTTTAAAAAGAAAATATTTTATTAGGACATGAGGCTAAGTCTGTAGGAATTTTTAAGGCTGCACGGTTCCGGTGCAGCCTTGCTTTCGATATTAGGCAATGTCACCGAGTTGGGTCATTTGTGTGTAGATATCTTGGCGATACACCTTGTTTAAAACTTTGTTTAAATCTTCGTTGGTGTAGCTGCTATCTAATTGTCCAGCCTGCTGCATTTTTTTCAAAATGGTCATGCCTTGCAGCTTTTTCGGCATATTGGCGTCATTACTGATAAAACGGTTATACGCCGGAATGTCGCGCGCAGGGGTTTTTTGCGACGTCAGACAACTACCAATCAGTGACGGTGCGATTACCTCTATGGATTCATTCAGGTAATCCTGTAAGACAATGGCAGTTTCAAAGCGATTGGCCGATGATTTTAACCACTCACATGCTTGACGGGTTGCGGCTAATAACGCCAAAAACGTATTAGGGTTCTGCTGTTGCCACTTAGATGTAACCGCCAGTACCTTTTCAGGCGCTTCATCCCAGATATCACAAGAGGTAATCACTGTGGCTCCTGTACCGGCTCTTACCGCTTTTGCGTTCCAAGGAGTGCCAACACAGAAACCATCAATGTCGTTATTTTCTAAAGCATCCGTCATATTTGTTGGCGGAATGATGATGATATCGACATCGTTATCTGCGTCGATGTCCGCTTCAAATAGCCAATCACGCAACTGATAATAATGACAAGAGAATGGGTAAACTGCGGCGAACTTAAGCTTTTTGCCTTGTTTCTTTTCCTCAGCAATGAACTTAGCTAGCCAGTTTGAATTTAAAGGTAATTCTGGGATCACACCATTGTTAAGAGCAGCGATTTTATTAAGTAGTGCAGTGGAAATCGTGATGCCGTTACCATTCATACTTAAATTAAATGCGGTGATCACTTCACACTTTGAGCCGTTTAACCCTAACGTGCTGGCCAGAGGCATTGGCGCTAACATCTGTGCGGCGTCTAATAATCCGGCATGTAAGCGGTCGCGAACAGTCGCCCATGAGTGTTGGATGTGTAAGTTTACGTCTAACCCCCATTGGTCAAAGTAACCTAGGTGTTTTGCCATGACCAGCGGCGCGCAATCGGTCAGCGCGACAATGCCCACGTTTAATTCAGTTTGTTCTAATTTAATATTTTTAGGGAGCATTACGATTGTCCTCCACCCATAAGCTGCATCATGGAGATTAAGTTTTTAGCGACGTCTTCCATTTTTTGACCGTTATCCATCGCCATTTTTCTAATGGCGGCGTAGGCTTGTTGTTCCGTCATACCTTGTTTTTCGATTAATAAAGCTTTTGCCTGATCGACCCATTTCCTGGATTCTAATTTTTGTTTTGCGTCGGAAAGTTCGGCCTTTAAACCTTGGAATTCATTAAATCGAGCGACAGCTACATCAAGAATAAACTTGGCGCGTTCAGGTGTCGTATCACCCGATACGTAAGCGCTAACGCCGGCTTTGATTGAGTCGCGCATTAAATCAGGCTCTTCATGCTCTGAGAACATGACTACCGGTTTGGGGTTAAACGCAGAAATGGTGCTGAGACTTTCGATGGTATCGCGATTAGGCGATTCAATATCAATCAAGATGATATCGGGTTCGGTTTTTTCTACCTCTTTTAATAAAGATACGCTGGTATGAGCCAAATGTTTTACAGAATACGGGGTGTCTTTTAGGGCTGCCCTAAATGCTTCGGCTCGTTCCATGTCATCATCAATAATTAAAACGGTCAGCAATGGCGCTGTTTGAGAATTTTTAGCCATAGTGAAAATAAATTTGGTCGAGTTGATGTAAACACGTTATATGGACTGGGCTAACTACAATTATTGCACCAACATGACGGTAAAATAATAAATTAATTTATATCAATTAGTTAACCTTATTTAAGTGCAAGTTAGAAAAGTGTCAAGGCTAAAATTTAAACAGTTTCTGCACCAATTAAAGATGATTAATGCGGAGTGCACCAAGTTGGAAATGTCGCGTTTTAAAGTTTTTTCAAATTTATTAAAACTTTTTCAAAAGCCCCTTCGACTATAGTTACAAATCGATTCAATCTTCATGCATCATGATGGCGTGAAGTAAACAAGGTATAGATTTTTGTTTAAACAAACGGACGAAAAGTTAATTAACAAAGCGTTGAAAGGCAATCAGTCGGCGTGGCGACAATTGGTGACAAGATACGAATCTTGTGTTTATCAATATGCGTTGCGGATGACCAGTAACGCCGACGACGCGATGGATGTTTTGCAGGAAACGTTTATATCGGTCAGTCGCAGCTTGCCAGAGTTTAGAGGCGACAGCGCGTTTAAAACGTGGTTGATGCGTATTGCTCATTTTCGAGTGGTGGAATTTTATCGACGTCGTCGCTGGTTTGCTGACGAATCGGAATTAGAAACTATGGATGCCGAAGCAGAACAAGCGTGCCCAGAACATGCGTTTTCGCAAAAACAAGCACAGCAGCAAATGATAATTTATATGAAGAAGTTACCATTTGAGCAAAAATTGGTGGTGGAGTTAAAAGTATTTCAACAACAAACGTTCGACGACATAGCTCGTCAGTTAGGAGTTTCAACCAACACCATTAAAACGCGTTTTTATAGCGCGTTAGATAAGTTAAAAACGTTAATGGGAGCGAATTATGACGCAGCATAACGATAACGAACAGGTTTTAGAATCCAGTTTTAATGATTGGTTAATGGGGAAAGATATTCCCGAGCAAGTGTTAGTGCAATTGCAGATGCACCCTGTTTGGTCAGAGCGCATGTTGGCTTTTTCGCAATTGGAAACGATGGCAGAGCAAGCGTCGCATGAACCTATTAACGTACCAACGTGGCAAAAAGATCAAGGTTTTGAACAACATCTAAAACAAATTAGCTGGTGGCAACAGCAGCGCTTGTCACTCGTGGCGCTGACATTTTCTGTGTTTGCCTGCGTGATTATGTTGTTTGATTTACGCATTAATTTGGCGGACGGCGGAATGACTATCGCGACTGCAGACGTGTTACAAAAGCAAAAACTCGAACAACAGTTTGCTAATTTGGCGCAGCAAAACAATGAGCTTATTCAAACTCGCTTAGACAACTTCCAAGCCAGTCAGCAGCAGAATACGGCGCAATTGGTTAGTTATGTGTTGAACAACAGCCGACTTGAGCGAAAAGAAGATATTCAA
>JABXID010000167.1 GCA_013373245.1 Gammaproteobacteria bacterium
AGTGCGTAGTTTTCGTCGTTTGCGACTATTTTTTTGCGGCTTTTTACGAGGCCAACCGCCCCTCGACGTGCTCCTCCGGTGTCATCAATCCTGTCGAATCCTAGATCAGCCCCGAGAAATCGGTACAGCTAAAAGGTTTCTTTCGGTAGATAATTTCCGAAGTCTTTTAACGTTGTAATGATAACGACTTTAACTGCGAGTTCATAGTAAAAAGTGCTAATAAACTTGAATAAATCAAAGCTTAATTGGCGATGTGCTGAATAATTGATCGACTGCGTAGTTTATTGATTGAAAATTCAACATGGTCAAATGTTGCAATGGTTGAGCGATAAATCCCAATCGGGTTGATGCCAGCCAATCAACGCAATGCTACTAATAAATTTTCTTAAAATTTTTCTGTCTTAAGTTTTCCTTAAGTTTCGCACGTTAAATTCATTTGTAGATAAGTTTTATAAGAGCGAATTATGAAAGTTGTAGCAATTTTTTTACTTTTAATAGCAACCAGTGTGAGCGTTGAAACAAGGTCCAGCGAAGTTGAACCGCTGAGTAAGTTAAATGGGTTAATTGAAGAGAATCAAGGAAAAGTCATTTATCTGGATTTTTGGGCGTCTTGGTGTGTGCCATGCAGACAATCCTTTCCTTGGCTTAACCAAATGCAAAAAAAATACGAAAGCGACGGGTTTGTCGTTATCGCTGTCAATTTGGATGAAGAGACAATAAACGCTTCAAAGTTTCTACAAAAATGGCCCGCTAATTTCCCCGTCATATATGACTCAAAAGGGATAACAGCAAGCCACTATCAACTCAAGGGAATGCCTACCAGTTTTATACTGGATCGCAGAGGTAATATTGCTGTTAATCATGTCGGTTTTTTTGGCAGTAAATTAACAGACTATGAACAGCAGATCGTTACTTTACTAAAGACTCAATCCTTAAAAAAAGGAGCTAGTAATGAAAGTTAAACCCTTAATCTTCATATTCGTTTTAATATCGACTTTATCTGGATGCAGCTCGTTAGGTGTTCAACCTTGGGAACGAGGTACGTTAGCCAAACAAGAGATGAGTTTAAACGCATCGCCACTCGACTCATCGTTGGACGATCACATCTATTTTAGTAAGGAAGCTTCAAGCGGTGGTAAAGGTTTTGCTGGAGGAGGTTGCGGATGCAATTAGATAATAATTCGTTTGCGGCAGCACTATCTATTGCTGCTTGTAGTTTATTGAGTGGTAACGCTCAGGCACAAACTCCCGAAGTTACTGAACCAGGTTGGCAATTTGAAAGCGCAGTCATGTACTACGGTGAAACTGATAGAGTACAAGCGCTTGAAGGTATATTTTCTGCCAAAAAAAGTTTTGAAGATCAAAAGCTTTTGAATCTAAAGTTGACGGTAGATACATTAACTGGCGCGTCAGCAAACGGCGCCATCGCTCAGTCGGAAGTACAAACCTTTACCAGACCTTCCGGGAACGGTTATTACCAAATTTCCTCAGGTGAAACGCCACTGGATGACACATTTAGAGATACTAGAGTTCAATTTAATGGTCAATGGACACAACCTCTAAGCCGCCTGTATACAGTGAGTGGCGGTATACATCTATCAAATGAGTACGACTACTTGTCACTGGGCGTTAATGCCAGTATCGCTAGAGACTTCAATAATCGTAATACCACTTTGTCGACAGGATTTTCATTGTCCAACGATACGATTACACCTGAAGGTGGGATTCCTCTAGCGTTGGCGGATATGCCAAATTATTCGCAAGGTAAATTTGAGCAAGACGGTTGGGGCTCGGAGGCAACGAATGCTCAATATCTTGCGACGCGAAGCCGCGATAGTGATGATAAAACAACCATAGATTTTCTGTTTGGAATCACACAGGTGATTAATAAAAACCTGATAACGCAACTTAACTACTCTTATTCGCAGGTAGACGGTTACATGACGGATCCGTTTAAAGTGACCAGTATCGTTGATTCGGAAGGGATAACTCGCCGAAATATATATGAATCGCGACCAGACAGCCGACAAAAAAACAGCGTATTTGCACAAGCTAAATACAGTCTAGGTGAATCTGTGGTCGACATATCATATCGTTATTTGTGGGATGACTGGCAAGTGAAATCAAACACAATTGATTTTCGCTATTGGCTGCCCTTTGATTATGGCGGTTATATTGAGCCTCATGTTCGATATTACGAACAAGAAGCGGCTGATTTCTATAAACCTTTGCAGCTTGAATCAGACCAGATACCCGAGTTTGTTAGTTCTGATTATCGAATTGGTGATATGACGGCAACCACGTTAGGCGTGAAGTATGGTCATCCTAATAATGATGGTACTGAATGGGCTGTTCGAGCAGAGTGGTATCACCAAACCAGTAATGACGTTGGCGTGGCACTGCCAGGACTGTTGACAGCTGATGATGTTTATAGCGATGTTGACGCGGTCATTTTGCAATTTAGTTATAAATTTTGAGTGTCATTTAGATGGACTTTAATTTAGAGGTTTTAAAAGGCGGTGGCTGGAAATGTTGCTTTTCAGCGATGGCTAGTCCTTGTGAAGTGATATTTGACTCCACTGACCAAGAGCTCGTCAATAAACTAAGTCATGATTTGGTCACTGAAACAAAGCGTATCGAAACAAAGTTTAGCCGTTATTTACCGAATAGCGTCGTTACACAAATTAATCAGGCGGCTGGTGAACCTATAAATATAGACGATGAAACCTCTAAGTTACTGCAGTTCGCTAATCAGTGTTTCGAGCTGAGTAATGGGTTGTTCGATATTACCTCAGGTGTGTTGCGCAAGGTATGGCATTTTGATGGTGGTGACCGTATACCCTCGAACAAGGATATTGAAAAACTTATGGCATTAATTGGTTGGTCTAAAGCTCAGCTTTATGGAGACAACCTTTGTTTGCCAAAAGGTATGGAAATTGACTTGGGAGGAATAGGAAAAGAATATGCAGTAGACAGAGTGGTTCAGTTATTACGACAGGGACAGTCCGGGCCTGCACTTGTTAATTTTGGCGGCGACTTAGCGACAACTTCGAGTAGGCATAATGGCAAACACTGGAGTGTTGGAATTGACTTAAAAGGACTAGGGGAGAATGTCACTCGAGTGATCGAGTTTTCGCAAGGGGCAATAACAACAAGCGGGGACGCTAATCGTTATCTGCTTAAAGACGGCATTCGTTACAGCCATATTTTAAACCCTAAAACGGGCTGGCCTGTTCAGAACGCAGCTCGCTCAATAACAGTAGCTGCACCAACATGTATTGAAGCTGGCATAGTTTCAACCATCGCCATGTTGCAAGGAAAAGCGGCAGAAGAATTTCTCAAAACCAGTGGTTTTCAACACTGGATATTTCGTTAAAAAAGAGGCTGAATTGTGAACTTTTTACGTAACCAGACATTTGTTGTCGCTTCATTCGTTTTTATTATACTTTTTTCTTTGTTTTGTTTTTCTGCTTTAGCAGATGACCAGTTTTTAGAGGTTGACCAAGCGTTTGTATTTTCTTCAGAACACCACTCTCAGGGGCAAAGTGGTGTCGAATTAATGTGGAATATTGCTGACGGGTATTATCTGTATAAAAACAAAATTCAAGTACTGCTGGATGATCAGCCAATAACGCTGAACTTCTTGCCAGAAGGCACTTCTCACGAAGACGAGTATTTTGGTCAGCAACAAGTATACAAAGAAAAGTTGCGAGTGGAGTTAGCGTCGGTCTTGCTTGCCAACGGTTCGAAATTAACCGTTAGGTATCAAGGTTGTGCGGAAGCTGGGCTATGTTACACGCCGATCACAAAGCACATTCAACTGACAGAAAACGCCGAATTAAACGTAAATTTACCCCCTCCAAAGTCTCCTGAAAAAGTCAGCCCTTTGAGTTTTGAATTCATGAACAGTGAACTTGGGGTAAGTAGTTTCGGTATGACCTTGTTAATGTTTTTTGTGTTGGGGTTAGGGTTGTCGTTTACTCCCTGTGTTTTTCCGATGTATCCGATTTTAACCGGTATTATAGTCGGTCAAAATAATAAACTAACAACCCGTCGTGCGTTTGCTTTATCGTTTGTATATGTTCAAGGTATGGCGGTGACTTATACCGCAATGGGTGTCATAGTTGCTTTTGTCGGTATGCAATTTCAGGCGATGTTTCAACATCCGGTTGTATTGATATCTCTAAGTGTATTGTTCGTATTTTTAGCCTTATCCATGTTTGGTGTTTTTAACTTATCTCTGCCTTCAAGTTTACAACAAAAATTGAATAATTTATCGAACAATCAAACCAGCGGAACGTATGTGGGTGTTGCATTAATGGGGGTTATTTCAGGATTAGTCGCATCACCATGTACTACAGCTCCACTAACGGCGGCACTAGTGTATATAGCGCAGAGCGGTGATGCCACCCTGGGAGGTTTAGCGTTGTATAGCTTGAGCTTAGGAATGGGCATGCCACTTATTATTCTTGGAAGCTCAGGGGGCAAGTTACTTCCGAAAGCAGGTGGTTGGATGAATGTGGTTAAAAATGTGTTTGGCTTTTTACTTCTGGTGGTTCCAATAATGCTGATAGAGCGATTATTACCAGAGGCTTGGTCATTGCCTTTATGGCTAATATTGGCGGCATCTTTCGGTGGCTATTTATTAAACTTAAATGCACAAAGTAAAGGCGGGGTTTGGTATGCAGTTCGTTCAATATTGGCATTTGTCGTGCTCTTTGGAGCTGTCAATACAGGTTATCAAGCTTATTTTAAATCAGAAACAATCACTTCGGTTAACGCGGTTGAATTTCGGCAAGTACAAACATTAGCTCAGTTACAAAGCTCAATTTCCGAATCACATGGAAAATATGTGTTGGTTGATTTATACGCTGATTGGTGTGTCGCTTGTAAGGAGTTTGAACATTATACTTTTACAGATCCTCAGGTGAAACAAGAGTTGGCTGAATGGACTCTATTGCAAGTTGATTTAACAGACAGCAATACCAATGACAATCAACAGCTTATGTCCTATTATCAGGTGATGGGGTTGCCTGCAATATTGCTGTTTGATGAAAATGGTCAAGAGATGAAGTCAGCGCGTATCAGTGGATTTTTAAACGCAGCTCAGTTTGTTGAACATCTACAAAAGCAGACCAAAAAGCAAGGAGCGTAGCGTCGATACTATGCGAATTTTATTGATTGAAGATGATGAGCCTTTAGCACTTGGGTTAAAACACTCGCTTAATCGAGAAGGTCATGTTGTTGACTGGGTTGCAACGGGTAATAAAGCTATGCAAGGCGCTACTACAGCAGATATCGAGTTGGCTATTTTGGACCTTGGGTTACCCGATATCGATGGATTAAAGGTATTAAGGTTTATTAAACAAAGTGCATCTGTGATCCCTGTGATTATTTTAACGGCTAGAGATAGTGTAGAAAGTAAAGTTACTGGATTAGATCTAGGAGCTGACGATTATTTGGCGAAACCCTTTGAAATGGCAGAGCTTCTCGCTCGAATTCGAGTATTGGAACGCAGGCAATCAAATCAACTTTCAAATCAAATAACGGTAGCCAATGTAACGATAGATTTAAAAGCTCATACCGTTAAATGCGATGACGCTGATATAACACTTTCTAGACGAGAATATATGATCATCAAAGCGTTGATGGAAAATAAAGGACGTATATTGTCTAAAACGCAACTGGAAAGTAAGTTGTATGAATGGGGCGAGGAAGTATGTTCGAATACAATAGAGGTTCACATTTCCAATGTGCGTAAAAAACTACCAACCAATTTTATTACAACGGTGCGTGGAGTTGGTTATATTGTTAAACCTTAGACGATAAATTTCATGTCATTACAACGACAATTACTTGCTCTGATTATTTCAGTATTTACCTTGGCGTCATTTCTTACTGCACTTTATGGCTATCGCAATAATTTAGCGCAGTTGGAACAAAATTTTGATCAAGAGTTACAAACCACCGCTCACTTTTTACAGTCAATCTATCAATTTGTCGACCCGCAGGATTTAACCTCGAACACATTATCGCGATTGAAATATGAAGCAAAATATCCGCTTGTTTATCAAATTGAGTCAGAAAGTGACATCGTTTCGTCTAAGGAGCTATTAGGCCATTCGTGGCTTGGTGGTAAATTCGGTGGGTTAAGTGACCGTGTTTTTTTAAAAGCACGCTGGCGCATCTACACAATAATAGACACCAACAGTAAAATTATGGTGGCACAACCAATTCAGCAACGCTTAGATGCTGCAGAAACTATGTTAACGTCTGGTATTCAGCCTGTGATTATTTCATTGTTTATAATAGCTATCGCAGTGTCTTATATCGTTTATTTAACTCTCAAACCTGTGTCAAACCTTGGACGACAGATTCAAAATAAAAGCTTTGATGACTTAAGCCCGTTACATGTTGAAGACATTCCTCTAGAGCTACAACCTGTATTGAGCAAGCTCAATTCCTTGTTTACTAGACTTGATTTGGCGTTTGAGCGTGAACGACAGCTTGCCGCCAACGCGGCCCATGAGTTGAGAACACCTATTAGCGTATTGTCAATAACTAGTCACAATCTACTGGAAGATTTTAATCACGATGAACTCAAAGCTGAGTCTTTAATTGAATTGCAAAAAAATGTAAACAGAATGGCGCATGTTGTGGAACAAATATTAACTTTATACCGTTATTCACAGTATGACTTTAATCAACAAAAGAGCGCTTTGAATTTGCAAGAGTTATTGCAACGTTTAGTGGCTGAAAATTATGATTTACTTGCACGAAATGAGCAATATATCGAGTTAATTTGTGAACCAATTATCGTAGAAGCAGAGCCATTTGCTTTGTACACCTTGTTTGAAAACTTACTACGCAATGCGAATAAATATGGAGGGCAAGGTTGTAGTATACAAATTACGGTCGCCGAAGATTTGGATAAAGTTAAGGTAACCGTTGCAGATTCCGGAGCCGGGGTAGAGGAGTCTCAATTAGAAAAGATCTGGCAGCGGTTTTATCGTGCCGAATCAGGTAACTTAAACTCACAAAATAAAATTAAAGGCGCAGGGTTAGGTTTGTCGATTGTAAAACATATTGCAGAATTACATCATGCGACACTTGAGGCTGGTCGATCAGAATTAGGTGGTTTGGCGGTTAGCGTCTCATTGCCGTTGTACAAAGGCCATCTAATCCAATGAAAACGTTAAATATATTTCTATTAGTAGTCATATTCACAACGTTTGACGTTAAAAGTGCAAAAGATACGTTTTATCTTTACCTAGAGAGTCACTTGTTTTATCCAAGCGAGTTGGTCATTCCCGCCAACAAAAAAGTTAAATTGATTATTGAAAATAAAGATAGCACCCCTGAAGAATTTGATAGTTTCGATCTAAATCGAGAAAAAGTCATTTATCCAGGGCGTAAAGTCACTATTTATATTGGTCCCTTGAAGCCTGGCCGTTACGAGTACTTTGGTGAATTTAACCCTAACACTGCACTTGGCACAATAATCGTAGAGAGTGATCGTCATGTTCATTAATACCGTTATCGTTTTATTGAGGGATATGTTGCCTATTTTTATTCTTTTTTCATATCTGTCTGTTTTGCTTACTAATAAAAGCTCCGTTAAGGCGGTTGGTTTTGTCTTGGGAGTCGCACTTGGCACATTATTGTATTTATTGGCAGAATCGATCAGTGACATGTTTGGCGGTAGAGGTAGTGAACTGGTGAAAACCGGTTTAGCGATTTTAGGGTATGGATGTTTCGTGCGTTTTAGCGTAGCACGTGGTTTTTCTAGCAAAAGCTTGTACTTCGATCTAGCGGTAGTAGTAGGCGTACTTTGTGTTGTGAGCTCTCAGTTCAGTAGCTTTTTAGTTTATTTATTTAGTCAGGTGAATGGAAGCGGCAATGTTGTTACCTTGAGCACGGCTAGTGTCATCGGTTTGGGGATCGCGATGAGTTTCTCATACCTTTATCGGTTTTTGTTACAGGCTTTGGTACGCCATGGTAACACTTGGTTGGTCGTTATGTGTTGGAGTTTATTTTTATCTGGTTTATTGAGCCAAGTTTATTTTCACTTAGCACAAGTAGATATGGTGACCATTGGCCTTAAACGTCTAGAACTTGGAAGCTGGGCTAGCGAAAGCTCTGTTGTTGGATATCTTTTTAAAGCGACTATCGGTTTTGAGCTCTCGCCTGTTATAGGTCAATTCATTTTGTACTTTTTAGCTGCTTGTTTATTAGTTGGCTTACGAGGATTTAGTCCTGTGCCCAAAGTTTCTGAAGGAGTCCATTAATGCGTTTAGTTCAAATCATTACACTCTTCTTATTGATAATCACTTTTGGTGTTAATGCTGACGGTTTAGTCGTTGATAAAGTTTATCATCCATACGTTACAGCTGGTGAGCAGAGTGTTGAGTGGAGGTTGTTGTCCAGTGAAACCAGTACTAAAAACAGGTTAGGTCAAAGGTTTGGATATGGCTTTTCGCTAACCGAAGATATGACATTAGAATCTTATTTAGTTGCGGAGCGCGATGAAAATAACAATTTTGGCGTGCAGGCATTCGAGACTGAGTTAAGGTGGATGTTAACCGAGCAGGGTCAGTACTGGGCGGATTGGGGATTACTGCTGGAAGCTGAAATCGCTGACGTTGATGGAGGGCGAAATTATGAAATTACCGCAGGTGCGATGTTTGAAAAGGAAATCGACAAGACAAGTTTGACCGTTAATTTATTTGTAGTTCAAGAGTGGGGAGAAACGGTACCAAACGAAACTGAGCTTGAAGTTAGGGCTCAATATCGATATCGCTACCGTTCAGAAATACAGCCTGCTATTGAGCTGTACACTGGTGAAAATTTTATTGGCGTTGGCCCCGCTATCATAGGTTTAAAACGCTTTGGTGGTAAAAAACAACTCAAATGGGAGTTGGGGTTTATTACCGAAGTCGCGCATGATGGTAAGGATCACTCATTACGAATGGCTCTGGAATATGAGTTTTAAGAGCAGTGAACAACGGTATATTTTTAATTCAAAAATATGACAGTCGCGCCACCTAAGAATACAAAAAATCCGACAACATCAGTCACAGTTGTAAGCAGCACTGAGCCGGCTAGCGCCGGGTCGATGCCTTTTTTATCTAAAATTACAGGTATTAAAATGCCAAAAAATGCCGCGGCTAACATATTCACAATTAAAGCAATTGCTAAGATCATTGATAACAAGTAGTTATCAAACCAATACCCGGTAACGGTTGCCACTATTGCAGCCCATAACACTCCATTTAGTGCCGCGACAGCAAGTTCTTTGCTTTTTAGTGACTGGTAGTTAACGTCAGACAGTTGCCCAGTTGCTAAACCTCGAATGGTAAGAGTGAGTGTTTGACTGCCAGCTATTCCGCCCATGCTGGCTACAATTGGCATTAACACCGCAAGCGCGACAACTTCAACCAAGACTTTGTCGAAAATACCAATCACGGCTGATGCGATAAATGCCGTGATTAAATTTATGCCTAGCCATAACGCACGGCGTCGGGAACTTGTAAAAATAGGCGCGAACAGGTCTTCGTCACTGACATTACCTAAGTGAGCCACTTGCGCTTCGTAGTGGTATTGGAAAATATTCAGCGCGTCTTTAATTGAAAATACGCCAATAAATTGATTGGTGGCTGTGACAACCGGTAACACCAGTTGCTGGCTATTCTTGATTTGGTTAGAAGCGTCCAGTATCGATAGTGAATCGAGAATAGGGTGGTCGTTACTGGTGTCTTGCAAACTTATTGCACCGACTTTGGCATTTTTATCTGCGGTGAGTAACTCATTGATGGTGACTTTGCCGATATAATTTTGTTCGTCAGTTAATACGAAATAGGAACCCGAATATGAATTTAATTCAGATTGACCAATTTCATCAAGGGCAGCTTTTACGCTGACATTTTCATTAATCGTATATACGTCAGAATTAGCGTAACGACCAACGATTTCATCGTCGTACGACATCGCCGTTTCTAACTTACTCTGTACATTTGGTGCAAGTTTTGTGATGAGTTTATTTGCCGTGCGACTCGGCAATACATTTAAAATCTCAACTACTTCTGAGTTGGTTGCTGTATGTAAGATTTGCTCAACACTTTGCGTAGATAAACTTTCGAGAAATTGGTGTCTGGCGTCTTCTCTCATACACGCCAACACAGTACTTTCTATATTCGAGTCAATAAGTACCCATAACTTAAGGCGTTGCTCTTGCGTTAAACTTTCTAAAACATTGGCCCATTGCATGGGCGTGTAGGATTGAAATTGCTCTGGGATTGACTTTTTACCAGCGTCCAACATTTCAACAATGGCTGGCAAATCAACACTAGGTATGGCTGGGGTCATGATTTTACTTTTTCCGTAGTTGAATTTGTTGAATCGGCAGTGGTTGTTTTGGTCTCAATTTTTAAACTTTCTTCTTTTGAGGTGTCAGGTTTAACTGAAGTTGATTGCTGTAACTCCGCCCAATGAGTGAATAGCAGTTGAGTTAACTTCTGCTCAATATTTTTGGCTTGTTGTGTCGGACAAAATAGGCTGAATGAAAAGCGAATCTTACCTATATCTGTTGTCGATATTTTAATGCTTGGCTCAGGCCCCGAAATTTTAACGCTTAAACGTTTTTCAATTAATGAATTATAACGCTCTGCAACGTCATTGAAGTTATCGCATAATTGTTTTGCTTCATTGATTAGCACTTTTCTTATGGCATAAGGGTTACAGCCACTGTCCTCGCGTACAATTGAAAACGAGTGATTTACGTATCGTTTCATATAATTCAGGTTGGTGATTGGTTGAACCATTAATTGACTGTTTGGTAAAAATATACTTTTACCAGTATAAGAATACGACTCTGTGTCTACTTCCATTAAAGTAACTTTTGCCCAGTCAGTTTCAGTGACTTCACCGACAAAATCGCCGTTTTTAATCCAGTCTCCGACTCTAAATGGTGACGAGCTAGACAAATAAATAAAGCCAATAACACATTGTATTATTTCTTTGGTAGCAAGCACGATGGCCATGACAAAGGCGGCAATTGACAAGGCAAATTGTTGGAGTTCGTTTGCCCATATTGAAAACAAAACAACGACTACAACCACGTTAATTAGGTTTTTAACGGCGTTGATTTGGTATCGGTTATCTTTGCCTTCCCTTTCTGCACGTTTCCGCAAAAACTTAACGGCACCAAGTTTCAGCAAAAAACTGACGAATATGGCTAATAAAGTAATGGTGGCTTGGCTTTCAAAAAATGCTTGCACTTAAATTCCAAAAAAAAGGTACTAGGTCAATTGGTTACACTTATTAGCATAATAGAAAGGTTTTATAGGTACAAAGTAAAACAATTAAATGGTTGTTGATATTTTTGCAATTGTGAATTTAGAAGGGTTTGAATCAGCGAACGGTCAATTGTTTGCACCTAATGTGGCTAAATTTAATACAGTTGACGGCTTTTTTAATTTAAGTAATTGAACTTTGATGGACTCGCCCCATATACTCATCAATAGAGTAAAGAATTCAGAGACCTAACGTATGACGCAAGACGCTGCAACTTCCAATATCCCCGTATTAGCTTTAAGGGATGTCGTCGTTTACCCACACATGGTTATTCCGCTGTTTGTTGGCCGTGAAAAGTCAATTGCTTGTTTAGAGCAGGCAATGGAAAAAGATAAAAAGATCTTCTTGGTCGCGCAAAAGGACCCTGCGAATGATGATCCGTCTCCGGAAGATATGTTTGACGTCGGCACAATCGCAACAATATTGCAGTTACTTAAGTTGCCAGATGGCACGGTAAAAGTGTTAGTGGAAGGTAATGAACGCGCTAAGTTGTCTGAGTTCACTGAAACCGACATGTATTTCGAAGCGAATGTAGCGCCAATAGTTCCTGTTGAACCTGATGAGAAAGAGCAGGAAGTGTTGATCCGTTCAGCGATTTCTCAGTTTGAGGGTTACATAAAACTCAATAAAAAAATCCCACCTGAAGTTTTAACTTCTGTATCTGGTATTGAAGATGCGGATCGCTTAGCAGACACCATGGCATCACACATGCCGCTAAAGGTGGAAGAAAAACAAAATGCATTAGAAATTGAAGACGTACGTGAACGTTTAGAGTTTTTAATGGCGTTAATGGAAGGTGAAATAGACTTATTGCAGGTTGAGAAAAAGATCCGTACACGCGTTAAAAAACAAATGGAAAAATCACAGCGCGAGTACTATTTGAATGAGCAAATGAAAGCGATTCAAAAAGAGCTTGGTGAAACCGAAGACGGCGTTGATGAATTTGAAGCCCTAGAGCAAAAAATCTCTGAAGCGGGAATGCCAGATGAAGCCGAAGAAAAAACTCGCGCGGAATTGAAAAAGCTAAAAATGATGTCAGCCATGTCTGCCGAAGCGACTGTAGTTCGTGGTTATATCGACTGGATGACAGGAGTACCTTGGAAAGCTCGCTCTCGAGTTAAAAAAGATTTAAA
>JABXID010000063.1 GCA_013373245.1 Gammaproteobacteria bacterium
AGAGCACCACCTTGACATGGTGGGGGTCGGTGGTTCGAATCCACTCGGTTGTACCAATATTTTCAATCACTTACGTAAATTACATCTTTAACATAAAGACCTCGTGTACCAGATCATGTACCAAACTATCATCTAACTAAAACGTGATGTATATTCATTAGAAAAAAATCATGGAAAAAACAATATGTTTGGAAATACGTTGGTAGAACACTGGAAGGAAATTATAGGACAAAAGTCCTTTGGTAAAATGAAAGAATTCAATTCGAACGCGTTACAAACCAAACACGAAACGTTGATTTCTGAAGTAATAAAATTATCAAGAAACTCAAATAAAAGCGAAGAACAGATAAAGTCTGCATTAAAAAAGTATTTTGAGAGTTATGAGGAAACTACTGAGAGTTTTTTCAATCATCATCAGAATGCAATCAAACGAGCAAACGAGTTGTCGGACTTTGAAAAAAGAGCATTAAAACTTGATTTCAAGGAGCGACTTAGATTTTTAGTATTTAGAATATTAACCGCCATTGGTATTGCTGCAGTTGTCTTATTAACCGCTTACTTAGCCGACCTCTGGGGTATCCCTCTTCCATTTAGAATGGCTAATCTACCAACCTAAAATCCGTTCAAGTCCCTTTGAACAAACTTTAGTACTACTTTGCTAGGAAGAAGGTTACCCCTTCTCTAATGATAATACTTTAAATATAAAAATAATTGAATGATGGCGCGATTGTGGAGAATAACCTTGCGTATTCTTTTTTTTCTTTCACCTAAGTCACCTGAGTCCAAGTTCCGTTTAATATTTTTCCGCAATTGTATTTAATATAGTTAAACTTATTATTGTTTAATAAAATAGATTTAAATTATTCGATTTGGAGTGTTCTAGTGAGTAAAACTAAGGAATGGTTTGATCCATCAAAAAGCTTTTTTGATTTACCAATAGTTTGGTGGACTGTCGGTATTATAGGTGGGGTGTTTGTTGTAATTGCTGTCTCGATTATTTATCACGGTAACTACTCATTTGATGGAAGTGCCGCTGGATTCAACTTGTTTGTAAAAGACTTTGCGTTTCCTCTTGGTGTTCTTTCTCTTTTAATTCCAATTATTGCGGTTTTTGCTGCACAACACCGTTCAAATATTTCAATCAAGCAAATTAACGAAGCTGTTCGTGCTAATAACTTTTCAATCTACTGTAAACACCTTGAACTATTTGAAATTTATATCAATGACTCTGAATATAAAAACATTGTCGAACATATTAGAACGTTCCACCTAGCCCTATTCAAAAACATAAAAAATGGCTCAGATATAATTGATGATGATACTCAAACTCAATTGTACAATGGTTTTATTCAAATTTATGAGAATCTTATTATGTTACAGTCACTCCAATGTGGCGTTACCTCATTCAAAATATACTCGAAAGAACTTAGAACCGCTATTCAAGGCACAAATCAGCTATTACTCGTCTTATTTAAACAACTAGGAATAGACTCCAAAGTTTTTAATTTACATGAACATGTCTCATTGGAGTCGACAGCAATCGAGCATTATTCTATTGCTAAATGGTGTTGCAAGGTTCAACTGTTTATACAGTTACTTAATCATGCGATTAAGTTCTGTAGTAGCAGCAATAAATTGTTTTATGTATTACGGGACTTAGAGAAAATAAAATATGGCTACGACGCAAAGGAACAGTTAATTACATTTAACATAGTAAAGACTGATTCTTCTGAATTAAACGTCACTCATGATTTAAGACAAATGCGATTTATTTATCCTAAAATAGATAATTTACAAGGGAACTCTGAGAAATGTAATTCAGCTATAAAAAGCCAAGGCGGTGTTACTTGACCACAGTAAGCATAGTTCTGATCATCCCCCCTACATCATAAGGATACTTTATACTGAAATGAATGAAGAAAATTTGGAAGAATGTAAAAAAATGTGGGGCGTTTTAAAGGCTACTGGCGATAAAATAGAAAATAGTAAAAACTTCCTTGAACAAAAAGCGTATATCACCATGGCTCGTGAACTTTTACTCAAATACTTACTTATTGATAAGTGTAACTCTAGCTACAGCTTCAATTGTCAACTAGAACGACTAAAAAGGTTAATCAATAGTTAACCTTCAACCAGCCCTTTCTGTATCCAAGATTGGCTGTATTCGTCACCACCTTTTCTTAGTTGTAAATTCTCAGCCTTTCTTGCTTCGTTTGGACTCATAATGCGATTTCGGATCGCAACATCATAGTTGTTGAATCGTTCTTCCGCTGCGGCTCTAAGTAAATCCTTAGTCTCAAATTCGATTATATAGTTGTACTGATTTCTATTAGATACCAAGTGGCTGGCAAATGCAGATTATAAGTTTGTTAACCAAGGTCTTAACGATTGCGATAGAAACGCTCTTTGCGCTTCACTAAAATTATTGTAAGTGCTGTTGGTATAATCCATTAAGATACTTGGACTCAGCTTAAACATTCGTGCCACATCAGCAACCGCAAAGTAACTTGGGGAAAGCGTAATCTGCGTCCACACTATAGACTGTCAACGGTTTATACTTTACCTCGTTTCCTGCAGCGCTGTCTTTCTATCATTAGCTGAACGACTGTAAACCTTAATCCAGTTTCTAATTAGATCCTGTACACACGCAGGAACTTTAAACAGGTGTCGATTATCCCTTAGCTGAAATTTTCAAGTATTTTGATTATTTAATACAAATATCGCATAAAAAAAGCGATGCAGCTTTCGCTAACATCGCTATAAAAATCGAAGAATTTGTCATCCATGAAACTTCGAAAGTTCGTCATCCTAACGTAAATAACAACAGGTGTTCAGATTAGTGCTCCGAACAGGCACGTGAAAAACTATTTCGTTTCTTTTAAGTAAACGGTTTTCTTTTCAAGGTATTGCTCTAGGCCAAACTTACCGTCTTCACCGCCAAACCCTGATTGTTTCCAACCATTATGGAAGCCTTGGTGTTGTTCACCCATACCTCGGTTTATATAAACTTCGCCAACTTCTAAATCGCTGATTGCTTTATTGATATCGAAGAAGTTTTTAGTGTAAATATAAGCACTCAAGCCATAGATGCTGTCATTACAGAACTCAATGGCTTGATCCATATCTTTCACTTTAACGATTGGCAGTACAGGACCAAAGGTTTCTTCGTGAACCGCAATATTGTCCTGTTGAACATCAACTAATACCGTAGGTTCGTACCAACAGCCGCCTTCAAAGCCTTCAACCGTCGCTAATTTAGCGCCTGTCGCAACTTTTGCACCTTGTTTGATACTTTCTTTCACAATGTGATCAATATTTTCGATTTCACGTTGATTACACTTAGGACCCATTTGTGTTTCTGGGTTCATTGGGTCACCAACTTTCAACCCTTTAACCGCTGGTAAAAATTTATCCATAAATGCGTCGTATACATTTTCGTGAACGTATAAACGTTCAACACATGTACATACTTGACCACAGTTAGCAAAACGTCCCCATAGAGCGCCTTCAACTGCTTGGTCTAAATCAGCGTCATCCATTACAACCATTGGTGCTTTACCACCGAGCTCTAACATGACTGGCGTCATGTATTCAGCCGAGGTTTTATAGATTTGTTTACCCGCAACCGTTGAACCTGTCATGGTGATCATCTTAGTTATCGAGCTTTCACAAAGCGCTTGACCAACCACTGAACCAGAACCATTAATTACGTTTAGTACGCCTGCTGGTATACCAGCTTCATTAGCGATACGACCTAACTCTGTGGTTGCCAGCGGCGTTTCTTGAGTTGGTTTCAAAACAATTGTATTGCCGGTAATTAGTGCCGGACCAATCTTACGGCCCGCTAACGCCAACGGGAAGTTCCAGGCAGTAATACCAACCACAACACCACGAGGTACTTTGTGGATATAGATTTTTTCGTCTTCATTATCTGAAGGTAAAATATCACCTTCAATGGTCAACGCATTATCACACGCGTAGTCAATGAAAGTAGCTGTTACGTCTACTTCCATTTCAGCAACTGACAATAACTTGCCCTGCTCGGCTACCAACATAGGCGCTAGAATGTGTTTATTTTCACGAATTTTGTTGGCAAAGTTACGTAAAATATTTTGACGGGTACGAGCTGTTAATTTCGCCCACGCTTTTTGCGCTTTGTTCGCAACTTCCAAAGATTCATTAGCATCGTCTGCGCAACCTTTTGGAATACTGCCAATCACTTCGCCGGTTGATGGGCTTAAGATCTCAATTTTTCCGTCAACTTTCGATGGGATGTATTTCCCATTGATAAAATTTACGTCGTTTTTATATTCTAGATTTGCAGTCACTCGATTATCTCCCCATCCAGCCGCCATCGACTAATAAGATAGCGCCATTAACATAATTTGCCGCCTCAGAAGACAAGAATACAGCTGGACCTTTGAAGTCTTCTGGAGTACCCCAGCGCCCCTGTGGTATACGACCTAAAATCGCTGATGAGCGTTCAGGATCGTTACGCAAGGCTTCTGTATTATCTGTATCAATATAACCCGGTGCAATGGCGTTTACATTAACACCCTTGCCTGCCCACTCATTCGAAAGTGCCATAACAAGCTGACCAATTGCGCCTTTACTTGCTGCATAACCAGGGACCGTAATACCGCCTTGGAATGTAAGCAACGATGCAGTGAAAATGATTTTACCTTCACCACGATCAACCATGTCTTTACCAATTTCACGGCTTAAAACGAACTGAGAGTTTAAGTTAACGTCGATAACTTTGTCCCATAAATCGTCACCGTGTTCGGCAGCTGGTGCACGTAAAATGGTGCCAGCATTATTCACCAAAATATCGATTTTTGGGAAATCAGCTTTTACTTCTTTAATAAATGCGTATAACGCTTCACGGTCACCAAAGTCACATTGATACGCTTTGAAGTTACGGCCTAACGCTTTAACTTCTTTTTCTACTTCAGAACCTTCAAGTTCTAAACTCGCTGATACTGCGATGATGTCAGCGCCAGCTTCTGCCAATCCCAATGCGATCCCTTTACCAATACCACGTTTTGCACCAGTAACCAGTGCGACTTTACCGTCTAAACTAAACTTTTCTAACATTTCTAATTCTCTTTTTGAGATCCCCGTCTGCGCGGGAATGACAATTCATTATCTTCAAGCAACTACTCTGCGCCACAAGACACTAGGGCCTTCATACCTTCTGGATTACCATCCATATTAGCGAATGCTGTACCAATATTTTGTAGCTCGCTCACTGAACTGATGAATGGTGATACATCAATTTTACCAGAGGCAATTAACTCAATAGCCCAGTCAAAATCTTCTGCTTCGTAAACACGAGCACCAAGCAATTCAAGCTCTTTCCAGAAGAATTGGAACAAATCAATTTGCGGTTGTTGCGAATGAATGGCAACCATAACGATACGGCCACGACGACCAGCTATTTGTGTCATCGCATCGATCGCGGGTTTTACACCCGAAACTTCAAATACAACATCAGCGCCTTTGGTGCTTGTCCACTCATCGACAAATGCCGCCAAATCTTGCTCTAAAGGGTTGATTGATTGCACGCCTAATTTATCTGAAAACTGACGACGTGCTTCGTTAGGCTCAGAAACCAATACATCGGCACCAACACTTTTAGCAACCGCAGCGACTAACTGACCGATTGGACCACCACCTAAAACAACCACTTTCTCGCCCGCTTGTAATCTTGAACGACGAATGTCGTGGCAAGCGACTGATAATGGTTCAATCAAAGCGCCTTGTTTTAAATCAACGCCTTGTGGCAGCTTGTGTAACGTTCTCGCTTTTACTGTCCAGTTTGTTTGGAATGCGCCAGGTGAGTCGATTCCCATAAACTTTAGGTTTTGGCATATATGTGTGTGACCGGCTTTACAAGTTGGACATTCACCACACCAATCCAATGGACGAACCACGACACGATCGCCAACGGCAAAACCCGTTACACCGTCGCCTAATTCTGCAACAACGCCTGAAATTTCATGACCTATTGTCGCTGGCGGATTAACACGTTGATCCATTACACCATGATAAATGTGCATATCTGTACCGCAAATACCCACATAACCAACGTTCAAACGAACTTCACCTGCTTGAGGTTTAATTGACGTACCTTCTACTAGTTGAAAGGATTTATTACCTATATATTGTGCTGCTTGCATTATTTTGCCTATGAAGATTTTAATAAATGTGGATTAACTAATTGCGGATCAAACTCAACGCCAGTACCAGAAATGTTCGGCGCTATAGCCTTACCATTATCAAGCTCAAGCGGACAAGTTGTGTACTCATCAATTGGAAAAGAATGTACTTCCAAATAACCTGCATGTGGTTGCGAAGACAACAACGAAACATGTAATTCGTGCATACCGTGGCTACACACAGGAATGTTGTTGTGTTTAGCTAACTCAGAAATTTCTAACCAGCCGGTAATACCGCCAATATTTGACGCATCAGGTTGAACGAAGCCGAGCTTTGATTGTTCAAATGCGTAGGTGAATTCGTGATATGTATGTAAATTTTCGCCCATTGCAATTGGAATCGATGTAGCATCGGCGATTCGACCATACATTTTGTATTCATCAGGTAACGTCGGTTCTTCAAACCAAGTAATGTCGAGGTGTTCAATGGCTTTTGCAAACTTAACTGCTTTTTCTTCAGACATTGAGTAGTTTGCATCCACCATGAACTTTATGTCAGAGCCGATTAGTTTGCGCACGGCCTCAGCTCTAGCAACATCTTCAAGATAATCTTCTTTGCCAACTTTAATTTTTACGGCATGAAAACCACGATCTAAATAACCTTGAATGTTGTTAAGTAGTTTTTCTTGTGTGAAGTTTAAGTCTATACCACCGGCATAACAGTCGGTTTTATTATCAGCCCCGCCGGCAACTTGCCAAAGTGGTTTATCTAAAACTTTACATTTGATATCCCAAAGTGCGATATCAACAGCCGACATGGCAAAACTTAATAACCCACCACGTCCAACGTAGTGTAAGTTCCAGTACATGCTATTCCAAATGTCTTGGATTTGGTTCGCATCTTTACCAATTAAGCTTGGCTTAATCTCGTCTTCTAATAACGAAAATATTGCGCGACCACCTTTACCACCGGTGTACGTGTACCCTGTGCCTTCAAAACCATCGTCGGTAAAAATTGTACTAACAATTACTTCAAAGTGTGTGTGATCACCGTGTTTAGCATCAGACAAAACTTCCGCTAAAGGAATGTTATAAATCGCATTTTTGATCGATTTTATCTTGCGAATGGTCATAGAGCGTTCATCACTTATAAATACAATGTAAAACTAATAACTGTCGATTGTTAACAATCTACACTCCAATATTGGATATGTAAAGTTAAAATACTTTAATAATGAAAATTATTTTGAGGTAACGATTGGGGATGAAGAACGATTTATTTGATTGTTAAAACCAAATAAGAAAAGCCCTCTTGAATACACGGGGGATGTAGATGACAAGAAGGCTTTTGAGGGAGATGAATCTGTTAGGCGATATTCTGGAACGTACCTACATCTAGTATTTGTTTGCGTGGCGTAAACTTACAAATGTAATTCCAGTTCCAACTCGAATCGTACTTATGACAAAGTCCCCAAGGAATCCCAGGAGTTGGCAGTACCATACCATCTTCACGATATAAACCGATTGCCTCTGGCCCACCTTTCACGTGTGCCATAATGTCGAAGTTAATACCATCTTCTGCAAATTGAATAGTGTTCTTCTCTGGACCGTCAGTAGTTAATAACGTCGCGATGCCACCATTTTGATGCCATACCACCACTTCGTGACCTGAGTTAGAAATTGGATTGTATTCAGACTTAACGTAAGGACCATGAATATTGTCGGCAATAGCGACACCATGTTTGATTTCACGACCACCAAAGTTCATTCCTTCGCCCATCGTTTCGCCTTTGTAATACAAGTAAAACTTGCCTTTAAAAAACATTAAACATGGATCATGTACTTTGTGACTGTCGAAACTGCCTTTGGATTTTACCAAAAAGCGATTGTCCTCATCACCATCCCATTCGCCATCTTGTGACGGAGATAAGATTGGCGCATCTGACTTAGTCCAAGGCCCATAAGGGGAATCTGCTTCTGCAAGGGCAATTTGCTCAATTTGTCGGTTGGTATACGGATATTGTACCGACTGATAAACTAAATAGTATTTCCCCCCATGGGCTAAGATCTCAGGCGTAAATACTGCGCGATCGTCGTAGCGGCCTGCTTCACCACGAGTAATGGCCACGCCCTCTTCTTTCCATGTAATCGTATCTTTAGAAGTTGCATGCCAAACCTCAGTTAAATCCCAAGGAAAAACTTTATCTTCTGGCTTGCCACCAAAACCAACCGTTTCTCCAGTGCCACGGGTATACCAACAATGGTAAATATCATCGACCTTGATCACCGAGGTAGGATCGCGACGGATCACTCCTTCTTCAAATGCAAAATCGCCTTTCAATTCTTCAATATCGAACTCTGTCATCCAGTCGGCATTTTTTTCATCATAACCGCGCTCAATAGCTCGAAGGCTGGCGCGACTTAATTTTTTTTCTGAATTACTCATATGAAGCTCTTATTTAATGATCTTATTACTTAACGTTTGATTAAAAGTGGTCTGAGTTAAAATGCCACCTTGATGTTGAACAACTTCACCGGCGACTATATTGGCATTTAATAATGCGTTATTAATTGATAGATTATTTAGTCTTGATACCAAATAAGCTCCAGCAAATGAATCACCAGCCGCTGTGCTGTCGATTTGTTTTGGCGCTGGCGTAAAAGGAACATGAACAGGAGGGTTTTCTTGTTCATAAACATAGGTTCCTGCGTCTCCCGCTTTTATCACCACTTCCTTAACGCCATGTTCGAGACAAAACGCTGCCACTTGTTTGACATGCGTATGATTAAAAATATCTTGATGTTCGTCCAAACCTGGTAATGCAATATCACTGACCTGATATGCTTTTGTCATCCATTCACTGGCGTCTTGATCTGATTCATACATGCTTGGACGATAATTCGGATCAAAAGCGATAACTTTCCCTTGTGCTCGCATTTTTGCAACAAGTGCTAATAGCTTGTCTCTATTTTCAATTGACAGAATCCCCAATGAAATTCCGCTAAAAAATACCAAATCAACATTTGTTAATAGATCTGAATACTGTTCTAGAGTAAGAAACTCCATCAATTTGGTAGCTGCCGAGTCCTTTCGCCAATAGCTGAAACTGCGTTCACCGGCCTCATCAACAGATATTGAATAAATACCTAACGAATGTTGGTCGCTGTATTGCACAAACTCGGTATTGATACCTTCTCGCTGCCAACGCTGCACCATTTTTTGACTAATAGCATCATTTCCTGTTCCGGTAAAAAACGCACAGTTAGTATCAGGAAAACAACGTTTTCCATACACTAGTGCATTATAAACATCACCAGCAAATGACATTTTTAATGAGTCTTCGGTGTCAGGAATAAGCTCTAACATACACTCGCCAATGGCAAGTATTGTTGAAGTTTGTTTATTTAATTCATGCATAGTTAAAATTATTTGGTTAAAAACCTAAGCTAAAGATGACTTAGAGCATAGTAACTCAAATTCCCCACCTTGTTAATTGTTAACAATAATAAAACGCAATTTATTTTTCATATCAAAGTTCAAACTCTTTAATATGTTTGTCTAAAGTCTGTCCGGTACTTCGTAAGCCATCTGCGGCGGAAGTTATATCTTTAATGGTGGAGGTTATTTTATGACTATCATCACGAATCGCTGTAATTCTTAGATTAATATCATTAGAAACGCTGGTTTGCTGCTGCGAAGCGGTCGCTATACTTGCTGCCAACTCTGTAATTTGTTCCAGCTCAATTGTGATCTGATTAAATGCTTCCGTACTATGCAACACAATTTCAGATGCCTTTTGACCTTCCTGTTGCAACGCAATCATATTGGTCGTCGCTGCATTTGCCTGATGTTGCAATGTTTGAATCTGCTCTCGAATTTGCTCGGTTGATTCCTGTGTTCTTCCTGCGAGGCTTCTCACTTCATCAGCAACAACCGCAAAGCCTCTGCCCTGTTCACCTGCTCGTGCTGCCTCAATCGCCGCATTTAATGCCAATAAATTTGTTTGCTCGGCAATGCCTTGTATTACGTTAAGCACATTACCAATTTGATTAGATTCATCATGCAAACTATTGATCACACTACTGGTATTTCCAAGTTCGACGGTTAATTGCTCCATCATGTCGCGATTCTTCTTTGCGTCATTTGAACTTTTCACTGACAAGTCATGAACATGCAATATTTTTTGGGCGGCGTTATCCGCCAAATTTGAAACGTCTTCGTTGGTGCAAGTCATTTCGTTTATTGCCACAGATATATTGTCTGTTGCAGTTAGCTGATTATTGAGTAGCTCGGATGACTCCCTGATTGCGTCTGCGACTTCAACACTGGTCTGATTAATTTGCTGAGTCTCTTGTTGAAAACCACGTAATGTTTGATTAAAACTATTCAGTAGTGAGTTAAATGCCCGACCAACCGATGCTAATTCATCTTTCCCCTGTTCGCTTAACTTAACCGTAATATTTTTACTGTGAGCGATGCGCCCAAAGGTCTGTACAAACTCATTCAACGGATTGGTAATGCTTCGAGCAATCAAGATCGAAACCGCAACGATAATAACCAGCAACAACAGCATAATTGCCAAGGTTTGATACACTTTTGTGTTGGCCTCTGATATCAATTGTTGCTTGGTTGATTGCAACTCATTGAGCACCAATTTCATGGTTTTTTCGTAGGCGTTAAAAACCTTTGTCGATATTTCAGCCCAGCGGTAATTTTCTGGTGTGATGAATTTTTTATTTACTTTTTGATAAATATTGCTGCGCGCTTGAAAGCCTATTTCGGTCGACTTGGCAAACGCAGCATCTTTTGTCATTTTAACATACGCAATTTTTGCTTGATGCGACGCAAATGTATTAAATAACTCGTGATAACTATTTACCTTAGTAGCGCCACTAAATATTTCACCATAAACATAAACGTCCAATGCGTTATACATAGCGGTGTATACAAAACTGTTATGGAAGGACATTTCCATATTCGCCGCGAGCAAATAGTAATATGCATTAGACATTTTACCGAGTTGTTCATTTTGCATCGCTATTGAAGTTGTTTCGCTTATCGATAACACCAACTTCCTGATCATCGCAGTAAATTCATACATGGTATGCAATTCACCATTGCCAGTTTTATAAATATGACTTCGCTGATCTGCCCCTTGCCTAATCAATTGCAAACGCTCAATTGAATGACCTATTTGCTGAAGATAATCCTTTAATACCTCAAATTTCGACAACTCTACCTGATGTTTGTTTACAAACTTTAAGTAAACATCTTCAGCTTCTTTTGCACTTAACCTAGACTCCTTAAATTGTTTAGAAAAATCCTTAAATGGATTTTGCGCAGTATCGATGTACAAACGAGAATAAAAGGCTTCTTCTAATAATGTTGCAATATACGAATATGCGACGTCTGAATAATTCAACACCGTGTTCAAGTTTTCAATTTTTTGTTGCTGCCGGTAGGCATTGGACAATCGTTCAATTGACAAGGCCAAGGTCACACACAATGGTATAATCACCAATAAAATGATCCTCGTTTGGATCTTTACGCTTTTCAACAAGTTCATACTACTTACCCGTTTTTCTCTTATTTTTTTGTTATTTTTAATTATTTTTTAATTGTTATTTTGCCAAGTTCTAATCCACTTATAACGTGTTGACCTATCAATCGGAGACTCATTGAAGCCGTCTTTTTCTACATCACTTGGCCAATTGAAGTCATATATTTCAATCGCTAGGATGATGGACATCGGCGTCGTAAACGGCACGCTTGGTATAATCGTATGGCTGAATCTGCCATCTACGTAAAAATCTAACTTGGTGGATGTTCTCCAATGAAATCCATATACGTGAAAATCTTCTGACGGTATGAAATCCCCGCCTTTACCTTGAGGTGTCTCTACATTGATTTGTTTAGCTGTACACTTATCGGTGCGCTGCCTAGCGGTCGCATTCATGCCTTGCAAGAAGTCCCGCTTTGCTTTTGAATACCATTCTGGCTGTGTTTCTCCAGCTTTGGTCGGTTTGTATGCAGAGGCCGCTCGTCCAATACTTTCTGTAACATCTAATTCGGTTCTGGGGAATTCAGGACAGGTGTCCGCCCATGGTGATTGCATCCAAAAAGTGCCAGACATAATCGTGGTGGTGGTTTTCATTTTTGCTTCGGTATACATACCTGGCTTTACAAGCGCATGCGAACGCAAGATAGCACCACTATGAGTCCACAATCGGTTTTCAAAATAGGTGTCTTCCTTCTTACCTTCCATCCGTAATTCGCCATCGATAACACTGACATTTTCAGGTTTAAATAACCCAGGAAATCGGCCATTCCAATGAAACTTACCCGGAATAACATTTCTGGTATCCCATTTAATTGATAACTGATTGCCTTCAAATTCGTCGGATAATTCAGACACAAGTTGCCACTTATAGTCCGTTACTATGCGTGCGTCTTGCTCTATGATATAAGGCCTTGTGATATCGGTAGCCATTGATACCGGGACGTAAAGTGCTTGTATCGCTATAGCTAAAGTTACGATGCTTTTTCTCATAAATTGCACTCGAAAATTAACCACAGTTAATATTTCCTTCAGGTAAAGACGTTAACTGAATATTGGCAATTTCGATATCCAGCTTACCTTCGGTTTGTAAGCCAAAGATTGACGAGATTTTACTCATATCAAATCCATCTTGGACCAAGCATTTCAGTGGGATTGGGATAATAGACCACTGATTTTCAGGCAAACTTTTTAAGACATTTTTTAAAGGGAAACGACTGCGACACTGCCAGTTTCGGCCGCACTCCATCATGAGATCCACGTTCTCTTGCGGTGATCTGTTGACTTTCAGTTCAAGCGTTAAAGCGGCACGGTCTACCACTGTCGATAAATCGATCATTTTTTTAGAGTTAACTAAGGTTGCAGTTAAAATGTTTTTGTTAACCGCCCCCCATTCATTAGCAATCCCTTTGGGCTGCCAGTTTAAACGAACCGCTTTGGCATCTTTCGAAACCGCTATAGGCTCGACGGTTAAACTGCGACGAAGTGTTGATACTTTATTATTGTTATAAACCTTTTTGCCAAACTCTAGTTGCAGGCGCCATGGTTTAATTACGTCGCCATTTACAATGTAATCAATATTCGGGTTCATTGCTGACGAGCCATTACTGAATAACGCAACCAACCAAATTAACAAAATCAACTTATTCTTAATCATATCTATCTACACCTGTTTATTTACTTTTGTTAACAATACACATTAAACAAATTAATAAAACATTGCAGCAATTAATTGCCTTCTTAAGGGGAAATTGTTAACAATCTATGATTTTAGTGCTATGTTGGCTTCAGTTAATGAATTAAGCTCTTCACGTTGTAAAGAGATCAAAATTATGAAATCAGAAGTTAAAAACGTCGTAATTTTAGGCGGTGGCACAGCAGGTTGGATGGCCGCAGCATTATTATCAAAGACATTTACAAAAGTTAACATCACTTTGGTAGAGTCTGAGCAAATTGGCACTATCGGTGTCGGTGAAGCCACCATCCCAAGTTTGCATTTCTTCAATGACATGTTAGGCATTAACTCTAGTGAATTTATTAAACAGACTGCAGGTAGTTTCAAACTTGGGATCAATTTTGAAAACTGGCATAAGAACAACGACAGTTACTTTCATGCGTTTGGTGCCACCGGCGCTGGAATGTGGGCTGCTGGCTTTCATGAGTATTGGCAACGAGGCGTCGAGTTAGGCGTTAGCAAGCCATTTAGTCGTTACAATTTAGAGGCTCAAGCCGCTTATGCAGGTCGGTTTGCGCATGTACAAGACGGACCAAATTTTGCCTACCACTTAGATGCATCTTTATACGCAAAAATGTTGCGTCAAAGGTCGCAAGCTCAAGGTGTGACTAGAATTGAAGGCATGGTAGAGACAGTTAACACCGATAGGGAAAGCGGCTATATCACGTCACTAATGCTTAAAAGTGGTGAACAAATTGATGGTGACTTATTTATTGATTGCTCCGGGTTTGCCGGCATCTTGATAGACAAAACACTGAATACGCCATTTGTCGACTGGTCACATTGGTTACCTATGGATAGAGCCATTGCGGTACAAACAACGTTGACTGAATCGCCTCCTCCCTATACTCGTTCTATTGCCAATCACGCCGGCTGGCAATGGCGTATTCCACTTCAGCACCGAATGGGTAATGGTATTGTTTACGCCAGCAAATATATGGACGATGAGGAAGCAACAGAATTACTCATGTCTAGCATTGAGGGCGATGCGCTCACCGAACCTAGAGTCATAAAGTTTAAAACTGGCCATCGGCAAACACTGTGGAATAAAAACTGTGTCGCCATTGGTTTAGCTGGCGGCTTTATCGAGCCTTTGGAATCCACTGCAATTCATATCATTCAGCAAGGTATCATGCAATTGGTTAAATATTTTCCTCAATACGGAATTAACCAATATGAAGTTGATGAATACAATTATTACATGGACATGGACTACAACAACATTAAAGACTTTATAATATTGCACTACAAACAAACGGAACGTAACGACTCACCTTTTTGGCAATTTTGCCAAAACATGACACTACCAGAGTCATTACAACATCGTATGGACATGTTTAAGAAAACCGGTCGATTTGTGCAACGAAAAGACGAGATTTTTGGCGATTCTTGGTTACAAGTAATGATAGGCCAAGGGTTGATCCCTGAACAACATCATCCACTCGCGGCGGAGCTACCAGAGCAAGAATTAAAGACGTTTTTAGCCGGAATAGAAAATGACATTCAGCGAAAAGTCAGACAATTACCGACTCACGCTGAATATCTGGAGCGTATTAAGAGGCTGTAAAAGCCTCACATACATTAAGCGCCATTTTCTGATTGTTGTATCGTAAGCGGCCAACCATCAAACTGATTATTTGGATTACCGTCTGCAACATCAATCATAAACTTGTATGCTTCAACCGTATACGACAACTCATCTTTATTAAATGTAATAAAGCCAAAACCACTGCTTTTTTCGTGGGCTTGTACGTAACGATTTTTCGATTGCGATACTTCTGGGTTGCCAATCGCATATATGTAATTCTTATTACCAAAACTGTCCAAATACTCACCGGTATGCGGCATATTGTGAGCTGGCCGATTGGTGAAGTTTAAGCCTACGTCATCCGGCCGCCACCAGCGTTGCCAACCAACCGCTATGGCTGGAGTACAAAACGCCCAGTTACTGTCACGGTGCTGTTTAAGACCATATTGGGAAATACTTGGTAAATGGGTATCACCACAAATATGCAACGCTTTAGAACCCTTTATTGCTTCAACCGCTTTGTTTCTGCCAGTAGCAGGCCAGCCGTTGGCATCAAAATCATACTTAAGGTAATAATCTGGCTTCCATTGGTGTGTCGCTAAACTGGCAAATATGGTCTGAGACAAAAGCGCTTTTAATTTATGACCGCGCCAATCTTGGCTCCAAGTTTGTAAAAACTTTTCTTGTCTCGCACCTAATAACTGCAAATTCTCAGCGTCCCATTTGGGGTTGATGAAATTAGGCTCTTCGTCGTTGCCTGAAGTACCAACAACGATGCCTAATCGCTCTGGGCCACTTTTCCACTGCCTATCTGCGACAATGGCAAAACTAACATCACCGTAAATTAATTCTCCATAATATACGCTCATACCTCGTTTGGATGGCGTGTCATCAATGGGTGCCATGTGATGTGCGGTGTGCGTTTTATGAACCGCATTGACCATTCGAATCGGCTCAATATAACCGCCGGTTTTATCAACTCTATTTTCATGATGCGCAGCCATGGACATAGCTTCACCGCCCTCGCCCCATAAATTTCCTTGTAAAACATCGTGATCGTCTGGCAAACAGACCGTCGGTGCGTTACGCATTGCTTCTCTAAACGCCCAACCAAATTGATAGTACTTTCTTAGGTAATTTAATATGGCCGCTTTTGCTGGCACTCGAACCATACCAAAGCCCCCGTGGTTTTCATAAAGCTGGTCACCAGAGAAAAACACTAGGTCTGGGTCCATTTTTACAACATTGTTCGCCACCGGTTCGTAAGGAAACGCATAATCATTCTGACAGGTAAGTGCTGCCATACGTAAATCCCTACCGACAGGATTTGCTTTGATAATACCCTCGTAACTGTCTAACTTTGCGCTGCCATCAAGTTGTCGTTCTTTATAAATGACACGATAAGGTGTCGCCTTTGTCTCCTGCCAATTTTCAATTCGGAATGTTGCAACCCAAGCGTCAGGATCCAATTTTGCCTTGCTTTGAGTTTGCCACTGGCCATCTGATAAAGTTTGCAGTTCAACATATTGTTCGTCTTTATCACCCATTGGACCAGTTAACACACTCAAGTTCATTAAAAAGCCTTTATCCGAACGTGAATCACTTAAGGTATACATGGTCCACAGAATAGGCCCGAATTTTTGCTTTACCTTATTGTTAAACGCTTGCCCTTTAATTTGCCATTGTTTGAACTGATAACGACCACCATCACTCTTGTGTTGTAATGGGCCACTTTCATGAGACTGAATGTTAAAGTTGCTTACCACCGCAATGTTGCCCAGTACCTCATCGGCACTAACTAATGCTGTAAGCTGCCCTAATGACTCACCTGAATTAACCAATTTTATGTTAACCGTAATTGAGACTAATTGTGCTTGTGGCGTGCCAGACACAGTAATTTCAAACGCTTCACCATTTAACGGTTTGTTTAACGGTTTACGTTTTTTTCCAAGTGCGATTTGATTATCAATAACTCCAAGGTCTAATCCATTTTGAATAAAACAATTACTGCGGTATTCGTTAATTTCACTTCGTATACCTAATCGAATACATGCACCATGATCAACTTTACCTCTCTCGACCAATTGTGCAGATACTGAAGTTGTAAAGGATTGTTTAGGATCGACTAATTGATGTTGTAAGTGATGAACGCTGCGTTGACCACCTGTCGTTAAACATTGTGCAGCACCGTTTTTAATACACCAATCTTCCATTGGATTAGCCCAATATTCGCCACCTAACCATATTCGATCATGTGTATTGGACCAGTTGTCTTTAATATTATTTTTTAATGCTTGCGAAGCAAGATTCGACGACGAGTCATTTTTAGTTGAACACGCTACCGTCGTTGCAGCTACACCGGCTGCAAACATTTTTAACGCACTACGGCGAGATATTTCTTTATTCATTTCGATGACCTGTTGGACACTACACTTATAACATGTAATCAAACCATAATTGTAAAATGTTAACAATAGTTAAAGGTACTATTTTTATTAACTAAAAATACATAAGTAAAATATAAAGTAATTTTTTAATTCGATAACCATGGCTTGGTTAAAAATTAATTGTTGACAAAACTTTAGTTTAAACATTTATTCTGTTACTTTCCGTTGTCGCGTATCAACAGATAATTAAAACAATATGAAAAAATTACATTTAAAAAAATCATCCATTGCATTGTCTTTAATGAGTGTTGCCCTTTTATACGGGTGCAGCGGTTCTTCTGACAGTGACGACACGGCTAAAGCATTGCCGACCGCAACAGACGATAACTTAACTGTGCAAGAAAATAGTAAAGCAGGCTCATTAAACCGCGTTGTAGTTTCAAACAACGATGTTTTAGGCGATGCGGGTGGTGATGGTGATGACTATAGTTTGAACAATCACCCTGTTTATGGCGATATCACCGAGATCACCGATGGTGTATTCGAATACATTCCATACGAAGACTATTTTGGTAGTGACTCATTTACCTACACGCTGTCTGATGTCGAAGGTAATGAAGCGACGGCAACTGTTTCAATAACAGTAAATGAAGTAGTTGAAGAGATAACCGAAGAGCAATTTAATAATATGGATCCTGAGCTCCCCTCATTTGTTTCAATTTCTGATTCAACACCCGAAGGAAAGTCATGGGTAAAACTCGAATCAATGTCGGATGAATTCTCAAGTTGGGATAACACAAAATGGTTTAAATCGACCTGGAATTATGGTGTGCCAGTATTTATGTCGAATTCAGATGAAAACTCTGGTGTTACTGATGGCAAGTTATGGATCAAAGCGACATTAAACGAAAACAACCCAGAAGGCCGCTGGTTCCAGAGTGCTCGAATACACAGTAAAGCAGAAACTAAATACCCAATGTACACAGAAGCTAGAATCAAAACTTCTCACATTTCAGCCTATACGACTTACTGGTTGAACAATGGTAATTCTGACAATCGTGATGAAATCGACATCATTGAAAACAACTCTAATCCTTCTTGTGGCTGCCAACCTGAATTCCCTGAACGCATGAATTCACAATATTTCCAAGCGGATTCTAACAAAGACCCACAAACTGTTCGTGAACACGCTAACTTCTTGCGTTCTGGGCTATCGGACGCTAATCCACTGAAGAATGTTGGTTGGAACGAGGATTACCATATTTATGGTGTGTGGTGGAAAGATGCTAAAAACATTCAATTTTATTTAAATGGCGAGCCTGCAGGCAGCGTCACTGTAGGTGAGCATTTAGACGGTAATACGTATGATAGAGAATTCACCCGTGATTTAGAGATCATTTTTGATTTGTGGACAAATGAAGCAAACTGGCTCGGTGGTTTGCCAGAAAAATCGGATCTTGAAAATGACGAAGTGAATACGGCTTATGTCGACTGGGTTCGTACTTGGAAGTTAGAAGATAATTAAACGCTAATACCATGCTGAATAAATCATTAACATTGGTTTGAACGTAAAACCTTTAAAGCTCAGTGCCAGCACTGAGCTTTTTTATTGCCATTTAAATATTTACTCCAACCTGAATAAGTATTTATTCAATATCAATGAGTTACTGTCACGACCAAGGAGTCACTCACTCCATTTTGTTTAAAGCCACTTTCTTTTGACTTCCACGCTTCAATTGCCGCCATTGGCATGGCATCATCCCACGAAAACACGCTAATCGTGACTTGTCCTGTCTGGTGAGCATGAATGACCCCAAACTTATCGACACTTGCAATGGTTGAGTCTGATGACTGCCAAATTACGCCTTGCCGTTGTGCTTGCTTAGGCATAACATCAACATCCAATTGCAACGTGGTGTTTACTGGTAAAGTGGTTGTGTCTGCTACGATTGATAAATCTGTGACGGGCGTCATTTGGTGTTGTACCAGCAATTTACTCAGCTGGATGTATGCTTGCTGCTGTTCTTTAGTCAGAGCGTCTAACCGCAATCCGCTGTATCGACGGAGCCCCCATTTTCTAACGATATATCGCTCACCTTTTAATTCTAACGGGTCAAGACTCAAATCGAAAAAACGCCCCTCGGGAAAGTCGTTATCAGGAGCATAGAGCTTATAATTTTTATTGAACACAAAACGAAGAATATCGTCTGTTGGTACGCGGTTATTGCCAATAAACCAACGGTAAATATAGTCTCTGTGAAGTTCCGATGTTTCACCAATCGCCTGTTGCCAAAAGCTCACACCGTCAACTTCGTCGGCATTTGGCATGTCGATGCCAGCAGCTGCTGCAATCGTTGGATAAATATCTGTGATATTGACTAAACCGCGATATTGACGAAACTCTCCGCTCTGACCATGTGGGATAACGTTTGGGTAGTTCAACACTAACGGTACTCGAAGGCCGTTCTCTGAGTTTCGTCCTTTACCGCCTGGGTAAATCGTGCCATCAGGTAAAACATGACCAAATGTGCTTTTGGTACCGTTATCGCCCATCACAACAATTAAGGTATTTTCTCGAAGCCCAGTTTGTTCTAATTTAGTAACGACCTTTCCAATCAATTTATCCATGTATTCAATCATGTCAGGAAAGTATTCGCGATCATCCCCTAATTTATTGTTATAAGTTGCCACCTCTGGGAAGTTATCAAATAAAGATTTCGGACGCGTATCTGGCGTCGGTTTGTGTTCATCGTGCACTAAGATCATCGGATAATACAGAAAAAATGGCTGGTCTTTATTTTCTTCGATAAATCGCAATGCCTGTCGATTAACAATATCGGGACCGTACCAACGACGGCCAGTTTCAGGATCGACATCAGTGCGACCGTTATAATTTTGAATTTCGCCATTAACCACTAAATTAGGATTAATAAAACGCTGGCCTTCCATCGTCACGTCAAATGCGGCGTAATCATCCCAACCAAATGCACTGATATAGTCTTTCGCGGGAATTTCTTTGGTGCCTCGCGTTTGTTTCCACTTGCCAAACAAGCCGGTTTTGTAACCCGCTTTTTTAAATGCATCGCCAAAGGTGATGTCCGAATGGTGCTGAGATTTTGGTCTTAAATAGTTGCGATCATTACGTTTACCGCTCATCAATGAGATTCGAGTGTTTTCGCAGATGGGGTGCGCGTATGCGTGTTCGACTAGCATGCCTTCTTTTGCCAACTCATCGATATTAGGCGTTTCAAACACCTTATTTTCAAACTCACCATCGTACGAATGTAAACGATTGGCGCCGTACGCAGTCACGCCGTAGTGATTCAAATCATCAATCAATATCAGCACTACATTACTGGACTTAGAGTGGGTAAAAGCTTTATTTTCAGGCGCTTTTTTAGTGGAGTGTTGCGTTCCATTACAACCACTGGTTAATACGCAAAGCATGCATATAGCTACAATTTTATTAATCATTATTGGTATTCATTCTACTTAGGAATATGAATACCATATAAAAACACAACATATAGTCAAATGTTTTTTGTTAACAATAAGTTTATTTTGATGATATGGTATGCACATCAAATGTGACAGGATCCAAACGTATGTCTAAAACGCTTATAACAAACGAAACAAAAAGCCAGAACAAACAAGTAAAAACCAACAATATTCTACTGACCTTTCTAGTCGCCAGTTCCTTGTTGACCTCTTGTGCGCAAATCAATTCAGCGCCTGAATTTCTAGTCGTTGAACCACTTGATATTGCTAAAAACCAATCGGCACATCAAAGTGTTTCAATTGCAGGTAATTTGTTAAAGAAACTGTCTTTCGACGCCTATATTACTTCGCCATATGCCACACTCTCAATAATGGCTAACAATAAAATAATCGTTGATAATTTGAATCTGCCGTCTAAAGGCAAACATACCATCAACATCATCGTTGAGTTTGAAGAATTGGGAAACACTACCCTGTCGTTTTTATCCCGCAGTTCAGCAACGACTATCTCCAACCTAACATTGACCGATGTTGACGACTTAACGCCTGTTACTTTTAACAATATTTCAACAGATATAGGGCTCAACACTGAAACCACTTATAAATATGGTGGACCTTCAATAGGCGATTATGACAATGATGGCGACTATGACTTTGTGTTAAATAACCACAATCATGTGCCAACACAATTGGTAACTCAAGGTGACAACCACCAAGTTAACATTCAACGTCTTTTTTCCCACTCATTAGACTTTCACGGCTCCGCTTTTGGAGATTACGACTTAGATGGAGATTTAGACCTAATGGTTGCTCGTGGCGGTGCAAACGGTACCAACCCAACCTCCTATATTTTGTTGAAAAATGAACAGGGCAAATATGTCGAATTGCCTAGTGAGCAAACAGGTATAAAAGTACCTGCTCGCGGTCGCTCACCACGCTGGATTGATTTAGATCTCGATGGTGACTTAGATTTAATGTTGGTAAATGCAAAGACCCCCAACAGCAATGGACCTATTCAATTATTCTATAAAAACTTGGGCAATGACCGCTTTGAACAAGTTCGTGTCGCAGGAATTGAAGAAGCAAGTGCCGAGCGCACCCTCGTTATGGACTTTAACAACGATAACATCGATGACGTTTTGTTGTTCTCCCCTATTTCTTTGTGGCAAGGTAATGGCGATTTTACCTTCACCAACAATACTCACTTATTGCCTGACAATGTCAAAAATAATCGCACTATCACGGCCGCCGCCAATATAGACATTAACAACGACGGTCGCATTGACTTGTATTTAGCCAATGGAAAAAACCATTACAACATTAGCCGTAAGTCGATTGACTATAATCCCATGACAAAACGCTTGGACATACGTGATGATGGCGAAACCGGCACAACAGCAATCAAATTCACAGCGGCAAATTCAATTACATTACAAGATATGGATCTGACATATCGTCAGTACAATGGCAACTTCCGTATTTATTTGGGTAAAGACAAAAAATATAAAGTGGTCAATGCTGAAGGGTTTCAGCCACACCAACGACCACTAGAAATGCGAGAAGCCCCACACGAGCTAACAATAAAACCAAACGATGCGCAAGGCTGGCCTGAAACTCGACAAGAAAATGGCCTTTACATTGGTCACCTTGGTGATGGCCATTGGCAAGCCGAATGGGTCAGAGATCAAAATATTTATTGGACAGTCACCTTCTCACTTACAGGTCTCGACAGCATTGAGCACAATTGGGCAGCTAACAATCGCAATGTACAAGATGTTCTGCTACTTAATACTCCAACTTCGTTCACCGACGTTACCGACGAATGGAATATACCAAAAGGCGGTAACTCGTGGGGCGTAACAGTCGGAGACTTTAATAACGACAGTTGGCAAGACTTATTTGTATTTCGATACGGTTATTTAAAACAAAGGGTTGCAGACCTTTTGCTGCTTAACACAGGTAAAGGTGAATTTGCCGCCACGACTATGCACAACGCATTCACTCCAGATGATACAGGTCACGGTGACATGGGGCAGGCATTCGATTTCAATAGAGACGGGTTGGTTGACTTACTAAGTGGCAGTGAAGAAAAGGGAAAGTGGTATTTATATCAAAACCAAACAGGCAATGGCGGTAATTATTTGGTATTTAACGTTGGCTACAGCCCAGTGCATGGCGTCGACGCTTATTCAGCGGTTGTCACATTAACCACAGCAAGTGGCAAGAAGTACAAAAAACAAGTGGGATCTGCTGGCGCCGCCTTTTCTCAAAGTTATTTGAATAAGGTGCATTTTGGTCTAGGCGATGAAACGGCTATTTCACGTTTGGATGTTAGATGGCGTAACGGCGAAACCAAATCACTTTCTAACTTAGCGGTAAATACACACTATGAATAACTATGTTAAAACGCTGGTGAGCGTCTTCAGCTTGTCACTGTTGACAGCGTGTTCTGGTTTGAAAAACAGCACACTTATTAAAGAACCCACTGCCACAAAACCTAACATTATCGTGTTATATACCGACGACATCAGCGCCCGCGAATTTGCCATATACAACTCGACTAAATGGTCAGGTTATAAAGGCAACACCGTCAATGATCAGAGTAAACTTGCTAAAACACCGGTTATCGACCAAATAGCGCAGCAGGGAATTTACGCAACCACTGCTTGGGCGGCGACGGTTTGTTCACCCAGTCGAGCCATGATGATGACGGGTCGATACGCACAACTGCATAAATGGTGGCACAACAAAGATTACGGTTCCATTACCGATGAAAATGGTAGAAAACGCCCTGTTCGTTTATACGAAACATCACCTCTACAAATAGGCCATATCACTCAACAATCGGGTTATGGCAACATTTGGGTGGGTAAAACTCAAATGGGCCATAACGATAACTTCGACCGATACGGCTTTGACGAAGGTGTATTTACACCCAACATCGAATACCCAAAGCCGACGCCATACACCGACTTTGCGGTGCTCTCTCGGCAAGAAAACAATCAGCGAGTGTTATACAACAACGATTCCAAAGAGATTATTGAACATCGCAGCTATGTTCAGCAAGGCTGGTATTGGCAACCCAATGTCCAGTTAATGAATTACCCCAACACCACAAGCTTCTTAACTTATTGGCCACACACCCCAGAAGCACAAGCAAACTTTGGCGTTAACACCTTTGGACCCGACGTCGAATTGGACTTTATATTCGAATTTATGGATAGACAAAAACAAAATGACAAACCATTTTTTATCTACCATACCACCCACTTAGGGCACGATGCCTTTGACTTTTTAAACCCAAAATCAACTGATAAATGGCCTGGCACGCCTAAGGTATCTTGGGATGGTGAAAAATACACTCGAATTCAACCTAATATCACGGGTGATAAGGGAAACTATGAACTTAATGGCACAGTATCTGAGTCTGGCATTCACCGCCACATCGAATATTTAGACTATCAAGTCTGGCTTTATCTGAATAAATTAAAAGCAATGGGTGAAGAGAACAATACAGTGTTTATTATCACTTCCGACAATGGCACAAGCGGCTATGGCAAACATAGCCATATAAGGCAGCAAGGCACTCACGTGCCATTCATTGTGTATGCCCCCGGTATGGAATTCACTAAACAAGGCAAACAAGACATCTTGGTTTCTATTGCCGATGTATACGCTACTTTGCTGGATATTACCGGATTTAAGTTGCCAGGCGACTACCCTATTGATGGTAAAAGCCTGTGGCCATATTTAACGACAAACAAAACTCACCACCGCGATTGGATTTATGCCTATAAAAAAGACAAAACTCTCATCCGTGGTTTTTACGTCATGAAAGACGGCAATGGTGATTGGTGGGATGTGCAAAACACGCCTGACGATTTAGATAGCTACCAACAAATTACCGACTGGTCGGCCGTATCAGAACGTCATCGCCAAGAGCAAAAAGCCTTACTTAAGGTATTACCTAAATACGATGTTTATCATCAGCAACATGACGCTAATAATTAGGAAAGTCGAATGAAATTGAGTAATAAAACTTATTTTCGATCGCTATTCACATTAAGTACTCTGGCCAGCCTATCATTAACTCTTTTGGGCTGCTCTAGCTTCTACGACACTAGAGTATCCATCGCTAATCCCAAAGTTGAACATAACATACCAGCCAACAGATTAGCGATGAATATGGCAAAAGAGCTTCCGGAATCAAAAATTAAACCCAACATTCTTTGGATACTTACCGACGACCAACGTGCCGACTCTGTAGCAGTTGTAAACCAAGCACTTAGAGGTACAGAAGAAAGTGAACTTGGTTACGTTGAATCCCCCAACTTAGATGCACTAGCTGCCGAAGGTGTGTTGTTCCCACTTGCTTACAATCAATCACCTGGTTGCTCTCCATCACGTTATTCTATGGCTACAGGGCAATATCCCCATCGCAGCGGCCGTTACGGTTTTGAATATTCCCACCGCCAAAACGACACGGCTAAACCAACAATTCCTGAAGTTTTGCGAGCAAACGGCTACCAAACCATGTTGACAGGTAAAGCAGGACTGCGCATTAGAAAAGCTCCAACGGGCGGCGAAACGCCATTGATTTACGATCATGAGGTAGAGCGTTATGCACTTGAACGCGCTGGCATCGGTGACTGGGGAAAAGTATCAACCTACAATTGGCAAGTAAGTAATAAACCCATCACAACTTCTGAAGTTTTTTACTATCCCGATGGCCGTGTTGATTCATTCGAATATGTCACCAACGGCAAAGATAACCAAGTGCCAAACCCATTTGACAGCAAACTAGACATCATTCGTTCTTACACTCGCAGTGCAAAAAGACTTATTATGGCTGGCGAAAGCCCAATGCCGGAAAACAAAACATTAGACGCCAAAATCTTAGAAGCCTTTCAAAATTATTTAAACAACGCAAACCAAACATACACATCAATATTAGGAGATAAAATTCAAGGGCCTAAAGATGACAAGCCCGTAATGATCAGTTTGAGTTTTCACTTTCCGCACACGCCAGTCTTGCCTCCAAAGCCTTATCAAGACCGCTTTGAAAAAATAGATTACAAATTGCCTGAATTTTCGAAAGATGAACTGAACAAGTTACCAAAGCAGTTAACAAACCTATACCGTAAGATGAAAGTAGATGAAATGTCGGACGCTGAAAAATTACGAATGATACAAGACTACTATGCGTTCACCGCTTATGGCGACTCCCTAATAGGCAAAGCCATCAAAGACTTTAAAGCTTACAATGACAAAGTTGAACGCCCATACTTGATCATAGCCACTATTGGCGATCACGGCTGGCATTTGGGCGAGCAAGGTATCTCAGCCAAATTCGCACCGTGGAATAAATCTGGACACGGCGCCATGATCATCGTCGATTCATCTGGAGACTATTTCCCTAAAAACACGATTCACAATGAGTTTGTTGAATACGTCGACATCGCACCGACTATCTATGCCGCAGCAGGTATAGATGTTGAAACCCAAGCGCCTCATATAGACGGCTTTGACTTGGCACAAATAATTCGAAAACCCGAGCTAAAACGTGATTATGTGTTAGGGGAAATGAATCAAATCATTGGTGACCGAGCTTATTTACGCACAGCGCGTTTTGGCTTTTCGATGAAAGTTCGTCCCTTTAACGGCAAACCAGGAGAAACCCATGAGGCGGGTGAAAATATCTTATGGGCAATAAACGTCTCTGATAAAGACGTAGAGCTTGCTTTGTATGACATGCAGTGCGATCCAAATGAACGTAATAACGTCGGGTATGACACTAAATATAAAGAGATAGTTACTGCCCTTCGAACTAAAGCGCAAAACATATTTCTTGGCGATAATCGGTTAGAAGTAAATTGGAAAAAAGACAATATTTCCCACGTTTCAAACTTCGCTGAAGGTGCCCACAACCGTAAGCTAGAATTTGATGAGTTAATTTTGCCAAATTGTGACAAGAGCTAGATGTCGTTCACAATAGATAGCTTTTTCTAAATAAACGCCCGATAAATCATATCGGGCGTTTTTGTTTATGGATGCGTTTTACTCATTCCAACGAACTATATTCATTGTTATCGATAAAACTTTATTGAACAAATCTCAATCGACAAGATTAATTAACAAATTATCACCATTTGTAAATCATTAATTGTTAACAAACTTTTATTTTGGTTAATTATCTGCTAGTTTCAGACAGGTCAAACAATCAACAAAAAACAATAATAAAAGGCACAACAATGCTAAGAAAAAATGCTTACTTGATTTTATCGATGGGCTTAATGACTGCATCGCAGATGTCACATGCTCATACTGAGGCGATAATCAATTTACATATTAAACACACCGTCGGTGGTAAAGACTCGTTCAAGCGACAAGACCATATCGGACTTCATTCAACACTAAACGAGCGAGACTGGTTAGGCGACGAGGATAAACTCCATTACATGATGAACGACTTAGATGTACATTTTGGTCGCGACAATGGACTTGGGGTGTTTAACTTCAAACAAGCCGACGAAGATCCAAACAACCCAGGTTTCGCCGATCCTAATCACATCATAGAGCGAGGCCAGCAATATAAACAAAATGTATGGAATGGTTCTGCCAGCTTTGCTCAGCAATATGACGGGCGCGGTGACATTATTGTCGGTGGACAGCCCTACCCGCACTTCTTTGGTAACACGGATCCATATGACGGTGGTCCTAGTTGGACAGCGTCGCCTGAAGCGGTAGGCGATTACTTTGGGCAATTTATGAATGCGTTTTTTCGCGATGACAGTGAGCAAATCTCAGCTGGTCATAAAAGGCCAATGTACTTTGAAATACTCAATGAGCCTTTGTATCAACTAACTGATGCTCCAGAACATGGCAACGATGCAATTCTACCCATTGATATTTTTACCTATCACAACCAAGTAGCCGAAGCGTTTCGGGTGCACAACCAAGACGTTAAAATTGGTGGCTACGTTGCTGCGTTCCCAGTATTTGAAGAACGTGATTTTGCTCGTTGGGATGAACGAATGAAGCTGTTCATGGATACCAGTGGTGATTTAATGGATTACTGGTCGTTACACTTTTACGATTTAGAAGATGATAACCGATACAAAGGCAGTCGATTAGAAGCCACATTAGATATGGTCGATCACTACTCTTACTTAAAATTTGGTGAAGTAAAAGAACATGTGATCTCAGAATACGGCGGTAGAAATCGTCCGATGGAGAAACAACCATGGTCACCGCTTCGTGACTGGTGGTTCTTAAAAACAGCTTCCCCTATGTTAGTTCAGTTTTTAGACCGTCCTGATACCGTCGTTAAATCATTGCCATTCGTACCTGTTAAAGCGGAATGGGGACGAGCGTCTGAAACGGTGCCGTACAACTGGCGGCTATTACGCCAAGCAAAAGAAGGCGCAGGTGAAACGGGTGATCATTGGGTGTTTACCGAAATGGTTAAGTTTTATCAGTTATGGTCTGAAGTTAATGGCACTCGAGTTGAGTCATTTTCAACCAACAATGACGTGTTAGTTGAAAGCTTTGTTGATAACAATAAAGCGTACGTAATCGCGAGTAACCTGACTGAATCAACGGAAACATTGATGTTACACACTAACGGCGATCAAAATCGACAACTCGTTCAAGTGAATATAAAACAACTTTACTTAAAAGATAGCGTTCCATTTTTAAGTGAACAGACCGTTACGTCAGATTTTGATCGCGTTGAATTGTCCCCTGAAGCAACCACCATTATTGAATACGTTTACGATTCAGAAATTTCGCAAACATTACAGGCACAAGAACAAAAATATTTTGCAGTCGATTTCTTACAACCGATCTATGCAAATGAATCAATCAATACAACCATTGACGGTGTTGAAGTGCCGACATTTGCTGATGTGAAACT
>JABXID010000190.1 GCA_013373245.1 Gammaproteobacteria bacterium
CGCCCTTTTGAGTAACTTGTATGGTTTATTTAAGCCATACACTAAGTTTTAATTCTGTTTTTTATGTAGCAGCGAAAAGAAGCAATAATTAGTAGCACTACAGCAATCGGAACTCCTAAATATAGAAAAAGCAGTTCGGGGTATGATTCGTCTATTTTCCCAGTTAGATGCCATACAATAGGCGTAAAACTACAAACTAACATCATTAACAGTAGTAATAAGGAAACTCCAACGAATTTAGAACCTTTAATCCGCCACAAATCTTTATAAGTTATTGTTTTCAAGTTTAATCTGAGCCCTGAATTTAAATAAACCTAACGCCTGCCATAAACGGCGCGAGGTATGAGCGTCCGGCGACCGTAGGGAGCGAATTTGATGGCTTTGTTATACGCTTTCACGCCCTGGATACTTCTCAATCATTAGCTCAAATACCGAAATTAGTTCATCGACATTTCTCGTCCAGTGTTCGATTTTATAGTTTGGATATCTTCGCTCATAATCTTCAGGCACTGATAAACCAACGCGATTCGTTAGTTCGTGACTGAGAAAATCGATAAATTCTAGTTGTTCAGGAGTGTTTTTAAAACTACCGTAATTAATCGTTATTGAGCCATCACTAAAAACCGTGAATACGGAATATTTTCCCAAATGCGGCCACTTTGCTGAAAATGATCCACTTACCTTCCCGGTACCCCACGAAAGCTCACTTTTTAAATCTTGTGATTTACCAAAGACTTTTTTGACAGCGGTGTAATGCTCCTCAGCAACACGCTCACGCAAATCACCAAAAAATGAATCTTTGTCCCACTTTCTTCTCTGTCCCGTTGTTACGGAAACGGTTTTCTTAACTTGACGTGCTTCTTCTGTGTAACCGAAAAGTATGGGCGTGACAATCTTCATGTTGTCACGCTCATATTGCCTCGCTTCAACCAAAAGAACCTCTGATCGTTCCATTTGTTTATTCAGAAAATCAACGACACTCTTCAGTTCAGGCGGCGACTCCTCCATAAAAAAAACCAGACGAACTTGGCCTTCTCTCAAGTTATCTTGAACATGCTGAAAGAACACATCAACTGACTCAGTATCTTCTGGCTGAAGCCTCTTAATTTCTTCATCTAATGAAACCCCATTCTTTTCTGCTGCTTCTTCAGCAAATGTACGCATTTCATCTTTTGACCAGTAGTAGTGACCATTTGCTGCGTATTCGAGCATTTGGCCAACAACTTCTCTCTTAGCACGAGTATCGTTATACCTCTTGCATTCAATGAATGTTGGCATAGCGTCTTGATCTACAAAAAACAGATCAATGCTCCATCTGTTGTCGCCCGTGCTTGGATCTGGCACAGGCATTTCTCTCTTTACAACTAGCCAACGCCGTGGGTCACTTGGATTTATTTGATCTCCAGGCATCAAATCAGGGTTGAGTTCCAAAATTCTCTGAAGCTCTAGATCTTCATTTTTGCAATGAATACCGGCCATCACTTCGGTGCTTCCATCGTCATTCAGTACATATACTTTAGCCACCATATTTCCTTTTTTGCGTATAACGCCCGCATAATGGGCGGATTAGCTTGACTACAATTAGCGAAGAATGAGCGCCAGCCAAGCGTAAGACGTCCATTATTAATGCGCTTGTATACGTTTATGAACTATTCTTCATATCCATATTTATCAGATACTTCGTATAGTTCATTTATCATGTCACGATACTCGTAATATTCTTGAAGATACTCAGTTTGTTCTTCCATAAACTCATCTAAACTTTGTCCAAGTGCAGCGGCTTGTTGCTGCAAAAACTCTAGGGCTAAAGACGGCTTGTTATCATTGATACTTACTTTATCGAAAGCTAAAAGCTGTCCATAAATTTCAGCCATCCCCATTCTTAGCCCTTTGCTAATACCATCAAATTTTGCAGCTAATATTTTTTCATCATTTGAGCTCATAGGGTGTCCTTAATTTAGTCGAAATTACATCCAAACTTTCGAAACGTATAACAGCTTATTAGTGAGCGATTGGGTCATTTTTCTACCGCGCTGTCGCTCATTTTTGTGAATGTACCAGTTTTAACAAACTCGTTAACTAATTGCCAGTGTTAATAAAATTACTGTCGCTCGCTTTTCTGCTAGGACGAAAATGCGCGATTGGGTCGTTTTCTTGACTATGCAAGCCACTAGGTTGAGGCTGTTTATAAATACAGTTACTTATGTAAGGTAAATGCTTTCTTTGGCGAACTAAAGAGAAACATTTACGAAAGGCCAAGAGCCCTATTCGCTGAAAGCAACCTTTAGGGTATTCACGTTACCCCATACCGAGGCTGGAACAAGTTTACTTGAAAGTATATGCGAATTGTTGGTTTGATAGAGGCCTTCTAACTGTTGAGTTCATTCCATTGTGCGCAGCGTTAGGCACGCACTCACCAAACGCCTAATTATTCTCAGCCACTAACTGCGTTAGTATGTTTTTGTAGTTATCGATTCCTTGTGCACCTGTCACTAAGTATTTTTGCTTAAATATCATTGCTGGCACGCCAGTAATACCTTGGGCTTGAAACGATTGAATTTCTCTAGTTACTAATTGCTTGAGTTGATCAGAGTTTAGCGCCTGTTCGATGTCATCAACATCTAGACCGAGGTGTTTAGTGATATCCATCAACACCAGACGATCTGAAATATTTTTTTGTTCGGTAAAGTAGGCGTTAAACAAAGCTTGTTTTAACTCATTTTGTTTGTCTAATTCTGATGCAAATGCCAGTAATTTATGGGCATCCATTGTATTGTAGATACGAGAATCGTCAGTAAAATTGAAGTTTATCCCTAATTCTTCTCCAACATTTTTTAAGCGCTCTCTGGCATTTACGCTATCTTGTTCGCTAATGCCATACTTCTCAATTAAATGCTCTCTTAGGTTTTGACCTTCCTGCGCCATATTGGGATTTAATTGAAATGGTCGCCAACTTACCGTTAATTCAATATCTAACGCTTTTGCAGCTTGCAGCAGCTGTTTATAGCCGACATAACACCAAGGACAAACAACGTCGGACACTATATCAACTTGAATTGAGTTTACTGGCAACATAAGACAAACCTCTTTTGATTAGAATTTCATTAGTGAGGGCTTAAAACGAAAAAACAACAGGTCACCAATTAGAACTGACCATATTGTAAACATAACGTCTAATAATGGCGCGTTGACTTAAATTGATTCAAGGTAGGTGGAAACAGGGAAATAACAACTTATTCAACATCTTCCAGCGGCCAAAGCACGATAAAATCCTCGTATTGCTCTTCGCTAACCATGTCATCGAATACGACTTTACCGCGCACTGACATACCGGCTTGATGCATTTTTGACTTTTTGTTTTTGTGTAAAAGTGGGTGCCAGCTTGGTAAGCCTCGACCTTCTTGCAAACGTCGATAGGTGCAGCTGCTCGGCATGTAAAACACTTGTTCTAAATTGTCTTGCGTAAGTTGAATACAGCTCGGCACTAGTTTAGTCCGCTGCGAATAAACCGTGCATTCACACTTTTTGTCGTTGAGATAACGACACGCTATATTGGTAAAGTACAGCTCTTCATGTTCAGCAATTTCTTCGGTATCCGTGGCTTGTTCGGCACTGTCGTCGTCAATTAATTTATGCAAACAGCATTTAGCGCAGCCATCACACAATGACTCCCACTCTTGTGGAGTCATTTGCTCAAGCGTTTTAGTTTGCCAAAATGGCTTTGAAATTGAAGTCGGCATTAATAAACCTGTGCGTGGAACTGCCAGTTTTTATCGCCACTTGCCAAACTCAAGTTAAGCTTGTCACCTGCGACCAAAGGCCCAACGCCTGCAGGTGTTCCGGTAAGCACGATATCCCCCGGCAACAATGTAAACTCATGGCTCATTTCGCTAATCAGTTGATAAATCGGGCGTAACATTTGTGCAGTATTACCGTTTTGACGGGCTTTGCCATTTACCAACAAAGTGATTTGGCTATTCTGTGGCTCGCTTATTTCTGTTTTAGGAATAAAAGGCGTTATAGGGCACGAAGCGTCAAACCCCTTAGCGACTTCCCAAGGACGACCTTGCTTTTTCTGTCTAGCTTGAATCTGACGTAATGTTAAATCCAACGCCAAACCATACCCCCAAATCGCGGCTTCAACTTGTTGCTCAGTGACACACGTTAACTTCTTTTGAATGAGTACTGCCAACTCTAACTCGTTATGGCACTCACCTTTATTTTTAGGGACGGTAACGCCACGACTTAACGCGGCTAACGAAGTATTTGGTTTTATGAAAAATAATGGTTCGGGACGCTGAATGCTATTTAATTCCGCGATATGGTCACTGTAGTTTTGACCGATACATAACACCTTACCAACAGGAAAAGGTAACACATGCCCATGGCTGCTTTGATGATAATACTGAGATGCCATTAAAAACGTCCTGCGAAAATTACCAATATTTATTGAATTTTAGGGTAGCCGATACGATCAGCTAAATACCCAACCGACGTCACAAAGTAATATGAAAAATTCCAATGCATTAACGACTTATAATTGTCATACGCCAAATAAACACGACCGTTGGCATCATCTGGAGTGATCAACACACCTTTGATATCTACCTTAGGTAAGGCTCGACCATCCATTCGTGTTACGCCTAATGCACTCCACTCCGACAAAGGACGACCAACCTTTTTCCAATTTTTAAACCATTTGCTCCGACCTTGCCCTTTTGGCATAACGAGTCCGTTATCAAAACCTTCTGGTAATTTCACTTGGCGACCCCAAGTACCTTTATTACTCCAACCTTCAGAACGAAGATAGTTAGCAATTGACGCAAATACGTCGGCGCGATTGTTCCAAATGTCTTTTTTACCGTCACCGTCTCCGTCGGCCGCATAAGCTAAAAATGAGGTTGGGATAAACTGACATTGCCCCATAGCGCCGGCCCATGAGCCAACAAACTTTTCTTTTTCAATGTGGCCTTGCTTTAAAATCTCTAACGAAGCGAATAGTTGTTTTTTGAAAAAGGCTTCGCGGCGACCGTCGTAACTTAATGTCGCGATAGAATCTATGATGGGCATTTTGCCTTGGATACGGCCGAAATTCGTTTCAAGTGCCCATAACGACACGATAAAACGCGGTTGCACTCCGAATTGTTTGCCGATTTTTTCTAGCAGCTCTTTATTTTCTTTGTAGGCGTCACGAGCTCGCGTCACTTTCCACTCTGGCACGCGTTTGGGTAAATAAGTGTCTAATGTTTCTTTAAACTCTGGTTGGTTTTTGTCCGCTTTAACTACACGTTTTAAATACGTCAGGTTTGATAAATGTTCGTCGACAAACGCCTGTTCGAATCCTTGCTCAACCGCTTCGGTTTTTAATCCTTCAACATACGTTTCAAAACTTGGCTTGTCTGCGCTAATAACAGATGACGAAAAAGAAAGTACAAGCCCTGTTAACCAATGTTTATATTTCATAATGTCCACTCTAGTCCTGATGTCCTATTTGTTTTTTGTGCTCATCGAGTAAGTTTTCTTCTGGTGGGGGCAATTGTAAATAAAAGCCCTTGTCGTTCAACTCTGACTTAACTTTACTTAAATCCGCTCCGCCCAATGACTTTCGACCGTCTAAGTTAAACGTCATAACTAACGTTAAATTGCCAAGCAAAGTACGTAATTGCTCTGGCACTTTCGAAAAGTCATTGTTTTTTTCAACGTATAAATATGTGTCTGCTTTTTTAGCACTTCTGTATACGGTACAAAGTTGCATGTATAACTGCCTATAAGAATCTAGTTACTTTTCATCGCTTTTATCAAGCGCGTATTGTTCAGTCCAATCGTTCAGCGTTTGCTGTAAAATTTTATAACGCCACGATGCCGTAAAGTCTGGCGTTTCAGCGTACGCCATATGCCAAGTCGCTTTTATCCATTGATTCAGCTGCTTTTTGGTGGCAACCATTTCCATTGGTACATTGGCGCAATTAGCCGCTTGTAATACCATTTGTTTCAACGTCTTAAACGCCTGTTTGTATTCTGGGTGATCCGTCATTCGTGGCACACGTTTTGGACACTGCTCAATCGGCAACGCCTTACCTCGTTTGACACAGGCGACCATAGCGTCACCATGAATACGCAATTCTTGTTTATTTATTTCTGGAATGTTTTTAAGGCTGTTAATGTCACTCGGTTTACGCTGCGCAATTGTGATCAAAGTAGGATCTTTGACCACAAAACCTAAAGCTAAATCTCGCTCTTGCGCGACAGATAAACGCCATGCCGCCAATTCCTGCAAAATAGCGAGCTCTCTTGGTTTTAGTTGCCACGCGGTGCCAAAGTCGAGGAATAATAAACTGGTGTCTTTATCTTGGCGTTTTTGCTCAACTTTGTAAGCCGCCTCTGCCAAATTATATTCTTGCAGGTTCAATTCTTGTAGCTGATCGTTAAGTTTATGATAAAGCGGCAATAAATATTTTACGTCGTTGGCGGCATACACTAATTGATTGTTAGTTAATGGCCGTTTTAACCAGTTTGTGCGAGCTTCGCCTTTATCGAGAGTTATGCCAAGCTCTTGCGCAACCATAGCGCCAAAACCAAGAACTTTACCGTTAAATAAAAACTGTCCTGCGATTTGAGTATCAAATAAAGGAAGTGGTAATCGATTTGCGTACTTTTTGAAAACTTCCAAGTCTTCGTGGCAAGAATGAAGAACTTTAACAATACTGGGTTGTGTTAATAGTTGCCAGAATGGCTCCAAATCGAGATCGCAGGTTGGGTCAATGAGTGCGATTTCAATACCGTCATATACTTGTATCAGACCCAGTTTTGAATATAAGGTTCTGGTACGGACAAACTCGGTATCCAGCGCCAGTACTTTGGCTTGTGCAGCTTGCTGACAATATCTATCTAATTGATCTTGAGTGGTGATGAACAAATATTCTTTTGCTTGTTTAGTCACTTTAAATTCACTTTACGCATTTCGTTTGAATACCAATCATTCACAAAAAAGCCGACGTGAGCCGGCTTTTAAATCAGTTTGAGTCTTCTCGACCAACGCAGAGAGTTACTGATCCTTTAATAATCGGCGCAGAATCTTACCAACATTAGTTTTTGGCAAGTCTTCACGGAATTCTATCACCTTAGGTACTTTATATCCCGTTAATCTTTCACGACAATGATCAATAACTTGTTGTTCTGTTAATGATTCGTCTTTTTTGACCACAAACAGTTTCACAATTTCACCAGACACTTCGTGCGGGACACCAACTGCGGCGCATTCCAGTACACCATCATGGGTCACGGCGACATCTTCAATCTCATTAGGGAATACATTAAAACCAGACACTAAGATCATATCTTTTTTACGATCTACTATGTACAACAAACCTTGTTCATCAATTTTAGCGACATCGCCAGTTGCAAACCAACCGTCGTGCATGACTTCATCGGTGGCTTCTGGACGACCTAAGTACCCTTTCATTACTTGTGGCCCCTTGACCCACAACTCACCAGATTCACCTTGCGCTACGTCTTGCCCTTCATCAGAAACCAAACGGATGTCGGTAGAAGGCGCTGGGACACCAATACTGCCGGTGTATTTACCAATGTTGTACGGAACAAACGATACAACTGGCGCACATTCAGTCAAACCATACCCTTCGAGTAAGTCACAACCCGTTGTATCTAACCAACGTTCAGCAACCGCTCGCTGTACCGCCATACCACCACCAATGCTCAAGTTGAGTTTAGAAAAGTCCAACTCAGAGAATCCTGGAGTGTTTAATAATCCGTTAAATAAGGTGTTCACACCACTGATAGCGGTAAATTGATGTTTGCTCAACTCTTTTACAAAACCCGGCATATCGCGCGGATTTGTAATAAGTATGTTAGTGCCACCATACTTCATAAATACTAAGCAATTAGCGGTTAACGCGAAAATGTGATAAAGCGGCAACGCCGTTACAATTACATCAGCACCTTCTTTTAAACAAGGACCCAACAAACCTGAAACTTGTTCCAAGTTTGCCACCATATTGCGGTGCGTTAACATCGCACCTTTAGAAACACCCGTGGTACCACCGGTATACTGTAAAAAGGCAATATCGTCGCCGTTGACTTCAACCGGCGTTAAATTTTGGTTTCGGCCTTGAGCAAGAACCGTTTTGAATTTAATGGCATTAGGTAGCGAAAAGTCTGGCACCATTTTTTTCACGTATTTAACGACAAAGTCGACTACTTTGCCTTTTAAACCTAACATGTCGCCCATGTTGGTCAATATAACGTGTTGTACTGGTGTATTAGCAAGCACTTGTTCCAGTGTGCAAGCAAAGTTACTGACGATTACAATCGCTTTAGCATTAGCATCCTTTAATTGATGCTCAAGTTCACGCGCTGTGTAAAGAGGGTTTACATTAACAACAACACCGCCAGCTCTGTGAATACCTAACAAAGCAATTGGGTATTGCAGAAGATTCGGCATCATAACCGCCACCGCATCCCCTTTTACAATGCCTAATGTATTTTGAAGATACGCAGCAAAATCATTGGCTAGTTGATCAAGTTCGTTGAACGAAATGCTTTTGCCCATGTTGACAAATGCGGTTTTATCACCAAATTTTTGAATGCTTTGCTCAAAGATATCGAGCAACGAATTATAATGATCTGGATCGATCTCGTGCGGAACATCATCAGGGTACTTATTGAACCAAATCTTTTCCAAAACGCTCTCCTACGTAGCTTTAATTTTTTTAGCCAGCTACCTTACTTCAACTGATCGGATGAGATCAAACGAAAATGGTGAAATACGCGAATTTTTTTCATCCATATTCCGTTCACGTTACAAAAGTAAATTACACCTAAACTTTAGTTATAAAATTTCGAATAGCCAAGGCAGTTTCAGACGGATTGTCCATATGACAGTGATGATGTCCCGTCACATCGACTTTGATTAGGTTCTGGTAACAATGTCTAAATTTGTCGAAGTTTTGTTTTATGGAAGGATACCCCTGCGAAGCTAAGCACATGAGAGTTGGCGCGTGAATGGATTCAATAATGGATTGCGCTTGTTGTTCTGACAGTCTAATTGGTGAGCGACTATATAACCGTTTATCGGAACGCCATTGCCAGCCCCCCTCAACCTCTATTACACTTCGTTTAACTAATAACTCAGCAGACGGTTGGGCGATGTCTCCCGACTGCATTCTCGCTTTGACTGCCGCTGGTAATGAAAAAGTTTTAGACTGTTTAGTATTCATTTGACGGCTGTCTAACGCTTGTCGAAGTTGCTGTACCCCTTCACTCGGCTCTTGTGTTACCAAACCTGCTGCATCTATTAGCACCAACTTTTTAACAAGCTCTGGATACAAACCAGCAAGTACCGTCGCCAACATACCACCCAATGAATGGCCAACGATAACTATGGGCGATTTAAAATGCATTTTGATCAAGCTGACAAGATCGGAAACCCAATCAATAAAATGATAATAAGTATGGGCTGGCCGGTGAAAAGACGCACCGTGCCCTGGAAGGTCAACTGCCGTCCAATTTACCGTAGGTATATTTTGTATTAGGGGAATGAAACTCGCCGCGTTGTCTAACCATCCATGAAGAGCCAAAATCGGCTCTTGATCGTCTTTATGTTCATTTTGCAGCGCCGCTATATTGCCCTGCGGCAGAGCAAATTCAGTTGGTAAACACAGAATATGCGACATAGATTTATTGTCGCTATTTTTTCGCCTTGATGAATTTTAAGGTCATTCGATCACTCTCACCTATTTCAACATATCTTTCTTTATCTTTGGCGCCCATAGCTAACATAGGAGGCA
>JABXID010000081.1 GCA_013373245.1 Gammaproteobacteria bacterium
AAATAAGACCGCACTTAAGTTTAGGAATGAAAACACCTAACCAAGTGCATAACGAAAAAGGCCAATGATAAAATCACTGGCCTTTAAAAAAAACCGTCAACTTATTTTAGGACGGGACAGGGCGCTACCAATTTAATCAATGTTGGTATTAGCGTTTTGGAGTTGTTATAACTTCTAATATAAATGTAAAAATAAGGAAACCTTATGTTATACCCTATGTTTGCCATGGTGCTTTTAACTTTCATCGTGGGATTTGTCACAATCAAGGTGCGATTTGCCAGCGTTAAAAATGGTGAGATAAACCCTAAATATTATCGCACTATGACAGGCGATAATGTGCCAGAAAATGTACTTAAGACGTCGCGTTGTTTTGCTAATCAGTTTGAAATTCCAGTGTTATTTTACGTAGTCTGTACCTTGTATATACAAATGGGTGTAGAAAGTGTTGCTGCGCAAGTAGCAGCTTGGGGGTTTATAGTTGCGCGTTGCTTACAAGCGTACGTACATTTAACCTACAACAATGTATTGCATAGAGCAGGTGCGTTTTGGCTATCGTGTATTTGCGTACTTGTATTGTGGATTATATTGATGTTGCAGAATATCACAGCTTAGACCAACGCAAAGGGAAGTTTTACTTCCCTTTGCTTTGCATTAGCTTAGTTTTTAGGAAAAGCTGAGTAGTCTCTTATCACACCCTCTTGCGCCGCTGAGGCAATTAACTCGCCTTGTTGATTAAAGAACTGACCTTTTACAAACCCTCTGCCGCCACTAGCGCTGGTGCTGTCCATATCGTATAACACCCACTCATCAATTCTAAATGGGCGGTGGAACCACATTGAGTGATCTATGGTTGCAACTTGCATGTTGGGCTGTAGTAAGCTTTTGCCGTGCGGGAACAATGCCGTTGGTAAAAAGTTGAAGTCGGAAGCGTACGATAACAAATAGCGATGAATACGCTGTGAGTCTGGTAACGTGCCATTAGCTTTGATCCAAACTTGTCGGCGAGCAGGCATTTTTTCTGGCTTAAATGGATCATTGACTTGAACATGGCGAATTTCAATTGGCTTTTCACACGCCACAATGCCATGTAGGTGTTTTGGAATTTTATCTAAATTTTGTTGGTAAAATTCGTACTCAGACATCAGACCCTCGGGGCCTTCAACGTCTGGCATAGGCGTCTGATGAGAATAGCCTTCCTCTTGAGTTTGAAATGACGCCGTCATGTAAAAAATCGGTTTACCAAATTGCATTGCTCTAACGCGACGAGTACTGAATGAGCGGCCGTCACGGATATTTTCTACATCATAAACAATCGGCTTTTTGTCATCACCGGGACGTAAAAAGTAACTGTGAAAGGAATGAATAACACGATCTTTCATATCGGCTTTTGCTGCAATAAGGGCTTGGGCAATGACTTGACCGCCAAATACCCTGCCAAAACCTAACACTTGGCTTTGTCCTCTGAACAAACCTTCTTCGATTTTTTCCAGTTCTAAGTAACTTAATAAATCGGCTAATACTTGACTCATGTGTGTTGGTTCCTAGATCAATGTCAAAATTATGGTGGTAAAAAAAGTTTTAGCTAGTGTTGAGATGAGATAGCTGCCCAGTTTACTTCTTCGGCTGTCAGTCGTTCTTTGCCAATGTAGTGCAATATGAATCCAGCTTTGACCGTGAACGTCTTATCTGGATTTAAGTACATGGTTTTGCCAATTCGGTCTTCCGCCACAGCTAATAACGTAACGTTATGCACTTGTTTGAAATAAAGAAACATGGCTTCAAACTGTATATCTGGTGCAGACTTTGGAATTTCAGTAGAAAATTGAGTATTACCTTTTAACGTTGACATCATCTCGTCCTGCAAGCGACTAAAGCCAGGGTCTTGCATGGCGCGGACTAAAATCTCCGCTGTTTTAGACGAATTACATTCCACATTGGTGGTGTATTTGTTCAGCATCTCGACTTTGGTTTCGTCGGTAAAGTACACGCTAATGTGGCAATCATCAGCCACCATAGAGCTTAGTTTTAATGCGCAGGTGAAAGATTGATCGTCATTATCGCCATCGACAATGATTTTATCCGCCCGCTGTGCTGCCACTCTGGTTAATTCCGAGTTGTCGGTAAACGTAGTGAGTTTGGCAAACTCCACTAAAGGAATATCAGGCATTGGATGTTCCATCTCTTCGGTAACACACAATACGATTTTTCGGCCTTGGCGTTTAGTGTCACCCAAGATGTGGCTGACGATTTTAGGGGTGCGAATTGGGTGCCAGCCAAAAATAAGGATGTGATCGCCATAATCGCTAAAGTCTTTTTCTCCAGTCATAATTTGTCTCATTATTTTGCTAACCGATTGTCCTAATTTGCCCAGCAGAGCACCAAATAGTGCAAGTCCTAATGGTATTTGAATTAATGCGACCACTAGTTTGCCATAATAGGTTTCAGGGCTTAAATCGCCGAAACCGACGGTGCTGGTGGTCACTACGTAATAATATAAAAACGACTCTGGGCTGGTTAAACTTGATTCACCTGCCAACAGCAGCAGTAGCCAGCTTAATGCAGCATGCAAGAGGATCAGAACCGCAATCGATAGCCATGTGACCTCACTGAGGTGTTTTCTTATCGTTCGAATAATTTTGTACAGTAACAATTGAAAACCTTTTATTTAGTCAGTGGAACTTGACGTAATTTCTCTTGTATATACATCTTAACTTGTTGTTCCAGCAATGATAATGGCACCGAGCCATTTTTCAACACATGGTAATGAAACTCCCGAACATCAAATTGCTGGCCTAATTGAGCCTCCGCTTCAGCGCGTAAGCGTTTAATCGTCAATTCACCAATTTTGTAAGAAAGTGCTTGCCCGGGCCAGGAAATATAACGGTCTACTTCGGTGGTAATGTTGTGCTCTGATAATGCAGAATTTTGCTTCATAAACTCGATGGCTTGATCTCGTGTCCAATCCATTACGTGCATACCGGTATCAACCGCGAGTCGCAGTGCTCGCCACATCTCGTAAGTTAAGCGGCCAAAATTAGAATATGGGTCTTGATAAAAACCGGCTTCCAGCCCAAGCCATTCGGCATAAAGCCCCCAACCTTCGCCAAATGCTGACATGTAATAAGATGAGCGATATAGCGGCGTATTGCTCATTTCTCTGGTTAATGAAATTTGCAAATGATGGCCAGGCACTGCTTCGTGCAGAGTCAACGCTTCAAGTTCATATAATGGTCGGCGATCAAGGGCGTAGGTATTAACCCAGTAATAGCCGGGGTCTGTATCTTTGTTTGGGCTGATATATCGTCCGGTGGTGTATTTGGGTGCAATATGATCTGGCACAGGAGCTATGCCATAAGGGGTTCTGGGTAAGTGATAGAAAAGTTTGGGCAGTTGCGCATCCATCTTTTTAGCAATAAAAGACGCTTCTTTTAGCAACTGTTCCGGTGTGGTGGCGTAAAACTGAGGATCGCTGCGTAAAAAAGTTAAAAATTCGGCAAAGCTGCCGTCGAATTCTAATTGGTCGATGATGGTTTGCATTTCTGCGCGAATACGTTTGACTTCGCTTAGGCCAATCTCATGGATTTCTTGTGCTGATAAATCAGTCGTTGTGTAGTGATCTGAGCGGTTTTGATAATAGCTTTTCCCATTGGGAATGTACTGTACGCCGATGGATTTACGAGAGTTAGGAATATACTCCTCGCTCATAAAGTCACGAAACGATTGGTAGGCGGGTACTACTTGGTTTGTAATGACTTGCGCCGCTAGTTGTTTTATTTCGGTTTGTTGTTGCTCGGTTAAAAACGACAGTTCTTTAAAAGGTGCAAAAAACACACTGTCTTCTGGCTTATCAACAATAAAACCATCAATGCTCGACTCAAAACCTTGCAGAACAACTTGTGGCTGGGTATTGCCTTGTTTGATGCCTTGTTTCATATGCGACATATGTTGCGCAAAGTAACTCGGGAAGTCTGCCATGCGGCTTAGGTAATTTTTGGCATCTTGTAGGCTTTTAAGTTCGATGGCGCTGGGTAAAAACCCTAAACTGGTATGAAAGCCACCTTCTGCTGTAAGCGGCACTTGGTACGCTTGATAATCAAATTGGTCGGCTTCGTTATTTAATCTATGCTGTAAAATCGTTAAGTTTATACGATTTTGTTCGCTCAGTTTGGCCGCTTGAATGTCGTTTAATAAAGCCAACTGTTGTCTAATATTGTTGTTGGCTGCCTGCAGGGCTTCCAACGAAATATCTGGCATTTCATCCGGCGAGCTATCTAGACCAAAACGTACCGCACTTAACGGGTTTCTCTTCAGTGCGTCTTGCCAAATATCTTCCGCTAATAATTCAAATTTTTGATCTTCTGCGCTTTTTGTATTGGCAATTTGATTCAGCTGATCATCAAGTATTTTGGGATTGGCGTGGGTGATCGTTGAGGGCAAAGTCACCATCAAAATCAAAGGCAGTGTTATTTTTTTTATTAATGTCATGTGTAGGGTCTGTATATTATTTTAAGTTAGTTACCTAGCAGTTTACGCCAAGTACTTTTTTCTTTTGGCTTTTCTTTTTTGAGTTCAACCAAGTTGGTCCAAAATGGTGTTAATAGATTTGTGCTTAACATATCAAATGTTTTGATTTGTTTGCTTGCTCTTGCGTGGCGAGGGTTCGCGTTTTGCCATGCAAGAGTCAATAATTGCTGACTTTGTAAAATAAGCTCCAACCATTGTGATGACTCGACGTCGGTGTTCAAACTTTTTACCGAGGGTACAATGCGTTTTAAGTCATTGATGATTTTCGTTTGAAAAGACGAGTATATCTTTTCTTCAACATTGTTGATTAACAAAGCATCCGCCATACGATTGAGTTCACCCATCGCTGGTGTTTTCTGCCAATAATTAGCAAGATATTGGCAAATATCATTGACGGTGACAGACTCATATTGTCTCAATTGACTTTCAAAGTCGGCAATCCAGTTTTGTGTATGGCGTTCCAATAAGGCTAAAAAAATTGCTTCTTTGGTGGAAAAATAAATGTATAACGTGCCTTTTGCGACACCCGCCTTATTAGCGATTTGAATGGCTGATGGCAATTCGGAAGCTTGATTCTCTGTGAATAAAGCTTCGGCGGCCTCTAAAATTGAATTAACTCGCTGTAACTTTTGTTTTTGGCTTTTTGCTTTTTTTATTTCCATGTCGGCACTATTTGGTTAAGAAGTAGAATTTTTATCATTATCGAACATAAAAGTATCATGCTTGTTGATAATTAGTGGATAAATTACAGTATTTCCTTGACCTTAAAATAAAAGAAACTTAGTTTAAAGCCTGTTGTTTATATAAATGTACATACGTCGCTAATAATAAGAATAAAATCATGTTGAATGATCGACTTATAAATTGCTATTCATGCTTTGTTGCATACAATAGCGTTTCGCAAATTTCGGTAAAAGTTGTACCGGTGTAACTTAATGAATTATTCAGACACTCATGCGCAAGCGGAAGTATTTCTTCACAAAGCCATTTTATTTCTAAAAGAACATAACTTACCTGCAAATCCAATTAATTACAGCGTTGCTTATGAATACGTGGCAAATAAAAACGCGGATTTGGTGATCTTGTTGAATGAGGAAATTGAGCAAGAGCGTCGTATTGATGATTTTTTAATGACTGAGCTATATAAAAGCTGCATTTTATCGCCTGATGAAAGTACCGAAAAAATGCTTGGCAGTGTCGACTCGGTTTTAAGCTTTGCACAAAAACACACCCAAAAAGCTCAAAATAACAGTAATCACTATATTAATCTTTTAGATGAAGGTTTGTTGCTGTTGGACGAGCAAGATATCGACACTTCAAAACAAGTGATTGATAAATTACTTAAAGCCACAAGCTACGCCAAAAAAACACAAAGTGTATTGGTCAAGGCATTAAAACAAGCTGAAAGCAAAGTTGATGAGTTGCAACAGCAGGTGGATGAATTAAACAATAGCCGTAAAGTCGATGCATTAACGGGGTTGTTTAATCGCACTGTGTTGAATGAAACGGTCGACATGTGGTTGGAAAACAATACCCAAGAAATCGCTGCTCTGGCAATCAACCTAGACAATTTTCATAAGTTTAGCGAAGGATACGGAACTACGATAGGTAATGTCATCTTGTCGAAAGTTGCGCAAAAAGTGAAAGCCTACGTGAGTGATTCCGGCTTACCAGTGCGCATGGCGGGTGAAGAATTTTTAGTTTTGATCCCAGAAGCAAATATTGTGTCGGCGCAACAAATTGCTGAAAAAGTCAGACACGGTGTTGAGAAACTGCAGTTTGTTAATGCAAAGAACAAACAAAAATTACCAAAAATAACGGTATCGATTGGTGTTAGCCAGTTTTCACAAAAGCTTGGTTTGGATGGCACTATTAAAAAAGCCAACACGGCGTTGCAAATGGCCAAAGCCACTGGTCAAAACAAAGTGTTTACTGATCGCACTTAACGTTTATATTTGAATTCATTATTCCTCGTGATATCCATTGGTTTTGTCAAACCAATTCAGTACACTAGAGCCCATCTCGATCAGCATTAAAATCCTTATGAAACCTGAACAAAGCTCCGAAGACAAAACGCATTTTGGTTACAAAGACGTAGACAAAAATCAGAAAGAATCATTAGTTGCCGATGTATTTCATTCCGTCGCTGCCAAATACGACATCATGAACGACGTTATGTCGTTTGGTATTCATCGACTTTGGAAACGTTTTACTATCGATGCCAGTAATGTTCGCCCTGGACAAAAAGTACTGGATTTAGCAGGTGGAACCGGAGATTTGACGCGTAAATTCAGTCAAATTGTTGGTGATACCGGTCAAGTCGTGTTGGCTGATATTAATGATTCGATGATTAAAGTCGGACGTGAAAAGCTGCATAATTTAGGCGCTGTTGGTAACATCGAATACGTTCAGGCTAATGCTCAAGCGTTACCTTTTGCCGAGAATACATTTGATTTAGTGACTATCGCGTTTGGCTTGAGAAATGTCACAGATAAAGACGAAGCATTACGCTCTATTTACCGCGTGTTAAAACCTGGCGGACGATTGCTGGTATTAGAATTTTCAAAGCCGGAACAAGAGTGGTTAAACAAAGCGTACGATTTTTATTCATTTAAAATTTTGCCAGAAATGGGCGGTTTGATTGCCAACGACAAAGACAGTTACCAATATTTGTCTGAGTCGATTCGCATGCATCCTAACCAAGAAACGTTAAAAGGCATGATGGAAAATGCTGGTTTTGATCAGGTGGACTACACCAACTTAACCGGTGGCATAGTGGCGCTTCATAAAGGCTTTAAATTTTGATTCTGATCCAGCAACTTTTGCATTCTGTATTGCAACCTGCTGTAAACAAGGCATTGCGGTACGATCCTTATGCCAGTGCAAAACTTGCTCGGCTTGAGCAAAAGTCGTTTGCGGTTAAATTGACGGATCTGTCGATACAAATTAAATTGTGGGTTCATAATGGTGAACTGACATTTTCGGCCAATATTGAGTCACCTGATTGTTATGTAGAAACCAGTACCAAATATTTAAAACAATTATCCGACGCTTCACAATTAACCCGGTTAATTAAACAAGATGAGCTTCTTTTAGAGGGTGACTTAGCGATTGCTCAGGGCTTTTCTGGTTTGTTGTTGGATAATGATATTGACTGGCAACAAATGTTAGCTCGTTATGTTGGTGACGCGACAGCTCATCGAATCGCTCATGGTATTGAGTCGTTAAGGCAAGTGATTCAAACAAAGCAGTCCGATTTAGATTACACAGTAAGCAGTGCATTAGTTGATGAACTGAAAGTGACACCGAGTCAGTTTGAAGTTGACGAGTTTATTGAACAAGTTGATCAGTTACATGCTCGAACTGAAAAGCTAGCAGCTGCATTAAAGACATTCAGAGGTTAACCACTTGTTTACTCGCATCAGTCGTTTGCTGAAAATCATCCACACCCTGTTGTATTTTCGATTGTTTTTGGTTTTGCCGGCTAAATACAGACCTTGGTACATAAAAGCTTTGTTGGTTTCAACATTTTGGTATCCAAAAGTAAAAGCAGGCAATAATAGCGCTGCTAATGTTCGTTTAGCGTTAGAAAGTTTGGGGCCTGTTTGGATTAAATTCGGCCAAATGTTATCAACTCGCAAAGATTTATTATCACCAGAGTTAAATGTTGAGCTGGCTAAGTTACAAGATAAAGTCACGCCGTTTGCCAGTGACATTGCCATTAGTCGAATTAAACAAGAATTAGGTATTGATGAGTTAGAGCAAGTGTTTGAATCGTTTGAAACGGAGCCTTTGGCGACGGCATCAATCGCTCAAGTGCACGGCGCTGTATTATCGGTTGATGGCGTGAACACTTCTGTCGTCGTTAAAATTACTCGGCCAAATATCCAAGCTCAAATTGATGCCGACATTGCACTTATGTTGTGGTTAGCGCAACAGGTTAAAAAATACCTAAAACATAGCGCGCGTTTTAAGCCGGTGCAGGTGGTTGAAGAATATAAGACGACGATTCTCAATGAGCTTAATTTGGCGTTGGAGGCTTCTAACGGCAAGCGCTTGCGCGATAACTTTGTTGATTCAGAAGATTTATATATTCCAGAGATTTATCAAGAATATTGCACTACCAATATGCTGGTAATGGAACGTATCGATGGTATTCCGGTTTCGGATATTGATCAGTTACTTGCGCAAGGAACTGATTTAAAAAAGCTAGCGGAACGTGGCGTAAGAGTGTTTTTCACTCAAGTGTTTCGAGATAGTTTTTTCCATGCGGATATGCATCCGGGTAATATTTTTATTAGTAAACAGAACCCAGTCGAGCCTAAATACATAGGGTTGGATTTTGGCATCATTGGTACTCTCAACGCAGAAGACAAACGCTATCTAGCGGAAAACTTTGTTGCGTTTTTCAACCGTGATTATCTGAAAGTAGCACAGCTGCATGTGCAAAGTGGCTGGGTGCCAAGTCACATCAATGTTGAACAATTTGAAGCGGCGATTCGATTGGTTTGTGATCCGATTTTCAATAAGCCTTTGGAAGAAATTTCTTTTGGTCAGGTGTTGATGGGACTGTTTGATACGGCACGCCAGTTCGAAATGGAAGTACAACCTCAATTGGTGTTATTACAAAAAACATTACTTTATGTTGAAGGATTAGGCCGTCAGCTCTATCCACAGCTTGATCTATGGCAAACCGCAAAACCGTTTTTAGAAGATTGGATGCAAGAACAAATGGGCTTTAAAGCGTTTGTGAAAAAGTCCAAACAAAACTTCCCATATTGGTTAGAAAAAGCGCCGCAAATCCCTGAATTATTGCACTCTAGTCTGACAACTATTAATCAATTACCAACTTATAAACAAGAGTTGATAGATGAGTACAAAACACTGCAACAGCAACACCAGAAGTTTTTGTGGCGCTTATCGTTATTTACCGTAAGTACTTTAACTGCTCTGGCGGTGTATGTGTTTACTGATTTTGATCTACCGGTGAATCGATTAATATTCGGGGTAAGTTTGTTGTCATCTGTGTTTTTCGGATTTAAGGTCAAACCATAACAAAACGTTTGGCCTTGTTGTTTTTTCAGTCGTTCAATATTTTTAGCCTTCAAGCCTTCAAGCCTTCAAGCCTTCAAGCCTTCAAGCCTTCAAGCCCCTAGTTTTGTTATATCAAAAATAGCCGTAATGCCCCTCGAATCGAAATGCGATGCCACGATTGCGTTCAAAGTCATATCGAAAGTCTGCAGGTGCGATATCTAACTCATCGGCATCGTCTCTACCAAACTCTACAAACGGTTCGATTTCAAAATATATCCAGCTTCTAAGAGCATTAAATCGATAGCGAGTGCTCACTCTTCGATAATACACCTTAATCTTCTCATTTTGTTCGAGTTCGCCTGAAGATGAATAACCTGTAACAAAAGCTGATTTTTCGCCCGTCGCATAAATATGATAAATACCATTTCGCCAACGCACATCATCGTACGATTCTCTATCTCTTAGCGAAACGTTGTAGCGCACCTCGGCGTTGTCTGCGAGGCGATATCCAAAATCCACTAATAACCGGGCTCCCCAGCCGTCATCCATATAATATTCAATTGCAGGTTGCACGTTAAAGGTGACTTGGTCTTCAAAATGTTTACTTCGATAGGTGATTGAAGTGCGCGCATAAACTTGGCTTTCGCTAACCCCTAGTCGTGATGAAGTGCGGACATGTTTTCCTTTGCTGGATAAAAATTGAATGGCTGCGCCTATGGAATTTTCTTCTAATCGCAACGCTTCTGGGCGTACAGATTCATAGGGTAGAGTTTCAAAGTCGTCATCATCGCCGTCCGATAAAATAAGTTCTACTTTATCTTCTAAGTTGGGCAAACGCGCTTTGACTTTAAATTTAACGGGAAAATTTTCTGTATCAAATGTTTGGCCCTCTATTGGCTGCCAGCCAAACACCACATGTCCCCATGCTTTTGCTCCGCCTTTTGCGTCTTCAGTCTCAGCAAAATAACCATCTAATTGGTTGGCGGTCCAATCTAAGCTAGTACCTATACCTTCCATGACTGAATTGACATCGACAAATAATACTTTCAAGCGTTGTTCTTCTGTTTTTCTTTCTACGTCACTAACTTTTGGCGAGGTGGTTTTGTTCAATGTTTTCTGTTCTTGCGCGGGACAGGGAGTGTTTGATGCAGTGCAAGATTTGGTTGTAGCGGCAGAAGATTGTGTTTTTGGCTGTTGGGCAGCTGCGGTCGCACTTATTCCAAGCGTGGTGACAACAGCAGTGTTTAACAACAACTTCAACATAGGTAGTACTTCCTTGATCAATACCCATTTTCAAATGTCCGTTTACAAAATCTAGGTATATTATTTAGCTGAATAAAACTTTATACTAAGTTGAAATAATTTCAAATAGAGAGACGAAATGGGATTCGGTGGCATCAGCCTTTGGCAGTTATTAATTGTACTAGTTATCGTTATTTTATTATTTGGTACTAAAAAATTAAAAACCTTAGGTTCTGACCTTGGTTCAGCAATCAAAGGCTTCAAAAACTCAGTATCAGACGAAGATAAATCGCCGTCTGCGCTTGCTGATCAGCAAAAAGAGAAATCTGATACTGACGCTGATTTTTCAAAGACAGAAAAGCAATCAAGCAAAGACTAATTAATTATGGGCTTTTGGGAATTTGCGCTCATTGCGCTGGTCGCGACGATAGTATTGGGTCCAGACAAATTGCCAGGTGCGATTCGTTCTGTCGTGAGATTTAAACGGCAAGCGACGCAAATGTTTCAGGGCTTGAGCAGTGAAGTAAATGAACAATTGAGAGTTCATGAGCTGCATGAAAATTTGAAAAAGGCGGAACAGCAAGGTATGCAAGATCTTGCGCCTGACTTACAACGTTCGGTCGACGAACTTAAAGCCGCAGCCAATAGTGTGAACGGTGACATAGAGTCGACATCGAAGGAAGTGTCTACACAACCTCATGACAACAAAAACTAATCCAACTCTGGTTGAGCATTTAATTGAATTGCGGCAGCGATTGATCCGAGCGGTCGTTGTTACCTTATTATTTTTTTCTGTGTTGGCATATTTTGCTAACGATATATATACCCAAATAGCACAACCATTAATGAGTGTTATGCCGCAAGGTACTGGCATGATAGCAACCGATGTGGCTGCGCCTTTTTTTGCGCCGTTTAAATTGGCGTTTATGTTGTCAATTATCTTGGCTTTTCCATATATTCTTCATCAAATTTGGAGTTTTATTGCGCCAGGTTTATACAAACATGAAAAACGTTTTGCTGCGCCAATATTGATAAGTTCTGTGGTCTTATTTTATGGCGGTATTGCTTTTGCCTATTTTGTGGTGTTTCCATTGGTATTTGCCTTTTTTACCAGTGTTGCCCCCGAAGGAATAACAATTGCGACAGACATCAGTAGTTACCTCGATTTTGTCTTAAAACTATTTATTGCCTTTGGTATCGCGTTTGAAGTGCCTGTTGTGGTGTTTATATTGTGTTGGGCAGGCGTTACGAATGTCGCTAACTTAAAAGAAAAGCGACCTTATATAATCGTCGGTGCGTTTGTGATTGGTATGTTGTTAACACCGCCAGATGTCATCAGCCAAACGTTATTGGCTGTGCCCATGTGGATGTTATTTGAACTAGGCTTGTTAATGGCGAAAATGGTTGATAAACCAGAAGTAGAAGAGGTTAGTAGTGAAAGTTGATATGAAAACGTTTATTTATTTATTGCTGTTGTTTTCTGTTGCCGATATTTACGCCAATGAAAATAACCCACTAACTCAATGCCGTAACATTCAAAATGATAATGACCGCTTGGCATGTTATGACAAAATTCCCTTAACTACCGTTGCTACGAACTTACCAGAAAAAAGTGCGGATAAAAAAACAAATCAACCGATTTCTGCCAGTGACAAATTTGGACTCAAACAGCCAGTTGAAGAACAGTTGGAGTCAATTTTTGCGAAAGTGACTAAACTGAAAAAAGTCGGGTACGGCTCTTTTATTATTCACATGGATAATGAGCAAATATGGCGACAAATAGACTCGGCTCGCTTTAGGTTAAAAGTTGGCGATGAGGTAGAAATTAAATCTGCATCGTTAGGATCATTTTTATTAAAAAAAGCAGGCTCAAACAAAACGATTCGAGTGAAACGCCTGCAGTAATGCGCTACATTAATTTAATGCCTAGAACCTTTTATAGTTAAATCGTTCATTAATAACGTCAGAAACAAGGGAGAGTCGAGTGTTAAAATATTTCACTGCGTTGTTACTCTTTCTTGTTATTCCATTTCAGGCCGTTAGTGCGCCAGTTTTATTAACGCCATATACCCCAGCACAAGATGTCGTGCCTCATTTAGAGTACAACGTCTCTGAAGGCACAGTATTAGACCCACCGCCAGTTGAAGGTTGGGCGGAATTTACTCAAACACAAATTAAGCTCGGATTTGATCAATCTATTCAGTGGTTTCGATTTGAGTTGCGTAATGAATTAAGTCACCCAATGGCTTACGACTTAGTGCTAGGTAATCCACTTATTGATGAAATAGTTGTGTACATTTTATCCGATGGCAAAGTGTTGTCAGTTCAAAACTTGGGTGACTCTCAGCCATTTCATTTGAGACCAGTGAAACACGAGAGTTTTGTAGTGCCAATCAGTTTTCAAGCAAACGAAACGCTTGAAGTATACATAGCACTACAAACTTCAGGTACGGTGAAACTTCCTATTACTGTATGGCAAAAAGAAGCCTTTCAAGAAGTACAAAGCAGTCAAAAACTTAATGCAGGCATATACAGTGGCATTATGTTGTCGGCATTGTTCGTGTTTCTGGCGTTGTACGCATTTACTCGTGAGTTGAGCGCATTGTATACAGCAGGTTTTGTGTTTTCTTTGATGATGATCTGTTTTACCCTCGCGGGTTTTAGCTTTCATTATTTTTGGCCCAATTACCCTGCATTACAACAACATGCGATTTATATTTTTACATGTACGGCGATTATCTTTTCGGCCTTGCACGCAACCCAATCTCTTAGCCATTTGTTGCAAAGTGAACCATTAAGCAAGTTGTTTTATCTGATTGCAGCTATCGCAGCCGCTATCATTCCAATTACTCTGTATTTGAGCTTTCAGACTGGTATTTACCTTATCACTGGTATCGCCATGATTATTTGTTTTAGTCATATTTATATTGGCTGGATAAACTGGCGTGAAGGCATGCATGAACATCAGGAATTTAATGTTGGATTATTAGGGCTGCTAATCGCGCTGATTTTGATCAGTTTGGATAACTTCATGTTTGTCGACCTAACCATTAGTAACTTGCAACTTTTGCAGCTCAGTTCTATAGCGTTTGTTTTGGTATTGGTTATTTCCACGTTACGCGCGTACGGCGGTGGTTATCAAGTTTATGATGATATCGACGAAGTAGAAGAAAGTGATAAGGATTTGCAACTGTCAGAGCAAATGATGGAACTACAATTTGCCATGCGAGAGCTGCAAGAAAAAAATGAACAACTTGCTAAGCTAAACACGATTGATGATTTGAGTGGCATCTATAACCGCCGTCACTTTGATAAACGTGTTTTGGCTGAGTTGCGCAGAGCTCGACGGGAGTTAACTCCTTTGTCTTTGATTATTTTTGATATCGACCACTTTAAAAATATAAACGATAACTATGGTCATGTTATTGGTGATGAAGTGATCCGTTCTGTCGCTTTTCATGCGTCCCATGTATTGAATCGTCCTTCAGATGAAATATTTCGATACGGGGGAGAAGAGTTTACTGTGTTATTGCCAAATACAGATTTGGCGGGTGCGTCTGTGCTTGCCGAAAATATTCGAAAAACCATTGAAGCACTGGAGATAAGTTCTCACGGTGAAACGCTTTCTTGTACAATCAGTCTTGGAGTTGCATGTCATATGTCGGAACAGGCAATAACTCCAGAGCTGTTTATTTCGCAAGCAGATACTGCACTTTATCAAGCAAAACAAAGTGGTCGAAACATAGTAAAACAGCATCAAGCAGATCCACATCTGTAATTTTCAGGTTAATTTATAGCAACAAAGAGGTTTCTAGTGGCTCACAATGATTTAGGCGCATTTCCATATACACGCATGCGTCGGATGAGAAAAAACGACTTCTCTCGCCGATTGATGAGGGAGAATACGCTTACCGTCGATGATTTAATATATCCAATGTTCGTACTCGAAGGTGAAAATAGAAAAGAGCAAGTGGCTTCTATGCCCGGCGTTGAGCGCTTCTCATTAGATTTGTTGTTGGAAGAAATCCAAGAAATCGTCGACTTAGGTATTCCCGCTGTAGCGTTATTCCCAGTCATTTCACAAGATAAAAAATCATTGATAGCAGAAGAAGCTTATAACCCAGAAGGGCTTGCACAATCTGCCGTTAGAGCAATTAAAGCCAAGTTTCCAGAGTTGGGCGTGATCACTGACGTTGCCCTCGACCCATTCACTGTACATGGTCAAGATGGCATTATGGATGACGATGGGTACATAGTTAATGACGTGACAACCGAAGTGTTAGTGAAACAAGCGTTATCCCACGCCGATGCTGGTGCCGATATTGTCGCACCTTCGGATATGATGGATGGCAGAGTCGGCGAAATTCGCGATGCGCTAGAACTAGCAGGGCATCATAATGTTTCAATTCTCGCTTATTCCGCTAAATATGCATCAAGTTATTATGGGCCTTTCCGCGATGCAGTTGGCTCTGCTGGCAACTTAAAAGGCGCGGATAAAAAGAACTATCAAATGGATCCTGCCAATGCCGATGAAGCATTACGAGAAGTAGCCTTGGATATAGACGAAGGCGCTGATATGGTCATGGTAAAACCCGGTATGCCCTATTTGGATATTGTGAAATCGGTAAAAGAAACCTTTCAAGTGCCGACGTTTGCTTATCAAGTCAGTGGTGAATACGCGATGCACATGGCGGCAATTGAAAATGGCTGGCTAGCAGAAGACGCGATTATCATGGAATCCTTGATTGCGTTTAAACGCGCAGGGGCCGATGGCATTCTGACCTACTTTGCTAAAAAAGCGGCTAAGCTTTTGCAGTCAAAATCGTCTTAATTGGTTGCTGCATTATTGTAGCCCACCAACCGAACATTCGGTGAGAAAACAAAAAGGTCTGCGTTTGCAGACCTTTTTAATTTTTAGTGATTAATTTAATCAACATATAATCAACTGCCAGCCTTGATCGGCTTGTTGATTGGCTTCTTGCATTAATTCAGCTTCCGTAAGCGGATTCTGCTCCACCCAGTTATCAGGTAAATGCACTTTTATAGCTTCGTGCTCTACCGTCACTTCAACTTGTGGCATCACTTCATCGGCACGTCTTAACGATAAAATCACGGCAAGGCGTAATATGCGCGTTAAACGGCAGGCAAGTAATACAGAGGTTGAGCTTTGTTTTGACAAGGTGATTTGGTCTATGTCGTCTTTGTGGCTGCCAACTAATGCAACCAATAGGCTTTTTTGCGCATTTGTAAAGCCTGGTAAATTAGTGTTGGCAAGCAAGTAACTGGCGTGTTTTTGTTGGTCTTTGTAAGCGACTTGTAATCCAATTTCATGCAATAAACCAGCAGATCGCAATATTTCTAATGCGTCGAACTGATCCATGCGCCATTGGTTGCTAACCTGTTGTGCGATGTCGACACTTAAGTCGGCGACACGCTTGGCGTGGTCAACATCAACATGATAACGGGTCATAACGCTTTTTAGTGTGCGTTCACGTACGTTTTGTTTGGTGAGCTCTGGCAGCATGGAATACAATAATCCTTCGCGCAGTGCTCCGCCGGCGAGCGTCATGCCTTGTAGATTTAACTGTCTAAAGATAGCAATCAAAATTGCCACGCCACTTGGAAATACTAAACGTCGTTCTTGCGCTAAACCTGGGATGGTGAGTCGGTCGATATAACCGTAGGTAATTGATTGTTGCATGATAGAAACTAGTCGACCCAAATCGATGACTTCATCAAACCCTTGGTGCATCAAAATTTCTTGAATCGCTTGTACCGTGCCCGATGCGCCAACTTCTTCTTGCCAATCAAAATCTTTGTATAGATCACGAATGGTCGAAATAGCTTCTTCTGCAGCGGCAATTGCGTTCATGTAGTTATGCTCAGATAACTCGCCGTTTGGAAAATACCGTTCGAGGAACGTGACGCAGCCTACGTTAAGGCTTTTACTGATAAGTGGTGTATCACCGTCACCGGCAATAAGCTCGGTACTTGCGCCACCGATATCAATGACCAATCGGCGGTGTTTATTGCTTGAAGTAAAAGATACACCTTGATAAATGGTATTGGCTTCTTCAACACCACTGATCACTGTAATTTTAATGCCTAATATGTTTTCTGCTTTGGCTAAAAATACGTCGACATTTTTAGCTAGGCGTAATGTGGCTGTGCCTGCTATTTTAATATGAGTATGAGGAATATCTTGTAAACGCTCTGCAAAGAGGTTTAAACATTCCCAGCCACGCTGCATGGCTTCGTCAGATAAATTAAAGTCTTTATCCAGTCCGGACGCCAACCTAACTTTTCGTTTGACTCGGCCGATGACTTGGACGCTGCCTGCAACCACTTGCACTATCATCATGTGGAAGCTATTGGAGCCTAAGTCAATGACTGCGTAACTAGAACTGTTTTCCATCAATACCTGCTGATTATTAGCTATTGCGTCGGCGCTGGCCGTGGTGACGACGTTTTTGATACCTAGGTTTTGGTACGTCATCTAGCAGTGCATCGGCGTCATAATGGGTCACGGGGATGGAGTGGCCAATATACTCTTCAATAGCCGGCAAGTTGTATACATAAGATTCACAAGCAAAACTTATTGCATGACCGCTTGCACCTGCACGTCCGGTTCGGCCGATACGGTGTACGTAATCTTCTCTGTCATCCGGTAAATCGAAGTTGTATACGTGCGTAACTTCTGGAATGTGTAGACCGCGCGCAGCAACATCGGTCGCCACTAAAAAGTCTAAATCACCTTTGGCAAAGGCTTCTAGAATATTTAAGCGTTTACGCTGGTTCACGTCGCCAGTTAATAAACCAACACGATGTTTGTCAGCTTTCATCCAGTTGTACACTTTTTCGCAAGCGTGTTTGGTATTGGTAAACACGATGGCTTTATCTGGCCAATCTTCTTCGATAAGTGTTAACAATAAATTAATCTTTTGGTTGGATTCAGGGTAGAAGAGTTCTTCCTGAATTCTCACGCCAGTCATTTGCTCAGGCTCAGATTGTAAATGCGTTGGTTCATTCATGTGTGAATAAGCCAGTTCTTTTACTTTAAAGCTCATGGTTGCTGAGAAAACAAGGTTTAATCGTTTGGTACGATCTGGCATTTTGTTGAACAAATAACGAATGTCGTTAATAAAGCCCAAGTCAAACATGCGATCCGCTTCATCCAATACTACAGCTTCAATCGCGTCTAAGTTAAATACGCCTTGTTTATGATAGTCGATAACGCGGCCTGTCGTACCGATCAGTACATCTACCCCTTTTTCTAATTGTTGGCGTTGAGATTCATACCCTTCGCCCCCATAAATTAAACCAAGCGAGAGTCCTGACGATTCAGCAAACGTTAAAGCGTCTTTATGAATTTGAATGGCTAATTCTCGGGTAGGTGCCAAAATAATAGCCCTAGGCTGGCCTTTCGGTGTTTTATTTTGGACTAGTCGATTAAATGTCGCTGTTAAAAAGGCAATTGTTTTTCCCGTACCTGTCTGTGCTTGTCCAGCAATGTCAGCGCCACTTTCAATAAGCGGCATACACATAGCTTGAATAGGTGTACAGTTGGAAAAACCAGCGTTTGATAGTGCTTTCAAGACTTCCGGTTGAATGGAAAAGTCTGAAAACTTTGTTTCTGTTAAATGTGTCTTTGTCATAGCGGATAAGAATAACCTTAACCCTTGCAATAAGAAACAGTTAATTCACAATAGCAGTGTAAAAATCTTTAATTTATTGGAGTGATCAATGAACGAAAAAATCGTAGCGTTAACGGACGACAGTTTTGAGTCGGTTACCAGTGGCGACAAACCTGTATTAGTAGACTTTTGGGCTGAGTGGTGCGGACCGTGCAAAATGATCGCGCCAATCTTAGACGAAGTAGCTGAAGAAATGTCTGACAGCGTTACTATCGCTAAGTTGAATATCGACCAAAACCCAAACACACCACCTAAATTTGGTGTTCGCGGTATTCCAACACTTCTACTTTTTAAAAATGGCGCAGTTGCTGCCACTAAAGTAGGTGCGTTAAGTAAGTCTCAATTGGTTGAGTTTTTAAACGAAAACGTTTAAATCGATTCGCTTATTGGGCGGAATTGAGAGCTTTAACAAAAGAGTCGATAAATTCGGCTCTTTTTTGATCTGGGTATGGCACCGCGCTTCCTACTCCCCAAATTGGTCCCGGCCAGGCCTCATCATCTTCAAAACGAGCCACTACATGCCAATGCAGCTGCGCTACCACATTGCCTAAATTGGCGACATTAATTTTAGTGCTTTGAGTAAGTGCTTTTAATGTACTACTCACCAAGCAACTTTCTTGTATGAGCTGATTTTGTTGCTGTTGTGATAACTGGTGGACTTCGGTGACTTCATTAACTTCTGGGATCAACACTAACCAAGGGAAACGCTGATCATTTTGCAATCGCACTTGGCATAACTTTAACTTAGTAACTAGTACCGAATCTCTAATAAACTCAGGCGCTAATTCGAACATGATTTTTCCTACAAAATCTAACCGTTATTTTACGTAATAGGTCTTACTACCAGTCACTGACGCACCACCAATCAGTACGTCAAACTCAAGCGTCACTTGTTCAATACGTCCTGAAGTTTGTAATGACGTTGGAATTTCATAGACATAATAAACACCGGCTGCTGATACATTAGCGCCCGAGGCAATACTTACTCCAAAGACATCCATTAATCCGCTATCGTCTACTCCATGATTTTCTGGGTGTTTTGCTATATACAAGGTTTTGCCTAATACGTGGCTGCTGGTTAAGTTGTCACTGTCTAATGTCAGAATGAAACTCTGGTCGGTTAAGGCGACAGTTTGAGATTCTTTACTGCCTGCATTGTCACTAATTTCAACTTGTTGGGTAATCTCAACGTCACCACTGACAGGTGCGGCCGAAACCAAATATAAGGTATTGCTTGCTGAGTCTAACCCTGCACTAGAATTCAAAGTTCCGATATCGTCCAACCCATTAATGTTACGCGTTAAGTAACTTAATTGCGCACGTTTGTTGGTAGCGCCCGCGTCATAGCCTACGTTTAATTCAAAAAACGTATCCGTTTGAGGCGTTAAGCCTTCTAGGTAATCTTCATTATTCGCTTGAGTAACATCTAAGGTGGCAGCGTCTTTAAAATCAAAGTTATCTATCACAAGATCATTTAATGAAGTGGTTGCTGATGTAATGGCACGCAACTCGAAGCTAAACGTTGATGAAGTGAACCCGTCATAAGGCGCGTCAACAACTACTTCAAACTCATAGGACAATAACGCCTTAATACTAGAAGGAGACAAAGATACAGTCAGCAACGTATTGTTTGCTTCTCGGCGGTAACTGTTGCTCGCTAGTGCAGTGGTAACTTCATCTGAGCCATATTCAGTTACATAAGGTGATGATGTTTGAGTTGACCCATTGGTGCCTAACGTGACACTAACAGTGGCACCATCTTTATTGGTGTAGTTGTATGTATTGTCGTATTCAAGCTCAATTTCAGTTTCACCTTGGTCAGTGGTGACTTGGGTGTCTTTTTCTGCGTTGTATATTGCAGCAGTGGTATTTAAATCAATTTGTGGGCGAGCTGCAGTAAGTACTTTTGTGGTTATTTTAACGGTAGACGGTGCGCTAATAGCGCGATCAAATGCAAACGTTACTTGCGTATTACCATTGGCTTGGAAGTTGGATGCTTCACTAATTAGCTGTGCTTGTAACGGCGCATCGTAATCTGTTGCGTCTACGTATTGCTCTACGACTAGCGAGCGGTTATCAAAATCATTAATTGAGAGCGGATTAAATAAAGGAAACCCTTGGCTGGAGGTTACTGCGTGATAATCAATCACGCCATCGTCTGTATTATCGATAGGTATTAATACGCGAGATTGAATGATTTGCTCTGCACTTAGGGTTTTAGCGTATTGATTAACGGTACCTGCTACTTTTTCCCAATATTCGGTTGTGCCAGTGCTTCGGTTAAACATGGATAATAAAGGGCCGGCATTAAACGAGGCACCGTCCTGCGCCTTTAACAAGACAGTAATGGTAAAGTTGTTATCCACAGCTTTATTGAAATAGACGTTGTCGGTATCGCCGGTGTTTAAAGTACTGATCACTGGGAGTTCGAAGTCATTGGCCAATATGCTATAAACGACATTGTCTTCGTCAGTTAACTCGTCTAAATAGACGTTTACGGAAGTATCATTAGTATCCAAATAAAATGAATACTCGGAATTATTCTCTTCTAGGTACAGTTTTTTAGCTGGAATGTTGGGTATTCCGTTGTCTGGATCAACAAATTGATTAACGTATATATATGGCTCTAACCCTGCTATAGAAGTACCTGTAGCGGCATTAATTAAGTTTAATGTGGTGACCGACGGTTGTGTCAATTGCGTGATATTCAGGTTTTTGCTGCTTGGAATATCGACAGATTCTGCAATATCGGCATAAAACATGGTTGCATACTGATCATCTAAATCGTCGATTTCCAATAAATAACCTGTGCCATTTGGGAGGTTAATAAATGAAAACGACGTGTCGTCGGTGTCGGTAGTAATTTCGTAACTGTCATTGCCAACGTATAACGTGACTTTAAGATTGGCATGAGCTTGACTGTTTAACTCGGAATAAATTGTAATGCCGTCGGTTTCATTGAGTTTTAAACGGTTGTCATTAACGATTTCTAGTGTCGCTGAAGCGGTATCGGTAAATTCACCATCTGAGACCGTATAAGAAAAACTAACGGTACCTAAATCATTGAGTGCAGGCTGGTATTGCCAAGATTCATTTTGTTGCGTTAATTGACCATGACCCGAGACTAAACTGACATCAGTAATCGATAAGCTACCTTTGTCGTCGCTGACATTTTCAAGTAATTGTGAGTTATTAATAACAACGGTGCTGATACCGTCGTTCGTGCCTAATGATACGGAAGACGCGACAGGCTCTGTATTTGAATCTTCAAATATACAAGCAGTTAATGAGCTAAGTAATAAAACAGAAAGGCTGCTTTTTACTAAATAATGCATTGTTAATTATCCTTTTGAATTAACGTTCAGAGCTAGAGGTTACACACTCGGTTGGCATGAGTGTATTAACCATTTTACGAAGAAAGCTTTAATAATATGACGTTTCCTTTCACTAATGAACGGTTATTAAAAAGCCTTGAACAAAGCGCTCAAGGCTTTTTAATAACTGAAATAAAGACAGGTGTGTTTAAGCGGATCTAGTTTCGCAGGTTTTTAAGCCGTACGAGTTTCTCCTGTGACTTGTTCTTTTTTCTTAAATTTTGATTTCACCCAAGCCTTTGGTTTGCTCAAGTCTTGCAGTATTAGATACAAACAAGGGACTAAAATCAGTGTGATTACAGTAGCAAATAACACGGCAAAACCAAGTGCTACGGCCATTGGTATCACGAACTTTGCTTGTAAGCTGGTTTCAAACATGATTGGTAACACACCAGCAAAGGTAGTAATCGATGTTAGCGTTATGGCTCTGAAACGAGCGCAACCAGCCTCCACGACAGACTCTTTGATACTGTACCCTTGAGCGCGTCTTTGGTTGACAAAGTCGGTCATCACTAAGCTGTCGTTTATCACCACCCCTGCAGCAGCTATTAACCCAAAGGTTGACATCATGCTCATATCCAAACCAAAGAAGAAGTGTCCCCATATTGAGCCTGTTAAGCTAAATGGAATAACGGACATTATGATCATAGGCTGACTGTATGACTTAAGTGGTACTGCTAATAGCACATATACCATCATCATACCGGCAATAAAGAACAAGATTTGTTCGTTTTGCTGAGATTGCTGCTCTTCAATGGCACCACCCAACTCAGTTTTCACCGTAGGGAATTGTTCCTTCAATGCCGGCATTAGGTTTTCATCGATTCGCTTAACCACTTCATTTGGTTCAACTGTATCTTCATCGATTGAGCCCCAAACATAAACGCTTCTGTAACCACCTTCACGACGTATATAACTAATACCTGGCTTTTCGGTTAAGTTAACTACATCACCCAACATGACTTCTTTACCTTTTGGCGTGGTAATAACGGCGTATTTTAGCTCAGCAAATCGTTCACGAGTGAGTTTGGGATAACGAACCATGACACGAATTTCTTCACCGTCTCTTAGTACGCGTTGAGCTTCACCACCATAAAAACTTGCGCCAATTTGGTTGGCGATCGTTTGTAAGTTTAACCCTAAATCGTAGGCAACTGGTTTTAACTCTAACTGTATTTCTTTACTGGCTGGGTCGATGGTTGAACTGATATCAAACAAGCCTTTTTCTTGCTGTAACATTTCGATGAATTTACGTCCCGCAGTATTTAACGTCGAAATCTCAGAGCCATATAACAGGTAACCAAATTCACC
>JABXID010000076.1 GCA_013373245.1 Gammaproteobacteria bacterium
ACTAGGTTTAAATTTGTCGATAACCAGCGTTGTTGCTATGGTCGATGCGACTTTGCCAATTCCCGATTGTACAAGCACCACGTCTTTATCGTTTAACTTACCTGCGTAAAAAGTAAATCCAGCGTTAGTTGATTCATTAACATCCGCAAGTTGTTGTTTCAAAATAGCGACTTCTGGCTCCATTGCGCCAATAATTGCAACTGTCATAAAAATTCTCTTATTGATTAATTGTGACAAGTATAAAAGAAAAGCGCTTATTGCCAAAGAGCTATAAATAAAAGAAAGCAGCCATTAGCTGCTTTCGAGTTATGAGTTGTATGGATTAAATATAGGCGAGTAGCGATAGAACTTTTACGTTGCTAGTTAAGACGCTTTTGCCAAGTTAGGCGACGAAATCTGTGCCTTAATTTGTGATGCTGATAGTGCACCAACAGGACGTCTTGGAATATTACCTTTAATGATAGGCTCTGGCGGATTGGAGCGCTCTTTTTTACCTATCTTGTATAGAATACCATTACGGATCTCTTCAATTTGATATCCGGCTTTTACCTTAATGCGGATGTGCGGAATGCCAGCTGCTTCCAATGCGCCATTGATGAACCAGTCTTGTTTTGACTTGTGACCACCTTTACCGTGATTGACCAAATCAACCGCTGCTATGATACGGAGGTTCGTAGGATCGCACAGCACGTAATCAATGTATTTGCTCGACATTTTAAGTAAGGCTGAACGTTTGGTCTTCTTAGGCACAGAATCTTTAATATCGATAATGTCGGTGACTTTTACGCGATTAATTACCTTAAATTGATCACCCACGGCTTTTTCAAGTAACGCTAAAAAACCTCGTTCAACACTGGTAAACAGTTGTTGTTTTTTCTTAAACGGATAAGGGTTGCTATTGTCCATAAAATGACTAGCAACTAAGGTGACCGCAATGATCATTACCACGAGTAAAACAAGTGCCCATTCCATAATGACTCCAAATGATAAGTGACAAAATACAGACGGGTTCTGCATATACAATGCCAATTTAAATCACTGGCCCATTTTTAATGGTTGCTGGTCACACCAGAAAGCTCAAAAATAGAACATACTGTTTTTATTACACTTTTACGTGTCTCGAAACGCCAGCATATCAAGGGCGTTAGTGTTGAAATAAATGCAATTTCAAACTAATGTTAAAGACTCATCTCAAAGATTCGTAAATGGAAGATTCACATGCGCTTAAACACTGTTTGTTCTGTGTTCGCAATTGCTGCATTAGGTAGCTCAATGGCTTTGCAAGCCAAGTCTAAAGAAGATCAATACGTCGGCTTTAATTACTCGCACTTTGGTGTTCAAAACTTAACGTACAAAGAAACGCTAGATAATTTCGCTGCTCAAGGGGATTTGTCGTCGGAGTTTGACGTCAGTAATGTTGTATTGACAGCAGCAAGTTACACACACCTTTTTGATAACGTCGGATTTCTGTTATCAATCCAACCTAATTAATGATATTACGTCTGACAATTGGACGGTAGAAGGTTACGGTAGCGTGCAAACGAACGACAGTAAAATTACGCCGTCTGATATTCAAACCAACATGATATGGCACTTTGCTAATGGCTCATACGCGGTTTTGGGTGGTCAGTTAAAATTATTAAACTTCACTCGTTCTAACTTACAAAAAGGTGAAGGAGCTGACGCTCTCAACCAAGCGATTCGCATCAGTGACGAATATTTTGATAAAGACTTCAAACCTCAAATTGAAAACTTTCGTGGCGCAATACAAGAAGATTTGACGTTTATTAACGCGATTGCAGGTTTAGGCTATAACTCTTTATTCAATCAGAGAGCCAATGATGTGTTTTACTGGTACGCACGTTCTACAGTTTCAACGCCACTATACTACATTGCCCAAAACACCAGTTTGCAAGAACAGTTTGGCGTCGAAGATATAACCGGATCATTCAGTGGTTTTGAATTACAAGCTCTGGCAGGGGGGGGCGAAATGTTAGAGGGCATTGCGCTGTCTTTCGAAGTTAACTACAACATGGCGGCATACGATGAAATTAATACCGAAATACAACGTGAAGGTGAAACGCTGACAGCTGCAATTCCTAATGTTGATTTGAGCGGGTTTCAAATGTCACTAGGCATTACATGGATTAATTAATGGAGATAACAATGAAACGATTCACTAAAGTTATTCTATTGGTGGGACTCGCGTTCGGCTTACAGGGCTGTAAAGATGTAGCTCGTGACTTATTTGGCTTTGAAGAAGCGCCCGACAGTGAAGATTTGGTTGCCCTCGATATTCGAGTGACGGATAACGATACTGTGCAAGAACAAACGGAGTGGTCTATTCGCGCCGACGTTGACTTATCGTTTGGTGATCAAACACCAAATTATGAGCTTGAATGGCAGATCGTCGACGCCCCGGCTGGCTTTGAGATGCCGTTAACGGTTGTGCCTGCTAATTCTGAAGGCCAAACGTTTTTGGAATTTACCACGCCGGATGTTGACCAAGACACGCAGATCACTCTTGAAATGACGGTGCGATACAACAATGGCGATAGCGACGAGGTATTTACCGAGCAAGTTGATGTATTAATTGAAGCTAATGAGCAAGTGGTTATATCTGGAGCGGTTGTTGACCAACCTATTCCGTTTGCATTGGTAACCGTTGTAATTGGTGACTTGGTCTTTTAAACCGAAGCGGATGGAGAAGGCAATTATACGATTGAGCTTGAATTTAAAGACAACAACTTGATTGCTCAAGTCACGGCAGTGGGCACTGGTAACTTTAGCAACGTCGAATTTAAGTTTTTTTAGGTGATGGCGAGTCGCTACAGCGAGCTGCAGGCGCGGACGGTATTGTTACTTCAGATGAAAACGACAACATCAATGTAACCAATATCACCACGGCTGAGTTTTTTTTGATTGAGGATACGCTAGAAAATGGCGAAGAAATTACGTCACAAGAACAACTGGAAGAAGTGGTATCACAGATAGACGTAAATGAAGTACTGCAGGCTGCTGCAATAATCAAAGCCGTTGTAGATGAAGGTAAGCCACTTCCTGAAGGTACGAATACGGTTTTAGAGTTAGTTAGGAATAAAGAAGTTAAAGATCAATTTGTTGAAGATTTGTTGGAAGAAGATCCAAACTTCATTGATGATATTGTTCAAGATATTTTAGACGATCCGGTATTAGTCCCAGAAGACAATTCATTCGACGTTGCACAAAAGTTCTTTGCCGTAAAACTAGGTGATTATCAAAACTTAACATCAGAAGTTATTAATCTTGATGATGATAGTACGGGCACGTGGAGTACATTTTATGGTTCGTTTGATGTTACTTGGCAAAAGGTAGATAAAAAATACCAAGTACAATTTGAAGACAACGCTTTTATTAGAACAGTGTGTAATGATGAAGGTGATATAGAAGTCTGTAGAGATGGCTACCTGAAAAGTGCGGTAATTAATAAGTTGCCGCATTCTGGCGCTGATACCTGATCTTCCCCTGAACAACTAGACATCTTTTATTTTGAAATTGAAGTAAGATAGAAGGTGTTATGAGAAATAAATATCCCCAGAATTTAAAGACGAAGCTGTTCGTCAGGTTATCGATAATGGTTACTCAATTAAGGATGTAGCCAATCGATTAGGCATTACTGATAAATCCCTTTATAACTGGGTTAACAAAGCAAAGAAATCACCGAAGCAGAATAAAGAAAGTGAAGAGCTAAAACGTTTAAAGGCTGAGCTTAAAAGAGTTACCGAGGAACGTGACATATTAAAGGAGGCCGCCGCGTTCTTTGCAAGCGAGTCAAGGAAAGGTACGCGTTCATAAAATCACGGCTCAACAAATGGAAAGTCACCCGCATGTGCTCAGTGCTGAATGTTCATCGTAGTGGATTTTATGCTTGGTTAAACGAGCCTGAATCTCCTAGAGCACTTGAAAACAAACAACTGACCAAAAAGATTAAACCAGCGTATATCGAGTCTGGTGGTGTTTATGGCAGCCCACGTATTACGGCTCAACTGAAACGTAATGGTACGCACGTTGGTGAAAACCGCGTCGCTCGTTTAATGAGATGAGATTAGCTAAGCTTAAGGGTAATTTAGGTTATAAGCGTCGCTACTTTAAGTCTTCAGTCCCATCGGTCATTTCTGATAACCATGTACAGCAACAGTTTGTAGTCGCTGAGCCTGATAATACGTGGGTTACGGATATCACGTACATTAAAACCTATGAAGGCTGGCTTTATCTAGCAGTGGTAGTCGACTTGTTCTCTCGTAAGGTAATTGGTTGGTCAATGCAGCCAACGATGAAGCGAGAAATCGTCATCAAGGCAATATTGATGGCAGTTTGGCGCAGACAACCTAAATCTAATGTTATCGTACATAGTGACCAAGGTAGCCAATATACCAGTGATGATTACCAAGCTTTTTTAAAAGCTAACAACTTAATCAGCAGCATGAGTCGGCGTGGACACTGTTTGGATAATGCGGTTGCGGAGAGTTTCTTCCATTCACTTAAGACAGAGCGAGTGAAACGAAAAATATACGCTACAAGAGACGAAGCGAGAGCAGACTTGTTTGATTATATAGAAGTATTTTACAATCGAGTTCGACTGCACAGCCATTTAGGCCATCAGTCCCCTGAAGAGTTCGAAGTCCGATACAAATCGGCAAGCTAGGTGTCTAGGAATTCAGGGGAAGATCAATACACGTTTAATACTAGTATCGACGATCAAGGCTTAGCCACACAGCAGCAATGTGATGATGGTACCTTACTGTGTTATATGCACAATGAAAGATTGTATTATCCAGTAAGTCATAGTGACGGTTATTCTATTTGGTTTAGAGACTCGGTTTGGTTTAACTTAGGCTTTGAAGAGTATTGGGCATACAGTTTTGGCTTGTTTGTGTTTATGGATGACGATATGTCGCCGCTTGCCAGAAAAACGACAGAGGTTATGACGGAAGCGCGCTTTGATGGTCATCATTCGCGAGAGGCTATGATCAACAAGTTAGAACCAAATCCATCGTTTTAACGTTGCTAGTTGAACCTAATTAGCAAGGTTTACAAAAATAAGAAAAGCGCTATTTAGGCGCTTTTTTGTTGGCTGTAGCCGGAGACTAGCTTGCTAAACTTTTTTATTTTAACGAAGGATTTTTAATCACCGCCTTGGTGCATAAGCTCATTGCTAGGTTATTGTCGTAATACGCTGCTTCATTGATAAACGTTGGATACACAGTTTCGTTGCCGTCATAACAGATTTCTTTCCCATCAAAAGTTTTAAAAATAGGCTCACCTGGTTGTACCGCTTTAAAGTCGCTACCTTCTACATTTTTATGCACCATGCCAATACGGTGGTTGTTCTCATCAACGGGAAGTGTAAGAGATTTAATAAAACGAAAAGCGTCTGTTTCAGCGTTTAGCTCTGGCAATGAGTCTGAGTTATAGGCCTCCACAAAGTCTAAAATGACTTTTGTCATTTCTGCCATTTGTTCAGTGACCTCATGTTTAAGAACCCCTTGAGGTACTGGGCCCACCTCAACTATTACGCCGTGTTGGCCGATAGTACACAACAAGTGGTGTTCATCGTTCGTTTTGTGATCTTCGTCCAAAAATACAATTACTTCTGGCATGTGTTGCCGTACATAAATTGCCATTAAGTCATAAAATTCGCCACGTTGAGGTACCAATAAAGTTGGCCCCATATTTGAGGTTGTATTGTGCAAGTCAATAACTAAGCCTGTTTTTGAATCACCTTTTGGCCCCAATTGCTGATTAATGACTTTAGCTCGCGATTGTTCATAATTGCCGAGTGATGAGTCATTAAGTGATGCAGCGGAAAACTGGCGGTTTAAATCACAGTCGACGTAACGTTTATTTACTTCAATAGCATTATGATTGGCTATCAGCAGTTGTGTTTCAAATGACTCTCTTGTCACTGTTGTAGAATTTTTTAGCCAGTGATTGACTAAGTAGATACCTGCAAGTTCATTTCCGTGTGTGCCACCGACAATGGCGACGTTTCCAATTTTGTTGTTGCTCATAGTTTTTTCACTTGTCGACTTATATTATTAAACATTAGCAGTTACCAAATATTGATCACAATAACTAAAACTTACACTGAATAAATAGATCGAATAACTCTAACTTAATGATGATATTACTTTAAATAACTCATACCTTTAAAGAAGGGACTGGCACTGATTGTCAGTTTCGTATGACTTTAGTTCGTTTTGGCTTTGCTTTAAGTTTTGATCGGCTGGAGCCAATTCTATCGCTTGCGATATTGCGTTTAGCGCCAAAGTTTTACAGCCTGTTCTTGCTAATGTATACGCGTAGTTATTCAAAAAACTGGTTTGTTGTTGTGCCTCAGGGGCGTTTTTAATTCCAGCTTGAAAATAATGTAATGATTTATCTGGCTCTTGAACAAAATAATGATTTGCTAGTAAAAAGTAACTTAACCAGTTATCAGGCCACATATTTATTGCAGTGTTTAAAGCGGCCAAACCTGCTTCTGTTTGCTGAGTTGTTATGAGTTCTTGAGCCGCCTTTATGTAGGTAAAAGGATCTAACTTAGTTAATTCTTTGTCAGCCGGCAGTGCCGCTAAATACCAATGACTCGAGCGTTGCCAAGTGTTCATAAATACACCGACATTAACGTGAATATTTTTATCAAGGCCCGAATGTAAAATGATTACCTCATTCGGCAAATCAAATCCTATGACCACGCTATAGTGCCACTGAGGCAACCAAGAAACGCCATTATTTTGTAAAACAATGACTGGAATATCTTGGTTTACTAATTCAATAAGGGTGTCTAAATCGCCGTTTTTTTTGGCGTATGCCAGTAGCTCTAATTGCCTTGTTGCAGCGACCATCTCTAGTTGTAAGCTGCCCTCACGATTAGGAATAAATATTTTTGGAGCGATTTGTTCCGGTGTTAGCTCTGCGCCATGAAAATTGGCTACTTCGGCTAATGTAGTTGGACCGCAGTAAAATGTCTGCTGAGGGTAAAAAGGAACATTGGGGATAGTGTAAGGTGCACTGTTAACTGTGACTTGTTTAATATGATGGTTGGCGTTAGCGCAGCCAAAAATTATCAAACAAAAGCTGGCAACCATGCCAGCTTTGATAATGGATGACATAACTTAATTTTTAATTAATTGGCTGAATGAATGAAAATACGTTAGTTACACCTAATAAATCTAACACGGCAATAACTACTAACACGGTTACTACAGTACCAACAATACCGCCTGCTGGCGCTTCATTCATTTGTTTATTGAATTCAGCCAGTTCTTCAGCGGTTAAGTTAGCGATACGAGACTTGGCGTCCTCAGCACTAACACCTAATGCTTGAAGTTTCTCTAATACTTCAGTTTGGTCAACATAACTCAAAATCTGGTTTTTATCGTAGTTCATTTGTTGCTGCGTAATAACATCAGCAGATGACACCATTCCGGCATAAACAGGGGTTGTTGCTGCTAGTAGAGTAGTGCTTAAAGCGATTGCAGTTATAACATTTTTCATATTTATAAATCCTTCAATGGAAGTTTAGTTGTCCATTACAATCTAACTCACAGTTCAAATAATGCAAATTTTGTTTGGTGTGATTTGTTCTCTTGCCATGTGCAATTCAGTTTTAGATAATTACAGCACAAAGGTAAAAAAGGCGATACAACATCATGGCAATGTCCTTACAAGAGCAGTTATTGAAGGCTGGTTTAACCAACGAAAAAAAAGCTAAAAAGGCGAAAAAATCGAGTAAAAAAACGCGTGAACTTAAACGAGAAGTAAAAAGCGCCGCGGAACAAAAAAAGCAAGCTGACTTGCAAAAGGCGAAAGAACTAAATAAACAAAGAGACATACAAGCACAGCAAAAAGCTATTCAAGCACAAGTCATTCAGTTAATTGAAATGAACAAACAAGCGAGCGTAGGCGATATAAAGTACAATTTTTCTGATGGCAATTCAGTTGAATTCATTTTAGTAAGTGAGACTCAACAAAAACAATTAGCCAATGGCCAGTTATCCATCGTGAAATACAAAACTGACTACACAATTATTCCAAGTATAGTGGCAGAAAAAATTGCGCTTCGCGATGAAAGCGTTATAGTCTCTAAAGCAGAAAAAGAACAAACTGACGAAGACGATCCTTATGCGGACTACGTTATTCCCGACGACCTAATGTGGTAAATAAATGAAACTACGCCTGAAAGTCTTGATTGGATTTTTAATCGCTTTGCCTATGTTGGTGGGTGCAGTGACGGTAAATGTTGTCGGTGGGTTACATAAACCACCCTATATTATCCAGAGTGATGATGGCGTATCAGGGTTTGAAGTCGAATTCGTTGAACGAGTGTTGGAGCAAATAGGGCATAGATCAAAATTTGTTTTGGTGCCCTTCGCTCGAAGCATGAAAATGATGAATGAACCCAATGTTGACGCTGTGATGACGGCATCAACTCGAACATTCAGCGATTTAAGCAAACTTAGTGCGCCTTACGTAACCTACCAAAATGTCGCGGTGTCGCTATCCGAAAACAACTTAAATATTCAATCTGTTGATGACTTGAGTAACCACACAGTAGCAAGCTTTCAAACTGCAACAAAAGTTCTAGGACCCCAATTCGCAGCAGCGGTTGATAAAAGCCCTTATTATTTCGAAATTAGTACTCAGCAACGTCAAATTGAGTTGTTATTGCAAGGTAAAGTAGATGTGTTAGTACTTGATGTGCATATCTTTAAATACTTCAATCGATTCGCAAATCTAAAAGTTAACATCCATCCTATTTTTCCAAAGTCTGAATATAGACTCGCAGTGAAAGATCCAGCTTTAATTTCAAAATTTGACAACCAAGCCAAAAAGTTTAAAAGCACTCGCCAGTACTCTCAGTTGTTAAAAAAATACCATATGACAGATTGATAACTACTCTGTTTGAAGTCATAAAGGGATGTTTAGAAGGTTACAGAATACACTCTTTTAAAAACTGCTGTAGATTATCATCTTCTACAAAGCTTAAACCTATGCTAACGGTTGCCGGTGTGATTCGATTTTGATTACGTATACTCGCTTTTAATACGATATGTGAGCCATTTGATACTGTAACATTTAAGTAGACGGGTACCTTATTGATGTCAGGATTACTGTCATCCCAGTTAGCCATGATCCGGCAACCACCAGAAGAAACATCTTTTATATATCCTGTGATGGCCGTTTTGTTGTCGAACAGGGCACTTGATATGGCTTGATCACGGTGGACAAAGGTAACAGGAATTTGCGTGGTTTGACGACTTTCTTTTCGTAAGTTACTGGTTTCTATAGCTCTCGGGTAAGATATAAAAACTAGACCTTTTGGCCTTACTGAGATCAGTTCAACATTACTTCTAAAAGCGACACATTGACCAGCGTCTCCTTCGACAATAGTTCTTACGATACAGCCGACGCCTTCTTGAATAATGTCAGCGTAGTCACGCAAGGTTGATTTTGATAGTGAGACTATTAAATAGTTGCCTTCATCGAACCCAATTAATTTTCCCTTGATACGCAATGATAACTCAGAGTTAAACTCTATGCCTATCAACGCACCTGGGCGAAGGTTATTAAAAGTGGTAACGATAGCCGCTCGTTTTTGGCTTCCGGTTTCGATTTTAGTTACATACACAACACACTAATCCATCAGTAAAGTTATATGCGATACCGTAAAAACAACGCATAACTTACCCATATATTTCAAAAATATTCGAAAAATGTCAATTAGAAAATTCTGATATAGGCAGCAAGCCCAGACTTAACAGCTTACTACCAGTTTAAAGGTGGTATTTATTTGTCGTTAATTTGTTGTTTTAGTGTTCTAATTTCAGCCAAAATTTGATTGAGCTTGTCGTCCTTCTTGGCGAATCTTTCAGCATCTTGTTCTTCTTGAATTTCCGCTCGTGCTTTGGCGTGTTCCTCTTCCATTACATTCACTACGATACCAATGACCATGTTCAAAAACGCGAACGCAGTAAAGAAAATAAAGGTTAAATAGAAAATCCAGCTGAGTGGATAAACTTCCATGGTCTCGTACATGACGTCGGTCCAATCCTCAAACGTCATAACTCGGAATAGGGTTAACAGAGCAATGGTAATATCGCCCCATAACGTTGGGTTAATGTCTTCGAACAAGGTGCTGCCAACGGCTGCGTATATATAGAAGATGATGAACATCAGTAGCATAACATAACCTAACTGCGGTAATGCTTTGATAAGTGATGTAAGTAATATACGAAGTTCTGGGATGAAAGAAATCATCCGCAGTACTCTGAATACGCGTACCAATCGAGCGATAAGTGCCATGTCGGTGTTCTCGATAGGTATTAAGCTGACAGCAACAATTACGGTATCGAAGATATTCCAAGCACTCTTAAAAAAGTTACTTTTTTTATCTTCACCTAGCCAACGTATTGTAATTTCCGCAATAAAAAAGGCAGTGATGAAAAAGTCCAAATAGACGGTAATAATGTGCAACGTTGGCGATATCTCATAGGTTTTTACTCCTACCAGTAGCGCGGAAATGATGATCACCGTCACCACAAACAATTCGAAAATTTTGTTGCTGCGGATGTTTAGAAAAAATTGAGTCGCTTTTGATAGGTTCATCGAACAATAAATCCAAATTAAATTTTACGCGCGGATTTTACAAATAATCTGTCGGCTGTCCATTACTTGTTTAAAATTATCTGCTTTATGGGCTGGGACTGTAAGGAAAACGTCGACATGTTCAGAATAATTGGTTTCCTCGATACTGGCATTGAATTGCTCCGCTTGGTGTCTCAGCCACTGCTCGTCGGCGAAAGGGACTGAAACATCCATATCTACCATTGGAATTATTTCAGAAAGTTCAGCCAGTGAAAAACCTTGTTCAACCGCTTGTGAATAGGCTCTTACTAAACCGCCTGCACCGAGTTTTACGCCACCAAAGTAACGAATGACAATCGCCATCACATTACTTACAGGTTTGTGTTGTAATACGTTCAACATGGGTTTGCCCGCAGTGCCAGACGGTTCGCCATCGTCCGACATAGCCGCTGTCATCGAGTTGGGATTGTCACCCATGACATACGCCCAACAATGATGTCTGGCATCTGGATATTGTGCTTTGGCTTGCTGAATATATTCTTTAGCTTGTTGTTTTGAGGTGATGGGCATAACCCAAGTAATGAATTGGCTCTTTTTGACCTCTAAAGTATGTTCAACTTTTTCGACAATTTGAAACTGCGGCACAGGTTACTCTTTGTTAGCTATTGATTTGGTGATCATTAACCCGTTAAATAGGCGCAGTATTTAAAAATAATTACAACGCAAAGCAGTGGGTATATGGATTTTTCAAGCAAGATCACGATTTATCGTCCGTATGATAAACAATCGGGCAAAGATTTAAACAAAACATTCAACAAATCTTGGCTTGCTACCGCATTTGAAAGTGACCGTGGTCGCATAATTCAGTCGGCAGCGATTCGCCGATTACAGCAAAAAACACAAGTATTCCCACTGGAAAGTAACTCAGCAGTACGCAGTCGATTAACTCACTCGTTGGAAGTACAACAAACGGGTCGACATATTGTTCGTACTATTTTTTCAAAGTTAAAAGACGAAGCTGCGACATTTGGCTTACAAGATCTAGAGCGCGAAGTGGAGTCACTGGTGGAAATGAGCTGTCTGATGCATGACATAGGTAATCCACCATTCGGCCATTTTGGCGAAGCCGCGATTAACGATTGGTTCCAGAGCTTTTTAAAAGACAATCCGAACTTTAAGAACACCACAGACCCGATTTTATCTGCCGAATTAAAACGAGAGCTTGAGTCATTTGAAGGCAACGCACAGGCGTTTCGTTTAATTTTCTCATTGCTACGTTTGAATTTGACCTATACGCAGGCCGCTTCAATATTAAAATACACCCGCTGTGGCACAGAACCAAAACCCTCACAGGACAACCCATTAAATTATCTTAAGAAGAAAGTGGGTTTTTATTATTCCGAGCGTTTGCACATCGAAGATATGTCAGAGCATTTAGGCATAGAAAAAGGCCACCGTTTCCCACTGGCGTATTTAATGGAAGCGGCGGATGACATCAGTTATTGCTTGGCGGATATCGAAGATGGCGTTGAAAAAGGATTGCTCTCGTGTGAGCAATTAAAACAAATGTTAATCGACGAGTTTGCCGAGATTGTTAATGATTGGCAGTTAGACGTAGATGAAACGTTTTTAACAACGCGTAAAGCGGGATACACAGTGTCGTTTGCGCAAGCCGTCGATTATGCCTTGTCACGCGCTAATAAAGAGCCTATCAATAAAACTCATGAGTTTTTTGTATGGCTCAGAGTGCAATTAATCCATCCGTTAGTGGAACATGCAGCGGATAACTTTATCGATAATATCGAAAGTGTCTATCACGGCAGCTTAAACCGAGCTTTGTTAGAAGATAAAAGTCTGTTTCATGCAATCATCAAAACCTTCAAAAACGTGGCGGTGAAAAAAATATTCAGCTCGGCAGAAGTGGAGATGAAAGAGTTACAGGGGTATCGAGTTATTAGCCAACTGCTGGTGGCTTATCAGCCGCTGTTAGACTTATCGACCAGTGAATTTGGCAAGTTAGTCAGTGGTGAACGAATTAAAAATTTAATAGCATCACGCTTATACAGTCGCTTGCCAAATAAACACGTGCGAGCTTATTTGGAGTCAATAAACTCGATACAAGAAAGCAGTAATTTAAATTTGTTAGAGTTTTATTATCGTTGTCGATTGATCCAAGACAACATCAGTGGCATGACGGATCAATTTGCATTGGAAGAATACCAAAACTTGTATCCAAGTTAATCGTTGTTAAATCGCTGGTTTGCCATTCAAAAAGTGCCATAGATAGAGTAGAATCCAGCGATTCCTTATAATTGTGAAATGGTTTCAAATTAACCTAGAACACTGAAAACCACTTTTTATAAATTTGACCAAAGCGTCAGTAGTTAAAGTAGAAAAAAATGACAGACATTAGCCAAGCGTTAGCAGAAATAAAACGCGGTGCAGACGAGATCCTGCCAGAAGAAGATTTAATCGAAAAACTGAAAGAGGGCAAACCTCTTAAAATTAAAGCCGGTTTCGATCCTACCGCACCGGACCTACACTTAGGACACACGGTATTGATCAACAAGTTAAAAACCTTCCAAGACTTAGGTCACGAAGTTATTTTCTTGATTGGAGATTTCACTGGATTGATCGGCGATCCAACCGGCAAAAGTGCAACACGTAAACCGTTAACCAAAGAAGACGTCTTGCGCAATGCTGAAACGTACAAAGAGCAAGTATTCAAAATTTTAGATCCTGCCAAAACTACGGTCGCGTTTAACTCAACGTGGTTTAACGAGTTTGGTGCAGCGGATATGATCAAGTTAGCAGCACGTCAAACGGTGGCGCGCATGTTAGAACGTGATGACTTTAAAAAGCGTTACAACGGCGGTCAATCGATTGCTATTCATGAATTTTTGTACCCACTCGTACAAGGTTGGGACTCGGTTGCGCTTGAAGCGGATGTTGAACTTGGCGGTACCGATCAGCGCTTTAACCTGTTAATGGGCCGTGAATTGCAAAAAGAAGAAGGGCAGCGTCCACAGTCAGTGCTGATGATGCCATTGTTAGAAGGTTTAGACGGCGTGCAGAAGATGTCTAAATCGCTTAATAACTACATTGGTATCACCGATGCACCAAACGATATGTTTGGTAAAGTAATGTCGATTTCTGATGATTTAATGTGGCGCTATTTTGATTTGTTAAGTTTCCGTCCTATTGCTGAATTAAACGAATTAAAAGCCAAGGTTGAAGCAGGTGCCAACCCTCGTGATTTAAAAATCGATTTGGCCAAAGAGCTTATTGCTCGTTTCCACTCAGATGAAGCCGCCGAACAAGCACATCAAGACTTTATCAAACGTTTCCAAAAAAATGCGCTACCAGATGACATTCCAGAAGTCACAGTTACCGCTGGTGAAGCTTTGCCAGTGACCAACTTGTTAAAAGAAGCGGGATTAGTGGCAAGTACGTCAGAAGCTAATCGCATGATCAAACAAGGCGCGGTGAAGTTAAACGGCAAAGAAAAAGTTACCGACGGTAAAACCTTGGTTGAGCTAGGCTCCACTGAAATTTACCAAGTGGGTAAACGTAAGTTTGCCAAAATAACTTTGGCGTAAACAACGCTCTGAGCAAATAATACATTCTTTTAAAAACCGGCAATTTGTCGGTTTTTTTGTACATGGATGTACTTATGCTCGAAGCTCATGGACGGATACCACAGAGTTTTGTATGTGTCACTGTCATTTTTCTGTCATAACATTGTCATCAACGGTTAACACAACTGTCACTTAACTTAGGTTTAATAGCTAACATACGATAAAAGCAAGGCATTTTTGAACATCATGTTAGCGGAAAATATTAGTGATAAAGTTGGCCCAAATAATCAACAAACTCAAGTTATGGAACACCTACGACAATTGGTGCATAGGCCATCGGTGACACCAAATGACGCGGGTTGTCAGTCGTATATTTCTCGCATATTAAACCGCCTCGGTTTTGAAATTGACATGTTTGAAGTCAATGATGTGACAAACATGATCGCAAAAATTGGCGAAGGTGATATTCGCATTGCATTTTCAGGACATACCGATGTTGTACCTGCGAATAACGTGCAAGACTGGACGGTTGATCCTTTCGCGCTAACAGAAAAAGACGGTGTAATATTTGGTCGTGGTGTAGCTGACATGAAAGGTGGCATTGCTGCGATGTTAGCAGCTCTAGAGCAGGCGTTGCCTTCAATGGACTTAAATTCATATTGCTTTTACGTACTTATCACCAGTGACGAAGAAGGTGAAGCTGAATACGGCACCAAAGAAATTATTCAACGACTAGCGGATAATAATGAAGTGCCACACATGTGCATTGTCGGTGAGCCAACCAGCGCGGAGACCACAGGTGATGTGATTAAAGTAGGGCGTCGCGGTGCGATTTCAGGTGAAGTGCTTGTTAAAGGCAAACAAGGCCATGTGGCGTACCCTAAAAATGCCAATAACGCTTCACATAAAGCAATGGCGCTAGGTAAGTGGTTAACGGAGCTTTCATGGGATGAAGGCAGTACTGATTTTCCAGGCAGTCATTTGCAAATTACTGGGCTTTCTACAGGTGAGTGGACTGACAATATTATTCCTGGTGAATGCACAATTAACTTCAACGTGCGTTACAGCAACAAACAAACGGAAGACGACATTAAATTACGCATCAGCAGTGGTTTGTTGCAACTCAAACAACTTACTCAAGATTTAACAATTCGCTGGTCACGTTCGTGTTTGCCTTATCACACTTCAGGCGAGTTAATTGATGAAGTTGAAAAAAGTATCTTTGATGTAACCCAACGCTTTCCGCGGTTATCGACTTCAGGTGGAACGTCGGATGGCCGTTTTATCGCGCAATTCGGCGCTCAAGTGGTTGAATTAGGTGTGCCTAATCACTCAATCCATCAAGTCGATGAAAACGTAAAACTGAAAGATTTACTCGACTTACAACACCTTTACCGAAACTTGCTTGTGCGACTTGCTTCCTAATTTAATCTGCAACAAGTTTACAAAATAAAATAATATCAGGACGCGCAATTTGCGCGTTCTTTGTTGTAATATGTGCGCCTTTATTTTCAAACGAAAACTAACTGGCGGACATGGCGAAACCAAAACCTATTATTGAGATTGTAAGTTACGGCATTTATGACAAATGGAACTTAGAAGATAAGTCATTGCCAAAAATACAAGTCTTTACTAATGAGGTAGAAGCAGAAATAGACGTTGAATTTGGTTTTGTCATAAATATTAAACGCGCTAAAGGTGAAAAGGTTCGATACTGCATTTATCACCCAGATATACCAGATGAAAATGGCGAAGTCATGCCACCATTTGATGGAGAAGAGTACATTAAAAGTAATAACTGGGACTTCTATTTAGGGGATACAATCTGGGCGCCAGTCCACAATAAACTTGGCCTATGGCGAATGACGATTGAATTACAAGGCAAAGTCATAGCGGAGAAAAAGTTCAACCTTATTGAGCCCGAACCTGTGAGTTCTCGTTTTGCTCATTTTCAAATTCGTTAAGTTGTATTTCATACAACCTTCACTTCGATAAATGACTGTTTTGTTGCATTGTTATTTTATTGTCATCTAACTGTAAACTTTCGGCAATTTAGTTGTCACATTAGGTTTTTAGAATACATCTCATAATCGTATGGGGTGAATAAATGAAAACATTAACATCGTCAATCTTAACTGTTGCTATCGCCGCTGGCTTAATGCAAAGCGCGTCAGCAACAAGCTTACAACCTGTTTTATCTGCCAGTTCTGGCATTACTGAGTCTGCTGCGAAATCACAGCAGAAAATCGACAAAATCAACGAACAAGTTCAAAACAAACTGCAAGAGTTTCGTACTGTTAATAAAGAGACAGACGGATTAGTGGTTTATAACGAGCAATTAGAAAAGCAACTTGCCAGCCAGCTAGCTGAAATGGAGCAGCTTAATTTAGACATTGACCGAGTTTCTGTTATCGAACGTCAAATCACTCCGTTAATGATCCGTATGATTGACGGCTTAGAGCAGTTTGTTTCTTTAGACGTTCCTTTCCTACCAGAAGAGCGCAGTAATCGTATTAACGACTTAAAAGAAATGATGGGAAAAGCAGATGTTGCAGTGTCTGAAAAATTCCGTCGTGTATTAGAAGCGTATCAAGTTGAAGTCGGTTATGGTCGCACAATTGAAGCGTATTCAGGTTTGTTAGACATCGAAGGCCAAGAGCGTGATGTTGATTTCTTGCGTATAGGTCGTGTGTCTTTGGTTTATTTAAGCCGTGACGGTTCAAAATTAGGCCGTTGGGACGAAGAATCAAAATCTTGGCAAGCATTGAGTGCAGACTATCGAATGCACATCACTAAAGGTTTACGCATGGCTAAGAAACAGCTTGCTCCAGACCTTCTAACTCTTCCAATTAAAGCGGCGCCTTAGGCTCCTTTATAACTAGCAAAGCATAATAAGACTAAGGTGAACCTGATAATGAAAAACTTATTTAAAATAGCTGCAGTGTCTACCGTTGGTGTTTTGATGACATTGACAGTAGCAGCACAAGAAGCAAAACCACTAGATTTAGACCAACTGTTAGCGCAACTAGCTCAAGGTCAAGCGGCACAATCGGCAGAAAATAAAAGCCGTGAACAAGCATATTTGGCGCAACGTGCAGAACAAGACAAGTTGTTAAAACAAGCCATCGCTCAACGTGATGCAGAATTGGCAAAGTCAGAAAAATATGAAACGACATTCGAAAATAACGAATTCAAACTGGCTGATTTATCAGAGGCGTTGGACAAACGCATGGGGTCGTTAAAAGAGCTATTTGGTGTGTTACAGCAAGTGTCTGGTGAAGCGAAAGGACAAATGCAAACGTCTAACGTGTCAGCACAATTTCCGGGTCGTGACGTATTTTTCGAAGATTTGGCTCAAAGCATGGGCGGTGCGTCTAAGTTAGCGTCCATCGAACAAATTGAAAAAGTTTGGTTTGAACTGCAACGCGAAATGACAGAGCAAGGCAAAGTGGTGCGTTTTAATACTGAGGTTGTCGAAGCGGATGGCAACAAAGTAAACAAAGAAGTATTAAGAGTTGGTGCATTCTCATTAGTTGCTGACGGCAAATACTTGGATTTGAATCCTGTGACGGGCACTGTCGCTGAATTGGTTCGTCAACCAGCATCTCGTTTCAATGAAGGTGCTGCTGAGTTACAACAAGCAAGTGGTGAAATTAAGCCGTTCGCTTTAGACCCGACTGGCGGTTCAATCCTAGGTTTATTGGTACAAGCGCCTAGCGTTGAAGAGCGTGTTCATCAAGGTGGTACTGTTGGTTACATCATTATCGGTGTGGGTATCATTGCTTTCTTAATTGCTTTAGAGCGTTTTGTTTCTTTAACACTTATCGGTGCAAAAGTTAATCGTCAGTTAAAGTCAAAAGAATTGAAAGACGACAACCCGTTAGGTCGTGTCCTTAAAGTAAATCAGCAATTCCCAGATGTAGCTTACGAAACGTTAGAGCTAAAATTAAGTGAAGCGATTTTACGAGAAATGCCAAAAATCACACGTAACTTAACGCTTATCAAGATTGTTTCTGTGGTAGCGCCGCTATTAGGTCTACTAGGTACCGTAACCGGTATGATCATGACGTTCCAAGCCATTACCTTGTTTGGTACTGGTGACCCGAAACTAATGGCTGGCGGTATTTCATCAGCGCTTATGACAACAGTACTTGGTCTTGTGGTTGCGATTCCAACGGTTGTACTTTCAAGCATGTTAAATACGCGTAGCAAGAACATCTTATTGATATTGCAAGAGCAAAGCGCAGGCATTATTGCTGAACGTTCAGAGCAACAGTTAGAGCGCCGCAGCAATATGAAAGAAGCTAGCAAGTCAGCGCACAACGTAGCGTAAGGAGCAAACTGTGGTCTTATTCACAGAAAGCCTTGAAGCCATTCGCGAGTTTTTAGATACAGGTGGCATGGTACTAAGCGCGATTGCGGTAATGATATTGGTCATGTGGCTGATGATTTTAGAGCGTGTGTTTTATTTCCTATCGGGACATAAAGCGTATAAAAAGCAAGTCATCAACGAATGGCAAGCGCGTAAAGACCGAGCTTCTTGGAACGCAGAGCAAGTTCGCCAAGCAAAAATTGGACGTGTAAAAATGAAGCTCACTCAGAACTTAGCGATGATCACCACCTTTGTCGCCTTGTGTCCACTTATGGGCTTATTAGGCACAGTTACTGGCATGATTGAAGTCTTTGATGTGATGGCAATTAGCGGTAGCGGTAATGCACGCTCAATGGCAAGCGGCGTATCAAAAGCGACTATTCCAACCATGGCAGGAATGGTTGGAGCACTGTCAGGCGTATTTGCAAACTCTTGGCTGCAACGAACAAGTAAACGCGAAGTTGAGTTGTTAGAAGACAAATTGGAATTGTCGATTAGTCATTAATCGACAATCTCCAAATAGAATGCACTAACAAAGTTACTTTTCGAAAATTTATAAAAGAGAAAAATCATGAGAGCACCATTAGCAAACCTAATGCAGGAAGAAGAAAAAGAAGACATCGATTTAACGCCGATGTTAGACGTTGTATTTATCATGTTGATCTTCTTCATCGTAACCGCTTCTTTTGTTAAAGAAGCTGGTATTGACGTAAACCGTCCAGAAGCTGCAACCGCTGTTAAAAAAGAACGTGCGAACATTTTGGTCGCGATTTCAGACAAAGGTGAAATTTGGATCAACAAACGTCGTGTTGATGTGCGTGCCGTTCAAGCAAACATCGAACGTTTAAAAGCGGAAAATCCACAAGGTTCAGTAGTGATTCAAGCCGACAAAAAAGCGACCACGGATACCTTAATCAAAGTGATGGATGCATCGCGCGCAGCCGGTGTGTTTGACGTATCTATTGCCGCGGACGACGCATAATAAACGAGTGGGTTAAGATTATGTTTAAACGTTATTTAGTTGCATTAGCACTGGCAGGCGCGGTCACTGTTGGCTTGTTATTTGGTATGCAAGCGCTTATCAAAACAAGCGGCACTGCAATGACAGAGCCTGCTCAAGGTAATGTGTTGGACTTTGTTCGAGTGAAACAAGAAGAGCAGGTTCAGAAAAAAGAACGTAAACCGAAAAAGCCACCTAAACCAGAAACGCCACCGCCACCGATGGAACAGCCTCAAATGGCGCCAGATACGGCAAGTGCAGATAGCTCAGGTTTTGACTTCTCTGCTGATGTTTCTGCTGACGTAGGTATTGGTAAGGGGTTAGCGCTGGAATCAGGTGATGGCGAATATCTGCCAATTGTAAAAGTGGCGCCAGTTTATCCACGTCGTGCATTACAGCGTGGCATTGAAGGTTATGTGATTGTTGAGTTTACGGTAGATAAAACTGGCAAAGTAAAATCACCAAAAGTGGTTGAAGCCAATCCAGAAGGGTTATTTGACCAAGCTGCAATAGATGCAGCGCTTAAATTCAAATACAAACCACGAGTAATGAACGGTGAGCCGACCGAAGTGAGTGGCGTACAAAACCGCATTACGTTTGAAATGTCGAGCTAATTGAAGACGGTAAATACTATGAAAAAATTAATATTAACCTCAGCATTAGCGTCCGTTTTAATGTTGGTAGGTCAACAAGCTGATTCAGCATTCCCACTTGGCTTTCATACCGCTCAGGCGGCAGATGAAGCCAGTACGGATAAAAAGAAACGTCGTAGAACGCCAGCAATGGGCTCTCGTGTTTACAGCCAATTAGCGCGAGCACAAGAGTTAGCTGACGCAGGTGATGTGCCTGCTGGTTTAGAAGTATTGGATCAAGTAAAGGCAAAAGCGTCGAGCTTGAACAGTTACGAACGTGCCATGATGTATAACTTTTACGGCTTTATATATTACAACGCCGAGCGCGTACCTGAAGCCATCTCAGCGTTTGAACAAGTAGTTGAACAAGAACCTATTCCAGAAACTTTGGAACAAAGCACGCTGTTTTCTTTGGCACAGCTAGCAATGGCGAATAGTCGATACGACGATACGCTTAGATATTTGAATCGTTTAGATGAAGTGACCGAAGGTCCTACTCCGGTTAAAAACTTGGTGTTAAAAGCGCAAGCCAGTTATCAAAATAAGGACTACCAAAACGCACTAACGTTTATATCAAAAGCGATCAGTGATTCAAAAGCCAATCAAATGGTCGGTGAAGAAAGTTGGTATGTATTACAACGTGCAATTTTCTTTGAACTTGAGCAACCAACACAAGTAACCAAAGTGTTAGAAACTATGGTGCGTTTGTTCAATAAACCAGAATACTGGGTGCAGTTGGCAGGCATGTATGGTGAGTTAGGCGAAGAGGCCAAACAACTCGCGGTGATGGAAGCGGCATACCAACAAGGCTATGTTGAAAAAGCGTCTGATTTACGTAATTTAGCACAGATTTATTACTTTAATGGATTACCTTACAAATCTGCACAAGTGTTAGATAAGGCAATTAAAGCGAATGTCGTTGAAGCGAACCCTAAAAACTTAAAGTTTTTGGCGCAATCTTGGTTAGGCGCAAAAGAGTACTCAAAAGCGATTAATACATACCAGCAGCTTGCCGCTAAAACCAAAGACGGCGATGCCGATCAACAAATTGCCGAGATTTATTTACAACAAGCTAAGTTTGACAAAGTGGTCACCGCGGCAAATAACGCAGTGAAAAAAGGCGAATTGTCTAATCCTGGTAACTTGTATTTAGCTTTGGGTATGGCACATTTTAATCTTGAATCATTTGACGATGCCTTAAAAGCGTTTGAACAAGCGCAAGCACACAAAAGCAGCAAAGCAATGGCAACAACCTGGTTGAAGTTTGTTGCTAGAGAACAAGAGAAAGTGAAACAGCTGGCGGCCAATTAACTTTTACGTTTTTAGTAAGTTGTTAGAACATATTGATTAATGCCTTTACAGCAATGTAAGGGCATTTTAATTTTTAGCTCACTTAAAAATATGCACGTTGACCTAACAAACCAGCGTCATGCTTACCAACTCAAGACTAATTTAATTCTGTATATGTGCAGCTTTGTCCTCATCAAGATGAAAGTCACTGCATAAACATTCATTCGCTGGTTCTAGTGTAAGAAGTTCAATTTATGCTGTTCAGATAAACCATCGATAAATAAAATATTCCAAAACTTTAATGGTTTGGAATAAAAACTTGATCGATTGCTTTTCATACTATAGGGTTTTGGTGTTAGGCTAAAAAATAACCAGTAAAGTATGGTCGGTTTCAAAGAACAGTACCTTGTGTTGTTTTAGTCAATAACAATAAAAACGACTTAATGAGTGGGGATTGGAATTGCGATATTTTTTATACGTCTTATCGGTATGCATTGTTGTCGGCATGTTTTGGATATTTTCCAAAGGTGATGTCGCTGAAAATCATTTAATTAATAATCACACTCATATCGCGCATGACTCCAGTGAAAGGCATACTGAGATGCACGCATCACATTTGTCGGATTCTAACACTACATTTCAAAGTGCTGTGTCAACAGACGAGCATGAACATGAACACCATCATCATGGCCACGAAATATCCGAACAGTCAATTGAAAAG
>JABXID010000222.1 GCA_013373245.1 Gammaproteobacteria bacterium
AAATCAAATGCATTAAAAACGTCATCGTCGCTGGGGTAAATAATCTCCCCAGCTTCTCTTTGCTGCTGAACTTGTTTTAAAGTCTCAACAAAATACGCTTTTTGTTTCTCATCGCTTAATGTTTGCTGCCAAGTTAACGACATATCCACCTTCTTTTTAGAAAATAAAAAAGGCTTCTAAACAGAAGCCTTTCATAAAATAACACCAAATTGAGCTTAATTGCCAGCGACTAAATACTCTCTAAGTTTGGCAAAATCAGGCTCAACCTGTTCAGATAAAATTGGTAACCCCGCCACATCGGCTAACTCTTTTGGTAGAGAAATCAATTCACCAAGAATGTTCTCAACGCTTTCTTTAAATTTCGCCGGATGCGCAGTCCCTAAAAACACACCAACTTCACCATCTTCCATGCCGTGTTTTAACGCTTTATATGCGATAGCGCCATGCGGCTCTGACAGATAACCTAGTTGATAAAGTTGTTTGACGCCAAGGGAAGTTGAATCTTCGTCAATGCAATAACCGCTTAACAACTCTCTATCAAACCAACCTTGTTCAATCATATGTTCAATACGAGGCCAGTTATTTGGTTGGCTTACGTCCATCGCATTAGACAAAGTTGCAACTGTTGGCTTTGGCGCCCACTCGCCCGTCTGTAAATAACGAGGCACAGTGTCGTTTAAATTTGTTGCCGCGATAAAGCGTTTGATTGGCAATCCAAGAACCTTAGCAATTATACCTGCTGACAAATTACCAAAGTTACCACTTGGAATAGAGAAGACAGACTCTGCTTGTTGCTCCTTCGGTAACTGAGCAACCGCTTCAAAGTAATAACATACCTGAGCAAATAAACGACTGATATTAATCGAATTCGCTGAGTTCAAGCCAATCTCATCACGTAACGCTTGATCTTCAAAACAGTCTTTCACTAACGCTTGGCAATCGTCAAAATCACCTTGTACGGATAAGGTTTCAATGTTGCCACCAAGAGTACAAAACATCTTTTCTTGTAAACGACTGATCTTGCCTTCTGGATATAAGATCACTACTCGAATGTTATCAATACCGTGGAACGCGTGCGCTACTGCTGCGCCTGTGTCACCTGAAGTTGCAGTTAGAATCGTTAACTTTTCACCTTTGCTGAAACGGCTTAAACACTGCGCCATAAAACGCGCACCAAAGTCTTTAAACGCCAACGTTGGACCATGAAATAGTTCTAAATTGTAAATATTGTCGACCACAGGCGCTAGTGGCGCAGGAAATTGGAACGCGTTGCCGATGATTTCTTGCAACTCGTGCTGCGTCAATTCATTGTTTAGTAAGTGCGATAAAATTACCGCACTGCGTTCAATAAATGGCTTTTCTAAAAGCGCGTCAATGTCTGCTAGAGGCGCAATTTGTTTTGGAAAAAACAGGCCTTGGTCACGCCCCAATCCTAGTTTTACAGCTTGTTCAAAACTTACCTGCTGATCATTATGCTTGATATTTTCTAACAGCATGGTTTCCTCATTCTTTTCTTGTTAATTCGATAATTCTATTTGTTTCGCCCCAGCATCTGCACAACGACAGATGTGGACAAAACCACCGTCCGGTTGGACATAATTTTGTTCTAAATGGCGCTTGAATTGCTCAGCTTGTTCTTTTTCAGAAGTTAAAGCAAACAATGTTGGCCCGGCTCCAGAAATTCCAACCGCCAACGCACCTTGTTCTAACAGAGCGGTTTTATTGTCCGTAAACCCTTTGATTAACGAAGCGCGATAAGGTTCAGCAATCAGATCTTTTATTGTCGCAGCCGCTAACGGCTCGTTGCCTTGATACAAGTAAGCAACAAAGGCCGCTAAATGCTGTGCATTGTCAATCGCGACACTTTTATCGTACTGCTTTGGTAACACTTCACGCGCTTCTTTTGTTGGCAAAGAGAAACCTGGAAATGCCATTACCCAATACCAGTCTTTTGGCGTTGGTAAATGAATAATAGGGTTATCTTGGTGTGGACTCATTAACTGCAAGCCACCAAAATAACTTGGCGCTACATTGTCATAATGTAAATCACCGCTAGCACCTGCTTCCACTTCCCCCATTAGAACCATTAGCTCTTCGTCAGTGAAATAATTGTCGAACAGACGGTTAAGAGCAGTAAGTGAAGCAACTACTGAACATGCGCTAGAGCCCAAGCCACTGCCCACAGGCAAAGATTTTACAAGCTCCATATCCACGGCTGGGAAACGCGTTTGGTCTTCTGGTTTTAGGCGACTTAAAAACAATAAATACGCCTGCCAAGCCAAATTATCTTCCGCATTGTCAGGGCAAACATGAGCATAAGTGCCAGAGTTTTTCATCGAACCTTTTTCAGCAAAAGTTACGTGAACCGTATCCCCTAAACTTTCGCCGTCAATACGCTCTAATGCCGCGCCTAATAAATCAAATCCTACACTGACATTACCTGTACTGGCAGGTGCATAAGCAGACGCAGAACGACCGATTAATGAAGCGTCGAAACTCATATCATTACCTCTTGTTGCCAGCTTAATGTTCTCATCACGTCAGCAAATACACCTGCTGCTGTTACCGCAGCACCAGCGCCATATCCGCGCAGTACAAAAGGAATCGGTTGATAATAAGCACTGTGAATCGCTAACGCGTTTTCACCATTTTTAACAGCGTACAATGGATTATCTGAATCAACAGCTACCACTTTAACGCGGCACTTGCCTTCTTTAATTTCACCAACGTAACGTAACACTTGGTTGTTAGCTCTCGCATTGTCATTTAATGCTTGGAATGTTGGGTCAAGCGACGGAAGTTTCTCTAAAAAGTCGTCTATTGAACCGGTAGCATCAAACTCATTACCTAAAACAGATTCAACTTCAATATCAGATAACTCAAGTTCCATTCCTGCTTCACGTGCCATGATTAATAATTTACGCGCTACGTCCATTCCACTTAAATCATCTCGCGGGTCTGGTTCTGTATAACCTAAGTTACGCGCTTCTATCGTGGCTTGTGATAAAGAGTGACCTTCATCTATTTTACCGAAGATGTACGAAAGTGAACCTGACAAAATGCCTTCAAACGCAACAAGCTCATCACCTGCATTAAACAAACCTTGCAGGGTGTCTATTACTGGCAGGCCTGCACCTACCGTTGTTTCATATAAAAAGCGTCGCATAGTAGATTGAGCGGTTGCACGCAATTCATGATAGTAAGCCATGCTGCCAGTGTTTGCTTTTTTGTTCGGCGTTACTATATGGAATCCAGCGGCTAAAAACTCAACGTATTGGCTTGCAACATTTTCTGCCGACGTACAGTCAACTAAGACTGGATTTACTAAATGATTGTCTTGGACAAAACGTTTTACGTTCAACAAACTGAAACTATCTTCCGCTTGTTCAAGTTGCGTCTCGTAGCTTTCTAAATCGATGCCTTCCGAGTTTAACAACAACTTACGGCTGTTGGCGATTCCATAGACATTTAAACGAATATTACGCTCGTGCAACCACGTTTGTTGACGTTTAATTTGGTTGATAAGTTCGCTACCGACAACCCCGCAACCAAGCACAAATAAGTCAATTGAAGGTACTTTGGTAAAGAAATTTTCGTGACAAACTTTGATGGCATCAGCGCACTTACGACGCTCTACCACCGCAGAGATGGAACTTTCTGTACTGTCTTGCGCAATCGCTAAAATATTCAAACGAGCCTGAGCCAATGATGTGAAGAACTTAGCAGCAATGCCTTTGCTTTGGCGCATGCCTTCACCAATTAACGATACGATAGCAACATCATCGTTTTGTCTTGGTTCTTCTAATAAACCATTTTTAATCTCTAACTCAAACTCATTGACCAAGGCGTTGTACGCTTCTTTTTTGTGCTCGGAATAAATACAGAAGCTGATACTAAATTCTGATGATGACTGCGTGATCAAAACGACAGATATGTTGTTGTCAGCCATTGCTTTAAAGGTTCTGCTGGCCATACCAACAACTCCTTTCATGCCCGGGCCAGAAACCGTCATCATACATACGTCATTCAAGCTTGAAATGGCTTTAATTGGTGTCGTGTTGTTTGCTTCTGTCGCTATCAAAGTGCCTTCAGCACTTGGATTAAGCGTGTTTTTGATAACACATGGAATTTTATAATGAGCCAACGGGCCTATTGTTTTTGGATGTAACACGCTAGCACCAAAATAAGACAATTCCATCGCTTCAGAATACGATAGCTTTTCAACCAACATCGCACCTTTGACTGAACGAGGGTCTGCGCTGTATACACCGTCAACGTCGGTCCAAATTTCGCAAACATCCGCATGCAAACACGCAGCAACAATTGCTGCCGAATAGTCGCTACCGTTGCGACCTAATGTTGTTAACTGTCCTTCTTCATTTGCTGCCGTAAAACCAGGTAACAAATAAACTTGATTACCGCTTTCCATGTGAGCAACTAACGCAGCTCGACTTAATTCAATATCAGCAACACCATTTAACGCATCGTCTGAACTGATGATTGACTTAGTTGGATCTAATACCTGCGAGGTAACACCTTTACTTTCAAATAAGGCTTGCATAAGCAATACGCTGAACACTTCACCGCGACAAATAACGTAAGCTTTAATGTGCTCTGGACAGCTTTGAATTAAACGAACACCTGTTAGTTTGTCGGTTATACTCGCGATGATCTCATCGATGCTTGTTACTAACGACTCATTGTTGTCCAGCGCTGCATCTTTCACAATCGCCAGCAAAAAATCTTTTAGGTAGTCAATTTTATCTTGAAAATCTTGACCTTGCTCTGCTGTTTCACAAAGTGCAACCAATTGGTTAGTTACTGTTTTGGGGGCTGAAAGAACGGCTGTAATAGAAGTTGTTCGGGTTTGCGTCGCAATAATATTAGCTACCGTTTTAAAACGGTCATAATTAGCTAAGGAGCTTCCACCAAATTTAACAACTTTCATAACAACTTTCCTTTATTTTCTTATAGGCAATTAACAAAAAACCCGTGAGGTTAAGTCACGGGCTTTGCAAAATTTATGCACGACCAGCAACTTACCCTGAGTGGGTAATGGTAATAATAATTATGCTGCTGGTGCTACGTAATTTCATGGAGGTTAAAATCCTGTTTTTAGAGTAAAAAGTCAAGTGCTTTTTATAGCATTTATGGTTGCATCTGACGCAATCTAAACAAACTTATTGTTTCATATTCAGTTTTTTAATGGTCGTTGAACTATGCAATCTTGTCATTCGCTATTATATTGGTTTTAATGGGGTTATAGTTACGTCTTATAATTTGACGTTCAACACAGACTAAAATTAATAATAAACAATACTCTCACCACTTCTGTCGTTATTGGAATAGGAATAAGAAGTGGCACACATGAGAACTTATAGGGATTGATATAAGATGCGAGCAAACAAAAGCATTTCACGAAAACTACTTGTTAGTGTTTTGTCTGTTTACTTTATCCTCACATTCATTGTTACCTGTGCTCAAATTTATGCTGATTATGCCAATACCAAAGAATACATAAGTAACGAACTGCGTAATCTAGAAAAAACATTTAGCGAGAGTTTGACTCGAGCTATATGGGAGTTGAACACGCCGCAAGTAGTGTCGATTTCAGAGGGATTACTTGAAATCCCTATGGTGGAAGGCGTACTTATTCGTGATGACAATCGTGAATTATTAACGCAAATGGGCGATGACGTTTCAAACGCCAATATCGACGTATTCAAAAACGCCGCGTTAAGCGATCAAGGCGCCGTAATTTCTGATTCTAGCGGATTGTTTGGCTATACCTTCCCGCTTATTTTTGAGTTTTCAGGCAGAACAACCCAAGTTGGCGACGTGACACTTTTTTCCAGTCGTGAGATAGTACTTAGCCGTATTTTGCTTTCTGTGTTATTTCTTATAGGTAGTGCCATTGTAAAAACGCTATTCTTAATTTTCTTATTCTCCCTTGCGTTTAAAAAGCACCTAACAAAACCGCTAACAGAGCTGACTAAAAAAGTAGAAAGCATTGACTTAGAATTTATCGACAATGCTCATATTCATATTTCACAAGATGACGACAATGAATTGTCGGTCATTCAACATTCCTTCAATGAACTTATAGATAAAATTGCGAGCTCCCAGAAGCAGCTACTACAAGCACAAAAAGAGTTGTTAAAAACTAACGACATTCTGGATCAACAAAATCTAATGCTAGAACAAGAGGTCGCCAAAAAAACCGCGAACTTAAGTCAGGCGATGATGGACCTACAAAAACAAAAGTATCAATTGGAAACCAACCAAAAGAGTTTAAAAGAAGAGATCGAAACTCGCCGTCATACCGAGTCCGAGTTGGTGCACAAAACTCAAGAACTTGAAAAGACCATCGAAAATCTAGGTTTAGCACAAGGTCGATTAGTCGAATCAGAAAAACTCGCTGCACTTGGTGGTTTGGTTGCCGGTATCACCCACGATGTAAATACACCAATTGGTGTCGCGGTGACCGCAACCAGTTATTTATCCGACAGAATCCATGATGTTGGTAAAAAATTCGATGAAAAGTTACTCAGCGCTAAGGATATGAAAGCCTTTATTTCAGAAGGCAACCAAAGCATTGAGCTATTGAACAACAACTTAAATCGCGCCAGTGAGTTGATTGCGAGCTTCAAACAAATTGCAGTTGACCAAGCCAGTGAAGCGGTACGAACAATTAACTTAAAATCGTATTTAAAAGAGATAATCACCTCTCTCAAGCCTAAGTTGAAAAACTCTAATCACAAGATCAATATCTCGAGCCCAGACAACGTCACTATGATTGTGCCCGCTGGAGCAATTTCGCAAATATTCACTAACTTCTTAATGAACAGTATTATTCACGGATTTGAGCAAACCGACGAAGGCGTCATTGATATCGATATTAAAGACGCTGGTGAGTTCGTCGAAATTGAATATAAAGACAACGGTAAAGGTGTATCGCCAGAACTACTTGCTAAGTTATTTGACCCTTTCTTTACCACCAAACGCGACCAGGGTGGTTCTGGCCTCGGCACCAACATCGCTTATAACCTAGTTAAGCAAACACTCGATGGTGATATTGAAGCCTCAAGCGATGTTGGCAAAGGGCTGACTTACCGCTTGAAACTGCCAAAAAATAAAGGTGAATAAGCACACAAAAGGCTGATATTCATACAGCCTTTTTTTTTACCCTCTGTTATGATTCTCCCTAATATCTTGGTCAAACGCTGCTTTGCATCAAGTATGGTGCTATGAGCAACCGATGTGCAGCGACTAATTACAACGGAATTATTTTTAATATGTGGTTCAACAACGCTTTTACCTATTACTTTACCAAACCATTTGATACATCAATTGACTCGTTAGAAAGCGCGTTAGCCGAACACATATTCAGACCATGTGGCACGCAAGACCAACAGAAACAAGGCTGGGTATCCGCCATACCAGGAACTCAAAACCTAGTCCATAAAGCCAATAACAACGCCTTATTGTGCTTAAAAACCGAAGAAAAAATCCTACCAACTTCCGTGGTAAAAGATGCATTAGAAGAAAAAGTGCAGCTGATAGAAGCAGAGCGCGGTCAAAAAGTTGGTAAAAAAGAAAAACAAACGATTAAAGAAGAAATCGTACAGCAGTTGCTACCTAAAGCTTTTACTAAGAGCAGCCGTTTATACGCTTATATCAACTACGACTTACAACGCATAATCGTAAATACCAGCAGCGCAAATAAAGCAGAAAACCTATTAGCGTTTTTAAGGCAGTCATTGGGTTCTCTGCCAATTTTACCATTTAAACCAAACAGCGAACTCATTGTGATGTTGACCCAATGGGTCAAAAATGACGAGTTGCCTACACCATTTGAATTCTCGACCGACATCGAGCTAAAAGCGCTTGATGAAGAAGCTGCAGTTGCTAAGTTAAAAAACCACGACGTCACCGAAGAAGAAGTTCAATTGCACATCAGCAATGGTAAATTCGTTCATAAGTTGGGGCTAGTTTGGGATGAAAAAATTAAGTTTAACCTCAACGAAGATGCCGCCATCAAACAAATCAAATTTTTAGATGTCATAAAAGAACAAAATGAAGATGTAGGTAATGACGATAAATTGGCTAAATTCGACGCTGATTTTGCATTAATGTCTGGAGAATTAGACCAATTACTTAATGAATTAGCCAAACACTGGGATACTGAGAGCGAACAATAACGTTCGCTACCCACTCCCTTATGGGTTTACCTTCAACGAAAAACATTATAGTTTTTATAGTATTTCGATCATGTGAAGTGAGTGCACTTTGAGTCAGACAAACAAAAAAACATCATTTGTCGCCCCAACTTTTCAATGGCGATTTTTAGTTCCTAAATTCTGGGGAACTTGGTTGGTTATTATATTTTTATATTTATTGAGTTGGTTGCCGTTTCGATTGCAATTAATGTTAGGTAAATCACTTGGTGCCTTGTTGCATAAGCTAGTGAAAAGCCGACGTAAAATAGCAGATAAGAACTTACAACTTTGCTTCCCTGACATGGACGAAAATCAACGTGCACAGTTAGTAAAGGCCAATTTCGAGAACATGGGATTCGCCATGTTAGAAAGTGGCATAGCTTGGTGGTGGCCGTCATGGCGCCTAAAGTCTATGGTCAAATTCAAAGGCACTGAACACATTGAAGCTGCGCAACAACAAGGTAAAGGCGTATTCTTGTTGTTTACTCATGTGTTGCCACTTGAAATGATGGTCAGAACTCTTGGTGAGCGTTGGAACTATGCGGGTTTTTATCGACCACATAACAACGCCTTATTAGAATGGGTTCAATATCGTGGGCGTCATCAGGGCAAAAATCCAATGATCAGCAAACGAGATGTAAAAGGTCTGTTAAAAGCATTATCCAAAGGCGAAGTTTGTGTTTATTTACCTGACCATGATTACGGTAAAAAGCGCAGTGTGTTTGTGCCGTTTTTTGCGGTTGAAGAAGCCGCAACAACAACAGGAACAGAAATCTTTGCCTCTCATAAAAACGCAGTAACCATACCAACCAAACTGCAACGCCTGCCGAATGGACAAGGCTATGAAATAGAGTTTTTGCCGCCATTTCAGGATTTCCCTACTGGTGACTCCACCCAAAATGCCGTTATAGTGAATCGTTGGGTAGAACAATCTATACTAGCAAACAGGGAGCAATACATGTGGGTGCACCGTAGATTTAAAACCCGACCTGAACACGCACCACAATCTCTGTATTAAAGTAGGCAAGAAAAAAGGTTATGAAACAAAGTAAGCAACACACAAGAAGTAAAGGCTACATTCTGAAAATTATCATCCCTATTATCTTGGTGTTGGTTGTATTAGGCGTGCTTTTCTGGACTATTGGTGGCGATCCAAGTGGTAAAAAAACCACTCACCAAATGGCTGATGGCGTCGCTAAATTTTATGCAACATTTCGTAGTTCATTTATGCCGGGTGACGAGCAGTTAGATGACTACATCATTAAAATGCCTGAAAACGACAAATCGGTTACTCGCCAATTACAAGAGCGCGGCGCAACAGTTACACCACAAGATCAGAATTGGACAGGCGAAGTGAAACGCAGACGCTTTAAAGAAAACGATACTTTACGAAACGCCATTAAAACCTATGGTGAGTCCGAAGGTGTTGAGCTTATTTGGGATCTAAAGTATGACTACATTATCAAGCACCATTTTCAAGAGCAAAGCAGCTATACACAACTTGTCGAGTTAGTGACAAAAACCGTCAATAACGATTATGATGGCAAAGTTCGCTCGTATTTTTGTCCACAAGAGCGAGCTGTCGTGGTGACCGCTGAAGAAATCGAATACTTACAGCAATTCTGTACATCAACAACATCCAAACGACGTTTAGCAATAGATAAAAAACGCGAGCGAGATTACCAACTGCGTAAAAAGTTAGGAATAGACTAAACATGAAAAAGATCATTGCGCTGACAACGGCTGCACTATTATTAGCCGGTTGTGACGATGACAAACCCAATCCAAATGCTGGCACTTATGGCCTATCAGGCACTATCACAGGCTTAAGTGGCGATATCACTCTAGAAGTAAATGGTACCGACGAAGTACTCACTAATAACGGCGATTTTGTTTTACAGTCTCGAGTTACCAATGGTGAAAATTATTTGGTCACAGTCGAAAGCACCAGTAAGGACTTGACGTGTGTTATCACAAACGGCTCAGGTGCATCAGAAAGCAACGTAACTGATATTCTAATCGAATGTGATGGTACCGACCAAGTGGCATATAGTTTAAATGGCTTAGCGTTTAATACCGAAAAACCGTCAATTGTGACTTTCGCGTTTCACTTAGTTGATCGAAATACGGAAGCCGCACTGGACAACATTACTACTGAAAATTTAACCGACTATTTGGAAGTAAAGGAAAACGGCTCGCCGATATCCCCCAGCGAATCCTTTTTAGAAATTGACCAACTTGCCAATTTGAATGCGCAATACCACACAGTATTTGCGATTGATATCAGCTCATCGTTACAGCAAAGTGAACTTGATAGCATCAAGTCGATTGTCAGCGACTCTATCCTTGACGAACAAACCGGTGAAAGCAAACTTTCGGCAAATCAATACGTTACCTTGCTAACCTTTGATAGTAACGTCGAAACACTCGTCACTGAGAGCCAAGACGCCAATCAACTGGTCAACGCGATTGAAAACATTAAGTTAGGAGGAAACTCCACCAACTTACATGGCGCGCTAATCGAAGGCACCAGCATTTGGCAAAATGATATATCGTTAAATGGCGTAGAATACGGAAATTTGATTTTATTCACCGATGGCATAGATACTTCAGCAAAAGCCAGTAAAGACTCTGCCATCAAAGCTGTAAGTGAAAAGGACGTGTATTTCATCGCACTAGGCAATGAAGTAAGCACTGCGGAATTGCAAGAGTTTACCAGTAAAAATAATATTTTTAGCATCGATGACTTTACTGAATTGGCTAATGTGCTTGATGACGCACTCACCCGAGTCAAAACGTTTGAGGATGGCCTGTATGTCATGTCTTATGCGACACCAAAACGTGCAGGCAATCATACTATTACCATCACAGCCCGTGATGACTATCCTTGTTATACTGCGGTGAGTGAAGAGGAGTCCTTTGAACTTGCCAATAACGGTAAAATTGCCGATTGTCATGACGTGCAAAGTTATTCGTTTAACGCCAATAACTTTGATGACGTTGCTCCGCAATTATTATTGTCAGGCACCACACCAAGTATCGCCAACCGAGTGACGTGGAGTGCGGAATTGCGCTGGACCAACGCAGAAATATCAGAGTTAGATTGGACCATTAACGTTTGTGATGGCGTTATTGCTGTTGAGATGGCAGAAGATAATACCTCTGCTGCACTAACGCGAGAAGGCAACGTCCCAGCGGTGGCTTATATTAAAGTAAGAGACGACTTGCTGGATTTAGAACAAAGTGCGTACGCCATCATGGCGGTGAGTGAGAGTGATTATTTAAATTATTCGCCAACCAGCCTAAAAGCTCTTTGCTCAAACTAGTGTCAAATAACAGTAGTGGTATTTTACAAAATCACAAAAGCCAGCGTAAAGCTGGCTTTTTTGTTTCAATTTCGAATTTACTTGCTCGAATGTTTCATAATACGTTCTTTTTGACGCGACCAATCGCGGTCTTTAATGTCAGTACGTTTATCGTGCGCCAATTTACCTTTTGCCAAAGCAAACGATACTTTTACCCAATTACGCACCCAATACATTGACGTTGGTACAAGTGTGTAACCTTTACGTTCAACCGAGCCAATTAACTCTGAAATTTCGCGTTTATTTAACAACAATTTTCGAACGCGGTTTGGCTCACACAGTACATGGCTTGATGCTTGATTCAATGGCTGAATTTGCGTATTTGAAAGAAACACTTCGCCTTGCTTTACAAACACATAGGCGTCAGTCATATTCACTTTACCTTGGCGAATGCTTTTGATTTCCCAACCTTGTAACTCAATACCCGCTTCAAACTTTTTATCTAAGACAAATTCATGACGCGCTTTTTTATTCTGAGCGATATTATTCGAGGGGGTTTTAGCTTTCTTTTTTGCCATACTATTTTAATTCTCCAATTGAATGGCGATTGTAATGCTTATGACGTTATTTTTGTACGTCTTTTTACTGCAAACTTTGTTAGAATGCACAAAAAAAGCAAAGATAAACAGGCGCTAGTTAAATGGCAACCATTTCACGTAAAGCATTAGTGATGTATAGCTGCGAGCAAATGTACGATCTCGTTAACGACATCGAAACATATCCAGAGTTTATTCCCGGCTGCGCTGATGCCAAATGTATTTCAAAATCCGAGCAGCAAATGGAAGGCGCCTTGTTGATAAGTAAGCTTGGTGTAAGTAAGTGGTTCTCAACTACAAATACATTGGTGCCTAATCAACAAATCAAATTACAATTACGAGATGGACCATTCAAGAAACTGGTCGGTGTTTGGTCGTTCACTGAGCTCGACGCGAACGCTTGTAAAGTCGAACTTAATATTGAGTTCGAGTTTTCATCGAAGTTAATCGAATTAGCTTTTGGCAAAGTATTTAACCAAGTGATCTCAAGCATGGTCACGGCATTTACCCAACGAGCAAAACAAATTTATGGCTGAACTAATTAATATCGAAGTCGCCTATGCGTTACCGAACAAACAAACCTTATTAGTGTTGCAAGTTGAACCTGGCACCAATATAGAACAAGCGATTCAACGCTCAACAATTTTAGCGGACCATCCTGAAATCGATTTAACTGAAAATAAAGTCGGTATTTGGTCTCGCACTGCAAAGCTGTCCGATACATTAAACGAAGGCGATCGTATTGAAATCTATCGACCACTGATTGCCGATCCAAAAGAAGTCAGAAAACGCAGAGCCGAAAAAGCCAAACAAGAAGGACGAGCTGATAAGATCACCGGTGGCCGACCTAATCCTCGCAAAAAAAGCGAAGAGAACGAATAGTCACAATTCAGCTTATAAGTTCAAACACCGTCGATATTGTACCAATACAATTCAACAGTGCTTGTAAACAATACTAACCTGTATAACCGGGTTCAATTTGACGATATACGACACACTCGATCACCGTAATAATCGTCGCTGTAATTGCAATCTTGAACTTTTACTGGTTGCTCGACCACCACATTTTTGACTATCTGATATACTTTATTGAATATGTTCATTGTGATCTCCTCTATTTGTTATTAGTAATCACGTCCCAGATTTTGGCCTAATCTAAACATTAAGAATATTTCAAAAACTGAAAGATCAGATTCAATAATCTTGAACAATACAAAAGGAAAACAAATGTTAAATTCAATTCACCATGCTGCAATCATTTGTTCTGATTACCCACGTTCTAAACACTTTTATAATGAAATACTCGGCTTGCAGATCATTGATGAACACTACCGCGCACAGCGAGATTCCTACAAACTAGACCTTAAACTGCCTAATGGCGGACAAATAGAATTGTTTTCATTTCCTAACGCCCCGGAGCGCCCTAGCTTTCCTGAAGCGCAAGGACTGAGGCATTTGGCATTTTCTGTTAAGTCCGTAGAGCACGTTCGTGACTACTTAGAAGAACAAGGGATTAGCGTGGAGGACATCAGAATCGATGAGTACACAGGGAAAAAGTTTACGTTTTTTGCCGATCCTGATGGATTACCATTAGAGCTTTATGAAGAGTAGCTAATGGTGCTTTCTACTGCTTATCTACTTTGCGCCCCACATTTTTCCAACCGCACCGTTAGAGCCCCAAATGCCTACAATCAAGCAACCAAAGCCTAGTAGATAAAACACAACAACGGGAATGTAATACCCTAAATCGTCAGCAAAACTTGCCGCATAGCCCGCGCTCGAAGCCAAAATAATAAACAAACTGCCAACCACGTTTAACACCACTCGATGTGATTTTTTATAATGCTCTGCACCTTTTTCTGATTTTAAAAACGAGTGCAAAGCGTGAAACAATTTCATCATGATAACTTCTTGTAATTTATAATTTTATTCTAAAAGCGAGTTAGTAAATTCTAGAACTTACGAATGCGCTCTACATACGAACGAACAATTGCCACATCCAATGGACGTCGTTGATCATCTAGCACTTTGGCTGAAAATTCGTCAGCTATTTTTTTGGCAGCATTGTGCATCATATTAAACGTTTGTAACGGCTCTGCGGCGTTCGGCAAAGTCATAAAAATAGTTAAGCCCCGCGTCGACAATTGTTCCATATTATCGATATCAAACGTTCCAGGGTTAAACATATTTGCCAAGCTAAACAGTATCTCCCCTTGCCCAGAGCTATTTTGATGGCGATGGAATAAGTCCATATCACCAAATTTGAATCCTAAAGTAAGTAAGGTAGGTAGCAGCTTTGCTCCATCGATAGGTAAGCCTTCGGGTTTATCGACAAATAACATTAAAACTTCTTGTTTTTCTGGCTCAGGCTTTGACTGCGACGTATCGTCTGACTCAAGGCTTCGATCGTCAGTAGCAATCGTTTGAGTCTCTAACAAGTCGTTATCGGCTCTTTCATCCTGTTGAGTTGAGAAGCTTTGTGTTTCATCCAATAGCTGCTCATCGTCTCTCTCGGCGTTTAATCGAACAGCAAGCGGATCGCCGTCAACCTCACGACTCGAAAAAGTCGGCATATGATCTTGTAGGTCGAGATCATCATCAATGAACATACCTTGCTGAGAATCATTTGTTTTTTCGTGCGATATTGGTGTTGCTTGTTGGCTTGCTAAAATATCATCTGTATCTCTAGACTCATCCAATTCTTCAGTAAACGACTCTGTCGCTTGCGAAGCTGAGTCAGGGTTTTCTTTGCGATAGATTGAATCGACATCCAAATCAACCACTGGAATACCTTGCCCTTGTTGTTTGCTTTCCGACAAAGTAGCAAAGTCCATTTCCATTTGTTTTAACTTTAATTTTTGAATTTCTTGTTCTTCTGGCGCGACTTCAGGCTCTTGCTCTTCCGCTTCTTTTTTAGCAGCTTTGCGTTCCGCGTTAACTGTGCGGCGAACGGTCCAAATACCGTGCAATATCACGCTACCAATTGCCAATGCACCTAATAAAATTAGCGCTAGCCTTAACTCTTCTGCCATCGATTAAAACCCTTTAATTATGCTTCCGCCATTTTCACGGCATCTTGAATATCAACTGCAACCAATCGTGAAACCCCAGGCTCTTGCATTGTTACGCCCGTTAGGTGGGTTGCCATTTCCATTGCCACTTTATTGTGACTGATATAAATAAACTGAACGGTGTCCGACATTTCTTTTACCAACTTACAGAACCGCCCGACGTTCGCATCATCGAGTGGCGCGTCCACTTCGTCTAACATACAAAACGGTGCAGGATTAAGCCGGAATATCGAAAACACCAATGATAATGCGGTTAACGCTTTTTCTCCACCACTTAACAAGTGAATTGTCGAGTTTTTCTTACCTGGAGGTCGAGCCATAATGGTCACACCGGTTTCTAACATATCGTCGTCCGTAAGCTCTAAATACGCAGAACCACCACCAAATACTTTTGGGAAAAGCATTTGTAAATCGTTGTTAACCCTGTCGTAGGTCTCTTTAAACTTAGCGCGTGATTCTCTGTCTATTTTTCGAATAGCAGATTCTAATGTATCTAAAGCATCAACTAAATCTTGATATTGCGTATCTAAATAGCCTTTGCGCTCAGCTTGTACGTCATACTCTTCGATGGCGGCTAAGTTAATCGCACCTAAACGACTTATCGCGTGAGTAGTTTTTTCAAGCTCTTGAGTCCACTCGTCTTCATTCGCATCGACCGGCATAGACTCTAATACAGGTTTGAGTGGTTGCTCCATGTCGTTTAACGTTTCCAGCATATTTTGAGCCCGAATGCGCGCGCCTTCACCATCCAGTTTAATGGTTTCGATGTCCGCCCGCATTCCATCCAATTTGGCCATAATACCAGATTGACCTTGTTCTAACTCCTTGATGCTTTGTGCAACATCTGCCAGTTCATTTTGTTTTATTGCCAGTTCTTCTTCCGCTTCAACTCGCACTAATAACTGCTCTTCTAGCTCCATTTTTAGTGTTTCTGTTGGGTCGCTATCTAACTGCAAACTTTCGTTCAGTTGTTGTAGTTTTTGCTCAAGTTGAGACTTATGTTGATTCGCTCGTGTGATATTTTGCTGCAATGCGTCATATTGCGAATTGAGTGTTTGTTTTTTTAAAGCTACTTGATGATTTTGATTTTTACAGCTTTCTAGCTGCATTTTGCTGTTATTGACCTGAGCCTGTAACTCAGACTTCTTTTGTTCAAGCTCTTGCAGTTGGTTTTCCAATTCAAATTTTTGTTCTTGGCTGAACTCCAATTCTTGCTCTAAGCCCCAAAGAGTCTCTTCCTCTAACTCCAATTGCTCTGTCAGAGACTCGATTTCCAGTTCCAGTTTTTGTACTTGTAATTGGCTTTGTTCAACTTTTTGTTTCAGTAACTGTTGCTGCACTGAGAGTTGATTCGATAATTGTTGCTGTTGTTGCCACTCAGCTTCTTTCTCAGCCAGTTGTTGCTTAGTGGCGTTTAACTGTGACTTTGCATCATCAAGCTCTTGTTCAGCTTGTGAATAAGCTTTTTCCGTATTTTCGGACTCGGCTTGCAGTGATTCTATCTCAGCGAATCGTGCCAGCACATTCACTTCACCTGAGCTGTCAATCGAACCACCACTTTGCCAGTTTTTACCATACCAAACACCCGATTTACTTAACGCACTTTGCCACTGACCGTCTGTCAGAATTTGTTGCATGTCTTTTTGACTCTGAGTTTCCGAAGCGTCAATTAGTGCTACATCATTTAGCCACTCTGGAAACTGCCCCTTTGATATCACACTCGCGACAGAGCCAGCTCTTTTATTATTTTCCTGCACAGGACTGATAAAGTGACCTGTATTCATTGAATTTGGCAACGTATTTACGACTGTAGCTTGACCATGATGCGATAACAAAGTTTCTACCGCCGACTGCCATTCAGCTTGAACTTCCAGCTGGCTTAACAAAAGCCCAAACTGGTCGATAGACTGCTGCGATAGCACCTCATTTTGTGCTTCTGTATTCAACTGACTGCCGTTTTGATAATCCCTTTGCCATTGCAACAAGTTATCTAGTTTGATTTGCAATGTATTACGTTCAGCGTGTAACTGGTCGTACTGAGCTTGCGCTGTATGTTTCTGTTGCTCTTTTTCTGCTAATTTACTGGCCACTTCGTCTTTGGATAATTGCAATTGCAGGACAACTTCGTTTTCTTGTTCTAGTTGCTCTTCTAATTGTTCCAACTCATCTTCAAGTGTTTTGGCATCGAGCTCGGATAAATTTTGGCTTAACGAAAGCTGACGCTGTTTAAGGCGCTCAATATGGGTATTTTGTGCTTGAATTTTGGTTTGAACAACTTGCGCTGACTGCTGAGATTGAGACGCAATTTTTTGCTGACGCTCCCAATCTGACTGCCAATCCTCGTAGGCTTGCTCAGCGATTAACAACTGTTCACTGGCTTGTTGCATTTGCTCTTCAATGATTTCTAGCTCTGGTGCCAGTTGCTCTAACTCTTCTAATGTCAGTTCGAGCTTTTCCTGTTCAAACGCCAGATGTTCATCAGACTCATCGATGGTGTGTTGTAGCTGGATTTTCTCTTCTCGCTGATTAGCGTGTTTCTCTTGCGTGAATACAATTTGCTGTTCGAGTCGAGTTATCTGATTACCAACTTGGTAAACTCGCTGTTGTACCGACTGAACTTGGTCTGACAAGGTTTGATGTTGCTCTTTAAACTGCAACATACCTAACTCACCACCACGTTGTTGAGCGATAAATGCTTCTAGTTCGGCTTCTTTTTCTAATCGTTCCTTATCGTAAAGATTCAGCTGTTCATTGTATTTATGCCATTTCAACGCGTACAACTCGGCTTTATATTTACGTTCTTTGCCTTTTAAATCTTTGAAACGACGAGCCGTTGCGGCTTGTCGTTTTAATTTTTCTAAATTCGCGCCTAACTCTTCTCGAACGTCTTCCAAACGTTCTAAGTTGTCGCGTGTATGCTTTATGCGATTTTCAGTTTCACGCCGGCGCTCTTTGTATTTAGAGATGCCCGCCGCTTCTTCGATAAAAATCCTAAGCTCTTGTGGCTTTGACTCAATCAAGCGCGAGATCATGCCTTGTTCAATAATGGCATAACTGCGAGGCCCTAAGCCGGTTCCCAAAAAAATATCGGTAATATCTCGGCGACGACACTTAGAGCCGTTCAAAAAATAGGTTGATTGCGCTTCTTTATTGACTTGTCGTTTAACTGATATTTCATTGCGGCTGGCCAAATTACCTTGTAAACGCCCCTCCGCGTTATCAAACACTAACTCTACGCTCGCTTGTGAAACTGGCTTACGATTGGTTGAACCGTTAAAAATAACATCCGTCATGGCGTCACCACGCAGGTTCTTCGCCGAACTCTCACCTAACACCCAGCGAACAGCATCGATCACGTTCGACTTGCCACAACCATTTGGGCCAACTATCGCGGTCATTTGATCCGGAAATGGCACTGTGGTTGCGTCAACAAACGATTTAAAACCAGCGAGTTTAATTTGTTTTAAGCGCATTAGGGGTTACGATATTGTCTTGTTATGATTGGAGGTTAAATTTTGTAAATTCAGACTCTACCAGAATTGTTGTACTTTGTAACAATCTAATTCTTGTCTGAAAACAAGAGTTTATTATACTGGCAAAAATTTTTCGTGGAACCTGAACAGAGCCTTTTTATGACATTTAGTGATGGGATTAAATATTTTTTATCTGGCTTTTCAATCATTCAAACCAAAGGTTTGAAGCGGTTTGTGTTAGTGCCGCTTGTCGTCAACTTTGTTATCTTTAGTTTTGCTATTGGTTATCTACTTAGCGAACTGGGTTTGCATATGGATGCCTTCGTAGCTTGGTTGCCTGACTGGCTGACTTGGTTAGAGTCCTTGGTTTATCCTATTGCACTTATTGTTTTGATATTCGCGTTCAGCTTTTTCTTTTCTACCGCCGCCAACTGGCTAGCCGCACCATTTAATGGCGTACTCGCCGAAAGAGTCGAACAACATTTAACGGGTCAAAAACCGAGTAGAGACAACTTCACCGCATTGTTGAAAGCAATTCCGCACACTTTAGTACGTGAGTGGAAAAAGCTGGTTTATTTTATTCCACGATTTATTGGTTATTTTCTCATTGGCTTTATTTTACCCGGATTGGGGCAAGTCATTTGGTTCTTGTTTATCGCTTGGGTACTGGCAGTGCAATATTGTGATTATGCATTTGATAATAACCGATATGCCTTTGATCATATGCGCCAAGTTCTGCGCCAAAACAAGTCCGCTTGTTTTGGCTTTGGCTCAGTCGTTTCAATATTTACCATGGTGCCAGTACTGAATTTGTTAGTAATGCCAGTTGCTATCTGTGGCGCGACCGCTATGTGGGTGGAAGAATTAAAAGGACAAATTGAGCAGCCAAGCAATCGTTCATAATCTAATCACGTTTGCTCATTCAGCCTACTAAATCAAAATGTCCAACCAACCCCCAGCACTAACCGTTGAGTCTGGTCATTGCTTGAAAGCGGGCTATTCGCCAACCCGTCACCGTGCAAATAATGTCGGTAGACAAATACAGCATTAATGTTTTCAGTGATGTCGTAAACACCTATTAACTCAAATTCAAAGTTCAGATCAGCGCCCGCTCGGTGGTTTTCATCTTCAACAAGGTCAACATCTGAATAATAGCCAGTCAGCTTTTTACTTTGCTGTTGCGCGGCGAATAAACTTAACAACCGAAAGTCACCAAAAAAGTCTCTACGATAAACCGACAGCTCTAACTCTTGACCTTTATGCGTATTACTAACATCGGTAAGTGCGGTTAATTGCGCAAACCAATCACTTCCTAAAGGTTTAGCAAGTTGAGCTCCGATTTCAAACGCTTTGTCTCGTGCAGTAATACCTAATTCGTTATCCTTTGGTAAATATTGATGAGACCTTACCTGTGCTATAGCTGAAAAACCGCCATGATCGCCTCGGGTAATTAGATACCCAATCCGGTTACCTTCAATAAATACCTTACCGATTTGTCCCATGACTAATAACGATGGAGTTATTTGGGTATCGACACTTCGATACGGCAATTCGTCAACACTCAAACTCGGCACCACAACACCATGAAATGACTCACCATTTATGACGACTTCACTGCTATTAAAAACGAACTTTTCTTGCGCGATTACAGAAGTACTTAAAACGCTAAACAGGATAACAACCAGAAAGTTATTTTTTACCGTTATGCTACGGCCAATATGCCTTTTGCTCTTAGCTCTCTTAACAATTACATCACAGACCATTCGTTGATTTATGTTCATAGTGTTCCTTGTTTACATTCACTTACAACACACCTAGTGCTAACTTTAACGCACTGAGTAATATAATGAGACCAAGACTCACATTAAAAAATTGCAATGTGAGTTAAGAGCTATTGGCATCTACGATTTATTTGGCCACCGTAATAAAAATTGACAAGTTAACAAAAAACGACTTTATTTAACCAACGGTGAACGCAACCTCTCATACTACAAGTTAACGGAATTACTGAGAATGGTTGTAATTGAAAGAAGGATCTAACATGAACACAGCCACTCTAAAAGCACACTCCAGCGATGACTCTTATGGCGACCAATATAAAAAGTTACTAAATGAACTGACATTTGTAGAAGATGACTATTTGAATTTGCACTGTCTAGAATTAGATTTTAATTCGGCTGGTGATCAACAAGCATTTTTCAATATCCATGAGTCTGAATTACCCATCAACAGTCAGATCTCTTGCTGTATCTCCAATATGATATTTCCCGCCGCAGATTTCTTAGTATTAACCAACACTGAAACTCACATCAACTACCAGCTGTACATCACCTTTATTCGCCATCAATGGCATAGTGATATCGCATTAGAAAACTTCACTGGTATTTTAATGAGTCAACTCAACCAGCAAAATATGACCTGTAAATTAGAGATGACCGAAGAGTTTGGTGTTTATTTATCTGTTAATCAATCTTGCGCTTCAAACCGACTGATTGGAAAAAGAGTCGAACTCATGAGTAAAATGTTATCAAATACTCAGAAAGTAATTTTGCGATAAACTCAACAGACTTTATTTTCCCTTCAACTATATTAGAACGTGTTGATCTTATAATTTCTTATTTAAACAATTACTTGGAAATTCAGCACAAAGTACGCTTTAATATCCCCTATGACATTGAAGTTATAACGTCATGTGATAACTAACATCGAGCGTCGTTGTTAGTTATCTGGCATTATCAAAAAATGCCCAACCTTAACTTCATTTTTAAATCACCCCCAATAAAAAGCAAAATGACGTTATGGTAAAAACCGCCAAAGCCTTTTTCACCGGACTAATAATGGCATTTGCTTTTGCCCCATTAATTGCTGTGTCAAAACAAACATCCGAGCACAATTTAACGATCATATTTAGTGGAAATATGAATGAAATTAGCTCTGACAAAAAAAGTGCTTATCCGCAATTATCTTACCTATTAAAAAAACATAGAAACAAACCGACACCGGTTTTCTTCTTTTTTGGTGGTGGCAGTATTGGACCAAGCATGTTAGCGACGTTTGACCGAGGGTCACATATTGTTGATTTATTGAATCAAGTGGAGCCAGATGTTATGGCAACCACGAAACGAGATTTTAGTTTCTTAGAAGATGAGCTTTCTCTGCGAGCTTATGAAGCCGCCTTCCCTATCGTCGCCACGAACCTCATTGACGTAGAAACAAATAATGTTCTTGACGGTTTAAGCACTTCCGTCATTACACGCCAAGGTGACTATAGCATTGGCGTACTTAGTACCTTATCTGAACGCGCTATTCAAGAATACAACCTTACCCAAGTCCGAGTATTAGACAAAGCTGAGGCTGTCAAAAAACACGCGAGTTTATTGCGCCAGCAAGGTGTTGATTTAGTAGCACTGATAAACACTGGCATTAAAAATGATGTTATACAGTTACTAGAAGACAATATCGTTGACTTAATTCTGCAAAAAGACAGTAACGTTGACGTTCGTAAAGATCAGTACAAACCCAATCACTCCAATTATATTTTTGTCAGCTCACAGGACGAATTTGCCGTCGTAAATGTTCGCTGGCAAGAGCAGGACGTGCAAAATTTAAATGTTTCCACCGAATATATTCGCTACCAGCAGCTATTTAAAGACGCTGAAATGCAACAGGTGGTCGAACAATATGAAAGTCGTTTAGACAACTTATTGGACGAAGTTATCGGCAACACACAAACCTCATTCAGAACTCAGCGCAACCTAGTACGACGCAAAGAAAATGAATTTGGTAACTTACTCACCGACGCTTTAAAACAATACGCGAAAGCTGATATCGCCATCATCAATGGAGGAACGATAAGAGGTGAGCGCAATTACATTCGCTCCCAACAAATCACCCGACGTGACGTGATCAGCGAATTGCCATATCGCAGCAATATTGAATTGCTTGAACTGTCAGGTGATGTTTTGCAACAAACCATTGAACACGGGTTAAGTGGTATCGACAGTTTGTTAGGTCGGTTTTTACAAGTATCCGGGATAAAATTTACTTACAACAGTCAAAAACCGCCGGGGCAAAGACTGCTTTCATTGACTCATAATGGTCAGCCAGTAACTGCCAACAAAGTATATAAAGTCGCGACCTCGGAATATTTGGCAGGCGGCGGCGATGACTTCACTATGTTACTCAGTGCACCAAGACTCGATTTTAAAGGACAAAAAAACATTCTTGTATCTGACGTATTAGTCAATCACATTAGAACTGCCAATACCATAGCACCAGCTCTAGATAGACGGATCATCGATATTTCTAAAAGTAATTTGAGCAAATAAGAATAATGACTGATAACGACAATCAAAAAACGAAAAAAACATCGCTCGCCACACTTGTGACTGGCGCATTTGTTGTGATCGTCGTCTTGTCTTTACTCAGTACATCAATGTCATACAGTCGTCTTTTTAATTTCAGCAAAATACTTAATAACATCACCGAAAACTCACTACCAGAAGCTTCTCGAGCCAATCAAATTAACGATACGCTAAAAGAAATATTATATTTAACTGAGCGCCTAACGAATGCAAATAATCATTCTTCTCGACGTATCGCGGTAAAGGAACTGCTGCACCAAGAAATTAAACTAACCAGCTTAATAGAAAGTTTCGATGATTCCATTCATTTGAATAACCAAATAAAAACCGCTCGACGAGAAATTGCCGATTTAAACGCTTTAGTTATTGAACGGATAAACAAAGAGTCGCAAATCCAAGACAAGTTAAGTCGAGCTTACAAACTGCAAAACGCGTTAATTGCCAGTCTCTCGAATTTGTCGGTCACCAATAGTTTTTTTGAGCAAGCCTCTTTGCCTATCGTCAAAATCGTCGCATTGGCCGGACAATCCGCCAACATAAACAGGTTACAACCAGTTAGGCAAATCGCCCGCGACATAAGCGACAATATAACTCGCGTAAAAGCCCTGGCATTGCAACAAGCCAATTTAGACGTAACAACTTTATTACCTAATTTAGACCAGTTACAGCAAGCTCTGCTTGGTAAAGAAGGACTAACTAACCTTCGAGTAGAGCAACTGCAGATTATCGGTCGAACTCGTGGCAGAGGTAACTTCCTGCACAATTTAATACTCGATATATCTCGATTAGCAGGCACAAGCACGTTTAAAATTAATCAATCCATTGTTGAAGATGCTCAAAAAGCATCGAGTGATATTGCAACGCAAGTTAATTGGTCCATCACGTTGGCGGTGTTTGTCGTATTGTTTGTCGTGATCATCATCTACTTTATTAATCAACGAATTGTGGCGCGTTTAGTATCACTCAACGAAAGTGTGCTCAGACGTATAAAATCTGAAAGTTCTGCTATTGAAGTCGACGGTAATGATGAAATCAGCGAACTGGCAAAATCTTTTGTCTACTTCTCTGAAAAAGTTGAACAACAAACTCAACAACTGCAACAACTGTCATTAACCGACAGTTTAACGGATTTACCAAATCGACGAGCGATGGATGAACGTTTAACTCACGATGTTCATACCGCTAAGCGAGGACATTGGCCACTTTCAGTTATCTTATTAGATATCGATTTTTTCAAACTCTATAACGACTTTTATGGCCATGTGGCCGGCGACGAATGTTTAAAAAATGTAGCACTCGCGCTTAAAAATGTTCAACAGCGAGAAAGTGACTTTATGGCGCGATATGGCGGAGAGGAGTTTGCCATGTTATTACCTTCGACTGACAAAGAGGGCGCAATAAAGGTAGCCAAGCGCATCAAAGCAAACATCGAATCGTTAAAACTACGACATAAAAAAAGCAAAGTCTCTAAGTACATTACTGTGAGCATCGGAATCGCGACGTTCAACGAAAACAGCATTGCCACCGTCGATAACATATTAATATCTACCGATCGCGCCTTATACGGCGCCAAAGAAAGTGGCCGCAACTGCTATTTCCACTTCGACGACTTTGACAAAGATTTTTATAAAACCACTGCCAAATAGTTACTGAGAATTGACATAAAAAAACACCGCATATTAAGCGATGTTTTTGATTCTTGTTATTACATTTTTACACTGAAAATGGATAAGCGATAGGCTCGTGACATTGATAGCCTTCCACTTTAAAGTCGTCCATAGTCACCCAGGTTTCTATATCTTCTAATGATTTAATATCTGGATTGATTATTAATTTCGGTGATGGGAAAGGTTTGCGTTTGAGTTGAACGTCTCGCATCAATTCCAGCTGATCTTCATAAATATGAGCATTTACGATCTTATGATAAGCCGTGCCCGCTTTATTGCCCGTTATTTGAGCCACTAGAGCTAACAAAACAAACACCTGAATCTGATTGAAGTTTTTTGTGATAATGGGGGTTAAACCTAGAATCGTTTCGTACGCCTGAACACTCAAATTTGCACTTAAATGATAACATGCTATTGAATCAATCTACATTTTAGTGCCCAAATCAGTATGTCACAATATTATTTCTCTTCATTTTTTAACCTATGAGCCACCTATTTAATTTAAACCTCGAAATGAAATCAAAGAATCGAGAAACTTTTCAACCATTTAGAAAAACTTCAAGATAAAGACTGCTGGTAAATTAATTATTCCAGACACAGTTCCCGAAATGCAGGTGTGATTTAAATCACACCTTACTCTGTTGTTGTAAAGTAAAAGAGCGACCAAATGTCGCTCTTTTTATTTTAAATAATAATATTCATTAATTTGCCACTCGGACTAAACGAACATGGAAAGGAAAATCCTTACTTTGCGGAAATAAGTAACCATCTTTAAACTCTATATAAAATGCATTACTTTTACTCTTAACATTTGGAGTTGACGACCAATAACCATAACTTTCAATACCTGCAAATAACTCAACATTGACGGAAGGGTCATAGCAAGAATCTTCAACAATACTAGACAACTCTTTGATATTTGGTAGATACCAATCATCAAACCCCGAATAGGTAGCATCATTGGCCTGAGCTAATGCGTCTTGCCAGTTGAGGGTAGCAGCCGTTCCTGAGCAGCCCTCACCAGTCCAAGTTTGCCCCAAGCTACAAACCATCCACATTAATCCTGTTTTATTATCTATAACAGTACCATCACCATTGCTTTTAAAATGCTCATTAGGAGTGCTATTGCTAATATCATTGTTGCAACTTTGGGTGGATAAAACAGTATTAGCATGAAAAATCAAACTAATAAGTAACAGTTTCAATAGTTTCATATTGTCCTCTTATATAATTTTTATCATTTATAAAATTGGCATTGCTAATTAAGGAGTTCTGACTAGGCGAGCTCTTCCAAAAGCCCAGTCTCCTTTCGACTTTTTTAACCCATAACCAATTGGGAATTTAATCACCCATGCATGATCATCGTAGAAAACATCTGAAACAGGAGTTGATGTCCAGTAAGAATCACTATGATATGGGAAATACCTAGTATCCATACCATAATCAGGCGCACTTAACTTTTCGTAATTTAATAAAGACAATAATTCATTTTTTGATGGCAAACGCCAACCATTCTCGCCACACAACCCCAGATCGTTAACAGCATTAATATAACTTTCAGTGTCGCAACTCCCCTCATCAGGGCAAATTCCTCCATCCAAAGTACCTACCGAACCACCGTTAGTCGAAGTGTCAGAGTTGTACCAAGTATACTTATTATCCTTATCCCTAAGTCCGTCATCATCGGTTTTTACTTCCCAGATTAGTCCTGTGACATTATCTTTTACACAACTCCATTCCATAGCATTGGCTGGCAACGGATTACCATCAGAGTCTAGCTTAGTAAAGCTAAAACCTGCGTGGCCATCCGAGTCGTCATTAGCGGTTTTATCTCGTCCGTAACCCGCATCCTGTCCATCTGGAATTGGGAAACCATTACTACTTATTGTATCAGCACAATCTTCACTGTTACTACCTCCTGCCCCCCCTGCTGAATCGTAGTCACCACAGAATGTCACACCAGTATCATTTATCTTTTCTGTTATTGCTGCTTGTACGGTGACAATAACCGTATCTTCACTTGAGATACCCTCTTCATCGGTTACCGTTAATTCAAAAGAAAGTGTTTCACTACTATTGGGGGCTGAAAAGGTAACTATTGCTTGGTCAGTAGATGATAAAGTGACCATCGAACCAGAAGTTTGAGTCCAGCTAAAGTCCAAATTGGTAGTTTCAGTGTCCGTTGAATTGCTGCCATCTAAGGTCACTGTTGCACCAGCAACAACAGCTTGATTGCCTCCAGCATCCGCTGTTGGAGGAGTGTTGGTTGATACTGGGTTGATAGTAACAGTTACAGAGTCAACACCTGTTGCACCATTATCATCTGTTACCGTCAGTTGGAAAGTGAGATTTTCACTGCTGATCACATCAGGGGCAGTAAAACTGGCGGAGTCAGAATCTGCATTACTCAACACGACGCTCCCCCCTGACAACTGTGTCCACTGGTAGCTAACAATTGAACCGTCGGAATCTGTAGCTGAACCATTCAAAGTAACTGTCGAAAATTCATCTACAGATTGGTCAATACCTGCATTAACAGTCGGAGATGAATTTTCAACGACGGCTGAGCGGACGGTAATAGAAACAGTATCCGAATCGGTTGCGCCATCATCATCGGTGACCGTCAGCTCAAACGTCAGGGTTTCATCCGCATCTACAGCCGGTGAAGTAAAGCTAGTTGCAGCTGAATCTGTGCTGGTTAACATCACCGAAGTGCCAGCAGTTTGTGACCAACTATAGCTCACTATTGTGCCATCGGAATCGCT